>JACQBG010000026.1 GCA_016194585.1 Gemmatimonadota bacterium
GCGCGTAGCCGTATAACGCAGCTTGCTGCCGACGAGCGCGGGTGCGGTAGCGGTTGCGGGGCCACTGCTCCACTTCATGAAAGGACGGCAGTGGCCCCACAACCGCATTTCATGGGAGCGCTCGCAGCAGAAGCAAACGTTGATATGACTGGAAGATTGTCAAGCACTCATTAGACGGCGAGCGAGCAGAGGTCCGGCGGTGCCGGTGGCGGCTTCGACGATGAATCCTGCTGATATACGCCGATCAGCGGATCGCTCCGCCGGCGCGGCAAGAATTGGATTCGTCTGGAGCGGACTCGTTCTAGGCGCGGAGATGCCGCGATCGGTTGCGGCCTCCATAACGAAGGCGAGCGTCCTCCTGTCGTGCCACCGGACACCGACGGACCGTCCGTTCATGCGGCGACGGCCTGCGGGTCAAGGTCCTGCATGACGGCCCAGAGAAATCCGACGAGCTCCCGCGCGACGGCGACCACGGCGATCTGCGGTTTGGTGCGCGCCGCGAGGCGGCGATAGAGTGTGTGCAGTCGATGCTGCGCTTTCCAGGCGTGCGCGATCACCACGGGCGACTGGCCGCGTTGTCGCGCCTTGAGGGCGATGCCGATCTTCGGTTGATACCGGTACGCCCACCCCGCCTGCACGAGCACGTGACGACAGTGACTGTTCCCGGCTTTCGTGAGGGAGCCCCGTCGCTCGCGGTCGCCCGACGAGTGCTCGCGCGGCACGAGCCCGAGATACGCCATCAGCTGCCGCGGTGACTGGAAGCGGCGCCAATCGACGAGCTCGGTGGCAAGCACCATCGCGGCGTGCAGCTGCACACCGCGGAAGCACTGGAGACGCTGCACCGCGTCGGCCACCGGCGGCGTCAGCGCGAGCGCCGCGAGCTGACGGTCGAGTTCGTCGCGGCGCGACAGCTTGTATTCGAGGAGCCCGAGATACTCGCCGAAGACGCGGCGATCTTCCGGCGCGAGCGGCGAGCGGACGCTCGCCAGCTGCCGGAGCCATTCGTAGTGCGCCTGGCGCCACGGCGTGCCCTCGCGATAGACGAAGCCGCGCCGGGCGAGGAACTTGAGAATGTAGTGTCGGCTCCGCAGCACCTCGCGCTGAAACGTCTCGCGACAGCGCACGACGTCGCGCACGCGCTCCTCCGCCTCGGAGGGGATGCGCACCACGGTGAGCTCCCCGGCGCGATAGAGCCGCGCGAGCTGGATGGCGTCGTGCTTGTCGTGCTTGCGCTGGTGGCCGGGCTTCGTCGGGATCAACGAAGGCGCGATCACGTCGCACGCGATGCCCCACGTCGCCATCGCGCGGTGGATCACGTAGCCGGCGCCGCTCGCTTCGTAGCAGGCGTGGACCTCGCCCTGCGCGCGGAGCCGCTCGCAGAATCGCTTGAGTTTCGCTAAATCATTGGGGAGGCGTTCGACGCGGGTGGGCGCAATTGCGCCACCGGGGAGCACCGCGATGGTGACGGACTCCTTGTGCACGTCGAGGCCGAGGTAGATCGTTGTCGCAGCAGATGACATGGGCTGGTCTTCGCGAAGGGGCGACCGCTGGTGCGTCGCCGGTGGCTCTGGCAACTCCGACTCATCTCGTGAGGAGCTAACCCACGCGAAAGCCGGAGGCCAGCCCAGTCATATTTTCTAGCCCGACCTGGAATGGCATCTAAACCGGAATCCACCCACCCGAATGCCGCGGCGTTTCCCTCGGGGATGTCCGGCCCCGCTCTGCGAGCTCTGGCAAATGCGGGAATCACGTCATTGACGCATCTCACGCGCTGGACTCGTGCAGATCTGCGCGCGTTGCACGGCATGGGGCCGAAAGCCATCATCGTACTCGACGCCGCGCTCCGCGAGCGCGGCCGGCGGTTCAAGGACGGTTGATGGGCGGCGGGCCGCGCAGCAGTACTCTTCTCGTTGGCTGGACCAAGCTGACTTCAACCCCGCCTCGGACGTGATCTCTTCCATCGTTTCCCGTATCAGTGCAGTGATCCTGGCTCTGGGTGGGCTGGTGCTGCTGTTCGCGTCTGACGCGTTGCTCCCCATTCTGCTGCCTGGCCTACCACCTTCTGCCGGTTGGCTGGGGCAGTGCGTCGCAGCCGGTTGGTTGAGTGTGGCGCTATTCAATTGGAACGCGCGCGAGACCACGCTCGGCGGCATCTACGGGCGCCCGGCCGTGAATCTCAATCTCGTGCTCTATCTCGTGAGCGCCCTCGCGCTGCTCAAGGCAAAGGATCCGACAGTCGCCATGCGGCTGCTGACGCTGCCGGTGGCCGTTATGGCGCTGGTCTACGCGACGCTCCTGCTACGTGGACCATTCGATCGATCTGCCGCCAGCTGACCCGGCGCTGCTGCAGCCGCGGATCGGCGGCGACGCACTACTTCTTCGAGATGGTGCCATGACGCATCGCTTCGCCGTCGGGGACTGCGTGCGCGTACCGGACGGGCGCATCGGGCGAGTCCGCGCGGTGGAGGCGGGTCAGTACCGCATTCGCGTTCAGCGCCGGACGAGCAATACGCACCAGTTCCTGCGACTGCGCGCGGCGGAGTTGTCGCGGGTGGACTGTCCGAGCGGCTGGATGAGCCCCGAGGGGTATCGTCGGTATCTCCACGCGACCCTGGCCAAGCTGCGCGAGCGTCAGCGGGCGAGAAGGAACAGCGAATGAAGACGCCAGCGCCTCAGAGACTCGACCGCCCCTCGGTCACGGTGTGGAAGGCATAGGCATATGGCGCCGCTAACGTCAATCGGCGAGTCGCGTGAACATTCAGGAGGCGTCGGCGTCAGCGTTGCCGTTCGCCGAAAACACGTTCGACCTCGTCACGGCCGTCGAAACACATTTCTCGTGGCAGGATCTGAGTGGAGGCATGCGAGAGGCACTGCGTGTGTTGAAGCCGGGCGGCCGCATGGCCGCGATCGCGGAAATCTACAACGGCGGGAAGCACGCCAAGTATGCCGACCGATTGGCACAGTGGACGACGATGGCGGTTCTCGACGTCGCCCAGCACAGGGCGATGTTCGCGGACGCTGGCTTCGCCCAGATCGCCGTTGACGAAGACGTGCGCAGAGGATGGATCTGTGTGCTGGGCACAAAGCCGCAGTGAGGCCCGACCTCTCGAACCATTAGCCGGAAGTCGCATCATGCTCCTTCTCGTCATCTCAGCGTTCGGCCTTATCGTCCCGAACGGATTCTTCGTCTACTGGCTGCTCTTCGAGTTCAATGGCCTCGGACCGGTGCTGCACGATAGACTGGCACTCGGATTCATCCTCGATGTATTCCTCGCACTGATCCTCCTCAGCGTCTACTTCGCTCGGCACCCGCTCGGACGCGTGAAGTGGTACTGGTTCGTGGTGCTCTCGTTGCTTGGCGGCTTCGGCTTCAGCCTGCCGCTCTACTACTGGCTCAATCGGCGTGGAGCGCGGAGCTCCGCGTAACTTTCCTCGTCAGCCAACTCCAATCGACTCTCGTGATACTTCAAGCGTGGAACATCCAAGCCGGCGGCGGGACGAGGATCGCCGAGATCATGAAGTCGATCGCGAGGAATGCGGCCGACACGGTCGTGCTGGGTGAGACGACGCCTACGCGACTGGAGGAACTCAAGACTGGCTTGCGGGCACTCGGGTTCTCCACGTTTCACGCTCCCGAGCCGCCCGCACGGAAGCGCGGCATCCTGCTCGCGTCGAAGCGACCATTCGAAAAGCGCGAAGCGTCCGCACTAGGGCCGGTAGAGCGCCATCGCTGGGTGGAAGCGTGGTTTCCCAATGAGCACTTGGGGCTGGCCGGCATCTACTTCCCGGACACGTCAAAGCCGATTCAAGCGCTCTGGCCGCGCGTTCACGAGGCGGCCACGCGTCGTCGTCACGAGCAGTTCCTGCTCGTCGGCGACTTGAACAGTGGTCACGGGGCATTCGATACCGAGGGCGCTGATCTGAGCAGCGATCCGTGGTTCACGGCAATGCCTTTCCACGGGATGGTCGATCTCTGGCGGCACAAGCACCGTGATGAGCGTGAGTACTCCTGGTACAGCAAGCATTCGGGGAGAAGGCGAGGCTTTCGCTTGGATCATGCGTTCGGAACGCTGTCGGTGCGACGTCGAGTCCGCGGGGTTTGGTATTCTCATGAGGAGCGCCTCGCGAAGACCTCAGATCATTCCGCGCTTCTGCTATCGCTCCGCTGAGTCGACTAAGGATGAGTGCCACCCGACGCCGCTATGGCACTCGGCGATGTGAGCCCCTTTTGAGACACGTGCCGCCGCACGACTCGCGCGTCGTGAGCCGAGCAGGTAGCATCAAGTTGAGCGGCACCACGACCGCGAAGCTGAACTCTCTTCGTCAGTTCGCCGAAAAGGAGATTCCATGAGGTTGCGATGGCTCGCACTCGCGCTCGCGGTGGTCGCCTTCACTGGATCGTCCGCGCACGCGCAGGTTCCGTTGCAGTTCAGCACGCTGCAAGACCCCGCTACGCTCGATGCGCCTGTCCGCTCGGCGGTCGTCGCGACCTCCATCGGATATCGCCTCGCTGGCTTTCGCCAGTTCGCGGCTGACTCCGTCCTTCTGGTGTACGACGATTCATCACTGACGGCGGCCGCGCTGCGCGCTCACAAGTGGATGTTCGGCCCGCCGACGACCGTCGCCGAGAACGACGGCTGTCCCCCGGAGAAGGTCCTCGGCCGGAAGATCGCTCGCGCACTATGGCGCCAGCTCGGCAGGCCGAAGGCGCTCCAGCAAGTCATGATCGCCGTGCGCGGCACCGTCGGCACGGACCGGTGGACCACGGAAGCGATGTTCTACTATCCGGAGCAGCTTGACGGGCCCTGGGTCGGCGATGCGAAACGTCCGTAGCCGCGAGCTGTCAGAAGGTTAGGGAGGCAGCCACTGGATGAGCACCCGCGCCGCCATGCTATCTGGAGCGCTGCTCGCACTGAGTGCGTGCGTCCCACCACCGCAGCTTCGCGTCGTCGTTCGACCCGACCTGCCCGGCGATGCGCGCGTACGCGTGCGAGCGAGCTACATCGACGTACCCCCGGCGATCCGGCAGGCGACAGTGAGCGCGGTGCGCGATGCCGGCATGGTCATCATGACGACCGAACCGCGGCAGACGGACGAAACTGTTCTGACGCTCCGTGCGCACTGTGGCCGCGACTGGTTGTTGCGGTGGCGGTGCAGAGAGTACTCCGTGCGTCTCGTCGACGGCGAGACCACAGAGATCCGCGCCACCGCCACGCTCAATCCCATCGCGCGCTCGCCGGCGCGGATGGCCGCCATCCGCGATTCGCTCAGTGTCGGCCTTCGGCGCCGCGAGCGTCCGTGAGGTGCTGCAGGCCGTCCTGACAATTCATTGGAGTGCACGCCACATGCCATCTCGCCGGAACCGCGCGCCGACGCGGCGAATGCCAGCCGATCACTTCGCCGTAGTGCGCGCCCTCGCCGCCGTGCTCCCCGGCGTCGAGGAGGCCATGTCGTACGGCACGCCGGCGCTCAAGGTGAAGGGCAAGTTGCTCGCGCGATTGCGCGAGGACGGCGAGACGCTCGTCGTGCGCACGACGCCGGAGGATCGCGAACTGATGCTTCGGACGTGGCCGAAGCTGTTCCATCTCACGGAGCACTATCGAGATTATCCGTTCGTCCTGGTGCGGTTGGACAAGATCGACCGTAAGCAGCTCGCCGAGGTGCTCGAAGACGCGTGGGTTCGCGTCGCCCCCCTCCGCCTTCGAAAGGAACGGGAGGCGCGCGGCAAGCAGCCCGGCGCGTGACGCGTGTTAGTGTCGACTTGCGGCGCACGGCCGTGGCCGCCTCTATTAGAAGCCCCGCAGCACCGGCCAGTCGTCGCTTCTCACTGATCGCCCTCTCCTATCCGAGCCGATCCGTACAATGACCGATCGTTCCCCCGCTCTCCCAGCTCGACCGATGGACGATCTCCTCACAGCGCGGAGCCTCGAGGTGGCGCTGACCGTGGCTGCGGTGCGGACGAGTGCGGAGTGGTATCGCGATACGCTCGGCTTCACTATCGATCGGGAATTCGAACGCGATGGGCGACTGCTTGCCATCCGCATCAGCGCCGGCGCCATCCAGATCCTCCTCGCGCAGGACGACGGGGCGAAGGGCGCCGATCGGCCCAAGGGCGAAGGCTTCTCGTTCCAGATCACCACAGCGCAGCCGATCGATGCGATCGCCGCACGAGCCAAGCGGGCGGGAGCGGTCCTCGATCTCGAGCCCACCGACGCACGTGGTGCGCGCGTCTTTCGGCTAAGCGACCCGGATGGCTTCCGCATCACCATCTCCTCGCCGCGTGAGCCCTGACCAACCTTTTTGCTGACGGCGCTTTCTACGAAAGCGGTCGAGTGCGGGTGTTCATCTGTCGCCTTCGAGGTCGGAGGGCCGCAAGAGATCCCGCCGGACATCTATGCGGAGGTGTGAGGGGATGGGTACGCTCGTCTTCGGCATGATGCAGTCTCTCGACGGCTACGTCGATGGCGTCTCAGGCGCGCTGGAGATGCCTCCGCCCGACGCCGTGCTTGGCCGTCATTTCACGGATCACGTGCGCGGCCTGGCCGGCTGCCTGTACGGTCGACGGATCTACGAGATCATGCGCTACTGGGACGAGGATCGACCGGAGTGGGACGAGGGAGACCACGAGTTCGCGGCGGCGTGGCGGGCAAAGCCGAAATGGGTCGTCTCACGTACGTTGAAGTCGGTCGGCGCGAACGCCACGCTGGTCGGTAAGAACGTCGAGGCGTTCGTGCGCAGACTGAAGAAGGACGTCGAAGGTGAGATCGACGTCGCGGGGCCCGCCCTCGCGGCGAGCCTCACCGACTTCGGCCTCATCGACGAGTACCGTCTCTACTTTCGCCCATTCGTGCTGGGCGGCGGCAAGCCGTACTTTGCCGGTGCCCGGCCACCGCTCCGCATCATCGCCAGCGATCGCATCGGCGAGGAGGCGGTTCTGGTGACATGTGTCCCAGCCTGAGCATCTAGTCCGCCCGGCTGCCGCTGCTGCTGAGCGGCAGGCACGCATCCGAGAACGGAGCGCGACATGACGGTGCGCACACAGATCAGGGACTACATCGCCGCCCAACCCGAGCGCAAGCGAGCTGACTTGCAGGCGCTTCACGACATCATCCTGGGGTTGATGCCGCGCGGTCGGCTGTGGTTCCTGGATGGCAATGACGAGCGCGGTCGAACGGTCACGAACCCGAACATCGGCTATGGACTGCAGACCATGACGTACGCCGATGGGCGAACCCGGGAGTTCTATCAGATCGGGTTGAGTGCGAACACCACCGGCATCTCCGTCTACATCATGGGACTCGAAGACAAGAAGTACCTCGCCAAGACCTACGGCGGTGAACTTGGCAAGGCGAGCGTGACGGGGTACTGCATCAAGTTCAGCACGCTCCGCAACATCGACGTCGATACGCTCAAGGCGGCGATACGAGATGGGATCGAACAGACGAAAAGGTGACCTCGCGCGGAGTCGTGCCCGATGAGCGATGCAGGCCGCGTGGACGCCGACGGGAGAGATTTCACGCACACAAAGGAGTATTTCGCGCTCGGTTTCTTCCAGGGCGCGCTGCTGAAGGATCCGAAGAAGGTGCTGGTGCAGCTCGGGCAGACGCACGCCGGGCGCGTCATGAAATTCAGCAGCGCGAGGGAGATCGCCGCGCGGGCGGCGACCATCAGGGCGTACGTGCGCGAGGCGATCGCCGTCGAGCAGGCCGGGCTGCGGCTGAAGCCGAGGCGGACCTCGGAGTTCCCGGTTCCTGCGGAGCTGACGGAGTGGTTCCGCCGGGATCCGCGCTTCAAGCGCGCGTTCGAAGCGCTGACGCCGGGGCGGCAGCGGAGTTACCTCTACCATTTTGCGGCGGCCAGGCAGTCGACGACGCGGACAGCACGGATCGAGAAGGCGATGTCCGCGATATTCGAAGGGAGAGGGTTCCTGGAGAGACGCCGGTAGTTCGCGACAAACGTCGGGTGCGGCCTTGACAAGAATATTTGTCAATGCTACCATCCCCCCATGCTCGACATCCAAGTCATCGACGATCCGGCTGCGGCCACCGTCGCGCTGGAACCGATGCGCAGCCGCCTCCTCGCCGAACTGGCCGCGCCCGCCTCGGCGGCCACGCTGGCCACGCGCGTCGGCCTCGCTCGGCAGAAGGTCAACTACCACCTGCACGCGCTGGAGTCGCACGGGTTGGTGCGTCTCGCCGAAGAACGGAAGTGGGGCGGGCTCACCGAACGGCTGCTCGTCGCCACCGCCGCGTCGTACGTCGTCTCGCCGAGCGCGATGGGGCCGGCCGCCGGCGATCCGGAACGGAACGTCGATCGACTCTCCGCGAACTACCTCATCGCCCTCGGCGCACGGATCGTCCGCGAAGTGGCCGATCAGGTGCGTCGCGCGAAGAAGGCGGGCAAACGGCTGGCGACCCTCGCGGTCGACACCGAAGTGCGCTTCCGCTCGCCGGCCGACCGCGCGGCGTTCAGCGCCGAGCTCACCGACGCCATCACCAGACTCGTCTCGAAGTACCACGATGCATCCGCCCCCGGCGGCCGCGCACATCGCCTCGTCATCGTGGCCCACCCACTGCCGGCGACGGCCCATCCCAAGGAGCACTCATGAGCGTGAAGCACGATGCGTCCGGCCGCCGTTCGGTCGAATCGAAGTTCGAGGTCCCCGGCACACCGGAAGAAGTGTGGCAGGCCATCGCCACCGGGCAGGGGATCTCGTCGTGGTTCGTGCCGGCGGAGATCGAAGAACGCGACGGGAAGCCCGCCGTGATGAAGTTGAGCTTCGGCCCGGGCATGGACGTCAGCTCTACGCTGACGGCGTGGGATCCGCCGCGGAAGTTCGTCGCGCAGGGCGAGAGCTGGGGTGGCGCGCCGCCCGTCGCGACCGAGTGGAGCGTCGAGGCACGCGCGGGTGGTGTGTGCATCGTCCGCGTCGTCCAAAGTCTGTTCGCCAGCACTGATGAGTGGGACGACCAGCTGGAAGAAGCCCGCGCCGCCTTCGCTGGTTTCTACCGCACGCTTCAGCTCTATCTCACGCACTTCCGCGGCCAACGCTCGGCGAACATGCAGCTCGTGGCGCCCGCCGCCGGTACCGTGGCGGAGGCGTGGGACAAGCTGACCACGGCCGTGGGAGTGAAGGGCGTGAGCGTCGGCCAGCGGTTCACGGTTCCCGGCGGTGGTCCGGCGCTCAGCGGCGTCGCGACGTACCTCACAGAGAGTCCGTTCGACGCGCTGCTGAGGATCGACCAACCGGCGCCGGGCATCGCCGCGCTCGGTGCCTACACCTTCCCTGGCGGCGAACAGACGATGGTGGTGTTGGGCTTCTATCTGTACGGCGATCAGGCGGCCGAGACCGTCGCGCGCGTGACCCCGCAGTGGCAAGCGTGGATGCAGGAGCGCTTCCCGGCCCAGAACACGGCGCGCTGAACGCCAACGGATGGCGTGGGCTCGTCCTCTCCGAGAGCCCCACGCCGTCCGGCGTTGTGATCAACACGTACAAGGTCATCGGGCCTCTGAAGGCCGCGTAGTCGACGCGAGCGGGCCCGGATCGCGGCGATGCCCGGCGGCCTTGCGTTATTACACCCTAGGGTGTAATATCACGTCATGACCGAACTGAGCGTCGTCCTGACCGCCATTTCGCACCCCACGCGCCGCGCGATGATCGACCGGCTGGCCAAAGGCCCAGCCGGCTTCCTCGAACTCGCCAAGCCGTTCGACACCGCCCTCAACTCCGTCACCAAGCATCTCAAGATGCTCGAGCGGGCAGGGCTCATCGCGCGCAAGAAGCACGGTCGCGAAGTGATCATCTCGCTGCGCGCGGAGCCGCTCAAGAACGTCGCCGGATGGGTGCACCACTACGAACGCTTCTGGAACGAGCAGCTCGACGAGTTCGAGCACCACTTCAAATCCACCAAGGGAAAGGAGAAGAAGAGATGACGGATGCCATGAAGACCGTCGAGGTCAAGGTCGAGCGCACGATCCCGGCGCCGCTCGAGCAGGTGTTCGACGCCTGGCTGGATCCAAAGACGCCGGGCACGACGTGGCACATCGCGGACGAGTACGTGCTCGACGCGAAAGTGGGCGGACTCTTCTTCTGGTCCATCAAGGGGACGTCACACTACGGCCGTTTCACGGCGGTGCAGCGGCCCACCAAGCTCCAGCACACCTGGATGTCACCGAACACGTCGGGGCTGGAGTCGAACGTGTCGGTGACGTTCACGAAGCGGGGGAACGAGACGCTCATGACCCTCGTCCACTCCGGACTCCCTGACACCAATCAGGGGAAGGGGCACGAGAAGGGGTGGAATTCCTTCTTGGGGAACTTCTGCGAGCGGTTCTCCGCGCGCGCCTCGGTATCGGCCGGGTGAGTTGCCGAATCGGGGACGGCGGCGCACTCTTGTGTGCCGCCGTCCCCGCGTCCCCACCGTAGGACCGACACACCATGACCCATCTGACCGTACGGATCGGCTCGCTGTCGTTCGCCGCGACGCTCGAATCCGAGCGCGCTAGGCGGACGGCGGCCGCATTCCTTTCCCGCCTCCCGTTCGACGGGCGACTCGTGCAGGCGCGCTGGAGCGGCGAGGCGGGATGGGTGCCGCTCGCCGACTACGACCTCGGCGTCGACTATGAGAACGCCACGAGCCACCCGGCTCCCGGGCAGGTGCTCTGGCATCCACCGGGACTCAGCGAGGCGGAGCTGCTGGTGCCGTACGGCAGCGCGTGCTTCTCGAGCCGCGTCGGCCAGCTGGCGGGGAACCACTTTCTGACGATCCTCGACGAACACGACGGTCTCGCCGAGGTCGGGCGAAGACTGTTGTGGGAAGGCGCGCAGTCCATCCGGTTCGAGCTGACTGGCTGAGCGAGGTTTGCGGCGCTCGACCATCGTCCGTACCGTTACGTGACGCGCCTGCGAGGAGCTGTTCATGAAGAGGACGCCGAAGAGCGCCGGATCGCCGTCGAAGCTGATCGACGCGCGGATCGCGGAGCTGAACGACTGGAGAGGGGAGACGCTCGCCCGGCTCCGCGCCATCATCAGGAAGGCGGATCCCGACGTGGTCGAGGAGTGGAAGTGGTCGATCCCCGTCTGGTCGCACAGCGGACTGATCTGCACCGGCGAGTCATACAAGAAGGTCGTGAAGACGACGTTCGCGAAGGGCGCGTTCCTGAAGGACCCGTCGGGCCTCTTCAATTCGAGTCTCGAAGGGAATGTCCGGCGCGCCATCGACTTGCACGAAGGGGAGAAGATCGACGAGAAGGCGCTGAAGGCGCTCATCCGGGAAGCGGTGGCGTACAACGAGGCGGCGGCCCGTGATTGAGCCGCGGACACCGCCTCGCGCTGGAACCGCAGGCGCATCCCTGCGACTTCGCGTCGCGATCGCCCTGCTGATGACAGCCGGCCTCCCCCTCGCGGCGCGCACGCAAGGCGCCGCCCCGGCACCGCTCACGCGCACCCAGGTCATCGCCGCGGCGAAAGAGATCATGGCCGCTGCGCGATACGCGACGCTCGTGACGCTCGACGCCGACGGGCGGCCGCAGGCGCGCGTCGTCGATCCCGCCGCCGCGGAGCCGGACCTGACGATCTGGGTCGCGACGAATCCGCTGACGCGCAAGGTCGCCGAGGTCCGGCGCGACGGCCGCGTCACGATGCTCTACTTCAATGCGAACGCCGGTGAATACGTCACGGTGGCGGGGACGGCGACGCTGGTGAGCGACTCCGCGGCGAAGGTCCAGCATTGGAAGGCCGCCTGGGCGTCGTTCTACATGTCCGGACCTCGCGGCGACGACTACGTGCTCATCCGGGTGAAGGCGACCCACCTCGAGGTGGTGAGTCCCAAGCGCCATGTGTCGAGCGACCCGAAGACGTGGCGCCCGACGATCGTCGACCTGCCCTGACGTTCTTCGAGGAAGCCGATGAATCAGCACGCGTCAACGAAGGCCTTCCTGGTCATCGCCTACGGATTGGCCGCTCTCCCGATCGGCTTCGGCGCACTGCGGTTGCTCACGACAGGGCGCGATGCCCGATACCTGATCATCGCGATCGCGTCGCTCGTCACGGCCGTGACGGTCTTCCGCACGGGAGCCTCGCGGGGATCGCCGCGGTGGCTGCTCGCGCTCGTCGCCGTCGTCGCGTCGACGCTCGTCGGTGTGGCCATCGCGGCGTGGCAGGGTGCCGGCTCTAGGGCGGCGGTGCTGTTCGTGACCCTGTCATTCAGTCTCTGCTTCACGGTGAGCGGGATGCTCGGCGCCTTCTCAGGACGCCGCCAACCGGAGAGTGGCTAGCCGATCGAGCGGTTCGCGCTATGTTATCCGTCCCGCTGGAAAGTCCATCCACCTCCCCCCGGAGCACGCGATGCCGCAATATCTGATCGAGCGCAACATTCCCGGTGCCGGAAAGTTGACGGCCGCCGAGCTGAAGGGCATCTCGCAGAAGTCGTGTGGCGTACTGAATCAGATGGGACCGCAGATCCAGTGGGTGCACAGCTACGTCCTGGGCGACCAGATCTACTGCGTGTATCGCGCGCCGAACGAGGCGATGGTGCGCGAGCACGCGCGGCAGGGGGGCTTCCCGGCGGATCGCGTGCTGGAGATCCAGACAGTCATCGATCCGACGACGGCGGAGTAGCACGGCGACGGGTCGGCCGGTCCGCCCGGCCACGGTGACCACCCTGAGAGGAACGTCCATGATCACGCGCCGCCGCTTTCTGCAAGACAGCATGCTCGCCACCGCGGGGCTGTCGATCCTTCCCGCCACGGGCGCGTTCGCCGAGCCGGCGCAGCCTGACGCGTACCTGTCGTTCGACCTGCACACGCACCCGGGCGCCTTCTTCAACAAGGGGCGCCCGGAGTATGCCGGTGACGCCGCCGCGGTGAAGACGGTCACGAACATGCGAGACGGACGACTGACGGGTGCGTTCTTCAGTCTCGTCGCCGACGCCGCGCTGATCGAACTCACGCCGACGGGCGTCGTGACCCACGGCGAATACGCGGCGGGAGAAGCCGCCCGCGAATACGAACGCCAACTCGCGACGGTGGCGGCGTTCATGAAGACGGTTCCCGCCTTCCAGGCGACGAAGACGTCCGACCTCCTGCGGGCGCAGCGGGAGGGCAAGGTCGCGGCGTACCTCGCCTGTGAGGGGGGCGACTTCCTCGATGGCAAGCCGGAACGGGTCGACCGGCTCTACGCCGACGGCGTACGCTCGCTGCAACTCGTGCATTACGTGCCGAGCGCGCTGGGCGACCTCCAGACGCACGCTCCGCAGCACGGCGGACTCTCTCCGTTCGGCAAGGCGGTCGTCAAGCGGATGAATGCCACGCGGATGCTCATCGACGTCGCCCACGCCTCCTTCGAGACGGTGCGCGACGTGGTGTCGTTGACCTCGGCGCCCATCATCCTCTCGCACAGCATCCTCAAGATGGAGGAGAGCCGGCTCCTCGCGGCGCGGGCGATCAGCAAGGAACACGCCCTGCTCGTGGCGAAGACCGGCGGCGTCATCGGTCTCTGGCCGAGCGGCTTCAACGCGAGCTTCGCGGAATTCGTCGACAACACCAAGCGCCTGATCGACGTCGTCGGCATCGACCATGTGGGGCTTGGCACGGACATGGACGGCAACCTCAAGCCGGTCTTCACCTCTTACACGCAGCTCGGCGATTGGGCATCGGACCTGCAGGCGCACGGGCTGACCCGCGCCGAAGCGGCGAAGGTGTTGGGCGGCAACGTGCAGCGGGTGCTCGGCCAAGTGATCGGCTGAGCGCGCGCGCGTGAGACGCTACTTCGAATTCGAGCGGCACGGCACGTCGTATCGTACGGAGCTGCGCGCCGGCGTCGCGACGTTCCTGACGATGGCGTACATCATCGTCGTCAACCCGGCGATCCTCGAAGCCGCGGGCATGCCGCGAAGCGCGTCGATCACCGCGACGATCCTCTCGGCGGCGTTCGGGACGCTCGTGATGGGGGTGTACGCCAAGCGGCCGTTCGCCATCGCGCCGTACATGGGGGAGAACGCCTTCATCGTCTTCACCGTGGTGAAGGGGATGGGGTTCCCGTGGCAGACGGCGCTCGGCGCGATCTTCCTCGCCGGCGCGCTGTTCACGGTGCTGACGGTGCTCCGTGTGCGAAGCTGGCTCGCCAACGCGCTGCCGGCGTCGCTCAAGATCAGCTTCGCGGTGGGCATCGGCCTCTTCCTGACCTTCCTCGGACTCAACCAGATCGGGGTCGTGACGCTCGGCGTGCCCGGGGCGCCGGTGGCGCTCGGTGCGCTCAGCCGGCCGGCGACGCTGCTCGCGCTCGGCGGGTTCGTGCTCACGGCGTGGCTCATGGCGCGTGAGGTGACCGGCGCGCTGATCATCGGGATCGTTGCGACGACCGCGGCCTCCGTGCTCACCGGCGTGACGCAGTTGCCGAGTGCGGTGATGAGCTGGCCGCCGAGCGTCGCGCCGCTGTTCGGGCAGCTCGACATCGCGGGCGCGCTCACGCTCAAGGCGCTCCCCGTGGTGGTGATCGTGTTCGTGATGGCGTTCGTCGACACGATCGGCACGCTCATCGGGCTGTCGGCGCGCGCCGGCCTGCTCGACGAACGGGGGAACCTCCCCGACATCGAGAAGCCGATGCTCGCCGACGCGCTCGTCAACATGTTCGCGCCGGTCGTCGGCACCACCACCTGCGGTGCGTTCGTGGAATCGGCGGTCGGCATCGCGGAGGGCGGGCGCACCGGCTTCACGGCGCTCGTCGTGGCCGCGCTCTTCTTGCTCTCGCTCGGCTTCGCGCCGCTGTTCACGGCGATGCCGGCGCACGCGACCGGAGTGGCCCTCGTCGCGATCGGCCTGCTGATGGTCGGCCCGGTCGCCACGATCGAGCGGCACGACCAGACGGAGTGGATCCCTGCGCTGCTGACGATCGTGTTGATGAGCTTCACCTTCAACATCGGCGTCGGGATGACGGCGGGGCTGCTGCTGCACCCGGCGCTGAAGCTGCTCACCGGGCGCGGGCGCGAGGTGCCACCAGCCATGTGGGTGCTGGCAGGGATGTCGCTGCTCTTCTATATGGTGTATCCGTACCGCTGAGTCATGGCGGCCTCGGCGTTCCGGTCACCCGTTCGTCCGTCGCCGGAACGTTGGTAGATTTGGTCCATGGAACTTCCCCCCGAACTCGAACTCGGCCTCGATACCTTCGGCGACGTCACGGTCGACGATGCCGGCCGTATGCTCCCGCAGGCCCGCGTCCTCCGGGACGTCATCACCGAAGCGGAGCTCGCCGATTCGGTGGGCGTGGACTTCTTCGGCGTCGGCGAGCATCACCGCCCCGACTTCGCCATCTCGGCGCCCGAGGTGCTTCTCGCGGCGATCGCGAGCCGCACGACGCGCATGCGGCTCGGCTCGGCGGTGACGGTGCTCAGCTCCGACGACCCGATCCGCGTGTTCCAGCGCTTCTCGACGCTCGACGCCGTGTCGGGCGGGCGCGCCGAGGTGATCCTCGGGCGCGGTTCGTTCATCGAGTCGTTCCCGCTCTTCGGGTTCGACCTCGACCAGTACGAGACGCTGTTCGAGGAGAAGCTCGACCTGTTCGCGACGGTGCGCGCGCACGACGGCACGGGCGAGCCGGTCTCCTGGTCAGGCACGACGCGCGCGCCGCTCGAGGGGCGGAAGGTGTTCCCGCCCACCGAGTCGGGCACGCTCCGCGCGTGGATCGGTGTCGGCGGGAGCCAGGCGTCGGTGGTGCGTGCCGCGCGTTACGGACTGCCACTCATGCTCGCGATCATCGGTGGCGATCCGCAGCGGTTCGCGCCGTACGTCGCGCTGTACCATCGCGCGCTCGCGCAGCTCGGCGTGCCGGCGCTGCCGATCGGCGTGCATTCGCCCGGTCATGTGGCCGAGTCGGACGCGCAAGCGCGCGAGGAACTGTGGCCCGCCTACCGCGTGATGCGCGACCGCATCGGCGCCGAGCGCGGCTGGCCGCCGACGAGCCGGCGCGAATTCGAGCAGGAGATCGAGCACGGATCGCTGTACGTCGGCTCGCCGGACACGGTGGCGCGGAAGATCGCGGCCACGGCGACCGCGCTCGGCATCGCGCGGTTCGACATGAAGTACAGCGCCGGTACGTTGCCACATGCGGCCATGATGCGCAGTATCGAACTGTATGGGCGGCAGGTAATCCCCAAGGTGCGGGCGTCGCTGGCGGCGACCCCGGCCTGAATCGCACGACGAAACACGCCGGCTGACCGGCCGCCACCGCGTCGGCTCCGAGACGTTCTCCTCTCCTCCCAGGTGCAATCCATGAGACGCCCCCCGCTGCTCCCGCTCGCGATCGCCGCACTCGTCGCCGTTCCCGCGCTCGCGCAGACCACGCGCCCCGCCGACGAGCAGGCGTTGGCCCGCGCGATCTACAAGGAGTTCATCGAGATCCCGTCGGGTTTCACGACGGGTTCGACGACGCCGGTCGCTCAGGCCGCGGCGGCGCGACTGAAGGCCGCCGGCTTTCCCGACGCCGACATCCACGTGGACGGCGCCAGCCCGAAGAAGCTCAATCTCGTGGTGCGCTACCACGGCTCCGGGGCGCGCAAGCCGCTGCTGCTCGTCGCCCACACTGACGTGGTGGAGGCCAAGCGTGAGGACTGGAGCATGGATCCGTTCACGCTGAACGAGAAGGACGGCTACTTCTACGGCCGGGGCACCGGCGACGACAAGGCGCAGGCGGCGGTGTGGATCGCCAACCTCATCCAGTACAAGAAGGAAGGATTCACCCCCGACCGCGACATCATCGTCGCGCTCACAGCCGACGAGGAAGGGGGCGGCCCGTTCAACGGCGTCGACTGGCTCCTCAAGAACCATCGCGACTGGATCGACGCCGAGTATGCGCTGAACGAGGGCGGGTGGGGCGAGTCGGTGAACGGCAAGCAGATCGCGAACGACCTGCAGGTGAGCGAGAAGTGGGTGCTCAGCCTGCGTCTCGAAGTGCGCAACAAGGGCGGCCACAGTTCGCTGCCGACCACGGACAACGCGATCTATCATCTCGCCGGCGCGCTCGACCGCCTCTCGCGGTTCGGCTTCCCGTTGAAGACCAATGAAGTGACGGCCGCGTACTTCAAGCAGATCGCGAGGACGGAATCGGGCGCGCTCAGGGCCGACCTCGAGCAGGTGGCGGCCGGCTCTCAGGCGGCGATGCAGCGCGTCGCGAAGGGTTCGGTGAGCTGGAACGCGACGTTGCGCACCACTTGCATCCCGACGATGCTCGAGGGCGGGCATGCGCTGAACGCGCTGCCCCAGCTTGCGGCGGCGACGGTGAACTGTCGCGTGCTCCCCGAGGACGGCGAAAAGTATGTGGTCGATGCGATCCGCAAGATCGTGGCCGACTCGGAGGTCACCGTGACGGTGATGGGCAAGCCCGAGGCCGGTCCGGCATCGCCGCTCCGCCCCGACGTGGTGCAGGCCGTGACGGGTGCGACGAAGCAGCTGTGGCCGAACGCGCTGACGATCCCGATCATGGTGATGGGCGCGACCGACGGACGGGCGCTCCGCGCCGCCGGCATCCCGACGTACGGCGTGCAAGGCTTCTTCTTCGATCGCGACGACATCCGGTTCCACGGCCGCGACGAGCGGATGCGCGTGCGTTCGTTCTACGAGGGGCAGGCGTTCCTGTACGACCTCGTGAAGCGGCTCAGCCGCGTGACGCCGGCGTCGTAAGGGTCCGCGCGCCCGCTCAGCGCGGCGGCTGCGCGGGCGCGACGGTCGGAACCATCAGCCGTCGCACCACCATCGAGGGCGGCTCGTCGTGGATGAGGTCCTCGAGTAGCTGCAGGACGAGCGGGCCGCCTCCGGCGCCGCGGAACGGATCGACGATGTTGTGCGGGAGGCGGAGCGAGTCGGGCAGCTCGTACAACGAGACGCGCGCGCCGTGGCGCGCCCACTGGCGCGCCAGCTCCTCCGCCGCTGACTCCTTCACCGTGCGGTCGTTGGCGTTCACGAGGATCGTCATCGCCGGCGTCGGGGCCGCGGTGCGCCGCGACTCCTTGAGGACGGACATGCCGAGCTGGAGGATGCGGGCGATGGCATGCGTCGCGATGCCGGGCTCGCGGTCGGGGCGCGCCGTATCGCTCGGCGCGCGCCGCGTGATGTTCGGGATCCGGTCGGCCAGCCCGACGATGGGGCGCTCGAGGATCGACGGGATGCGGCCGGCCTCGATCGCCGGGGCGATGATGACGGCCCGCGCCACCTCGCGATGCTGCGCGATCCACGCGGCCATCGTGCCGCCGAGGCTGAGGCCGGCGACGATGACGGTGTCGCCCAAGCCGCTGGCGATGTCGACGGAGGAATCGGCGCACTGACGGAGCTCGTCCGCCGTGAGTCCGGCGAACGTGTGGGCGCTCCCGCCGCGCACGCCGTGGCGCGGCAGCCGCGGGACATACACGTTGTCGCCCGCGTCGTGCAGCAGCTGGGCCAGCGACTCGAACTGGCGCGGCGAGTCGGTGAGCCCGTGGAAGAGCACGACGACGCGCGCCGTCCGCGCGCCGTTCGTGAGGAAGATCGTGCGCGCGCCGCGCGCCGCGACGCTGTCGTCGACCGCCTGCTGCCGGGCGATCCGCGCGAACGATTCCTCGTAGGTGGGTCGCTCCTGGCTCCACGCGAGCGCGGGGAGCGAGAGGAGCGCCGCGGCGAGCAACGATCGCCGCGTGCCGACGGGAGCCGACGCACCTGCCCGATCACCCCACTTCATCTCGATCCTCCGTTCGGGATCCGCCGCGTCGGCTCAACCGAGCCGGCGGGCCCTCGTGAGCACCCGGTCGAGCGCGTTCGCGAACGCCTGCTTCTCACGCGCGCCGTATGCGGCCTGTCCGCCCGTCTCGACGCCCGTGCCGCGCAGGCTGTCCATGAAGTTACGCACCGACAAGCGCTCCCCGATGATCTCCGGCGTGTACTCCTCGCCTCTCGGATCGATGACGACGACGCCCTTCGGCACGAGGAGCGCGGCGAGCGGGATATCGGCCGTCACCGCGACGTCGCCCGCCTCGGCGTGCTCGGCGATGTAGCGATCGGCTTCATCGGCGCCATGATCGACGCGCACCGTGGAGAGATGCGAATAGCCGGGCGGGAGCACCACCCGCTGGTTCGCCACGAGCACTGTGTCGAGTGCCAGGCGATCGGAGGCGCGGAAGCACACGTCCTTCACCATCACGGGGACGGCGTCGGCGTCGATCCAAAGCTTCATGGCGGAGCAATCTAGGCGGCGCGCCGACCCGCCGCCGTCACGTCACCTGAAGACGGCACGGCCGCGGCGCCCCCCGACGGCTATCAACCGTTCGTGCGAGGCGCGGCGCCCCGGAACGTGCGAGCTTGCGGAAGCTGCTCCTGACCACGGCAGTGGACTTCACCCCGGAGCAGACTGTGCACGACATCGTGAAGAAGCTCGTCGCCCTCATCAAGACGAACGGCTGGACGGATGACTTCGCGCTCGCGATCCGCAACGCGCAGGCGCACGACGTGCCCGGCATCGCCGATCTGCAGACGCTCGACGACTACCTGCGCTATGTCGACGAGCTCGTGACGTGGACGCCGCGCGAGAACGTCGACTCGCGATGCATCCACGATCACCTCGTGAAGTTCTACTTCATCCTCGACCAGCCGCCGCTCAAGGCGCTGCAGAGTCCTATCACGCCGGGGACGCAGCCGCAGGTGCTCACGCCGCTCTCGGCGTGGATCGTGGAGTTCGCCCGCGCCTGGGGGTCGTATCTCGACACGCTGGAATCGGCGTGGGAGGTGGACGGCTTCCGCGCGGATCCGGCGTTCAACTGGGACGAGTACATGCCGTCACCGAGCGGCTACAAGACGTTCAACCAGTTCTTCGCCCGGCATGTGAAGCCCGGCATGCGGCCGGTGGCGGCGCCGTGCGACGATGCGGTGCTCGTCGCCCCGGCCGACTCGACGTTCGTCGGATGGTGGCAGGTGAGCGAGCGCTCCACGATCCAGGTGAACGACACCCCGTTGTCGATCAAGGGGATGGAGTGGTCGATCCACGAGCTGCTCGAAGGGAGCGAGTACGCGGACCGGTTCCGCGGCGGGATCTTCACGCACTCGTTCCTCAACACCTTCGACTATCACCGCTGGCATGCGCCGGTGCGGGGCAAGGTGCTCGAAGCACGGGTCCTGCAGGGGCAGGCCTACCTCGACGTGGACTGCCGGCCGTCGACGGTCGATGGAAAGACGGTGAACGTCCTCCACACGCTCGACGGCACGGGCTACCAGTTCGTGCAGACGCGTGGGCTGATCGTCCTCGAGTCACCGGCCGGTCTCGTCGCATGCCTGCCGATGGGGATGGCGCAGGTCTCGTCCGTGGTCATCACCGCGGAAGTGGGGGTGACGCTGCGCAAGGGCGAGGAACTCGGCTACTTCCAGTTCGGCGGCTCGGACTTCGTCATGGTGTTCGAGCGGGCGAGCAACGTCGAGCTGACCTCGCAGGCGGGCGTGCACTACCAGCAGGGGACGAGCATCGGGAACGCGTACCCGGTGTGACGCGGCGGGAGTGGGGCGGCCGTCGCCCCTCTTCCGCGCGCCGACGGGCTGCGGTCAGTTGCAGTTTCGCCGCTGCGCCGCCGCCTTCTCGACGAGGCGGCGCAATTCCTTGATCGGTTCCGGGTTGTCGTCCACCTGCAGCCGCAGCACGACGTCGTTGTGCAGCCACACGCCGCAGTTCTTCTTCACGATCAGCATCGCGGCCGACTGCATGCCGCGCTTGTCGCCGCCGGCCATCTGGCCGCCTTCGAGCGCCGCCATCAGGCGCAGCGAGATGTGCTGTCCGGCCGTGTGCTCGAACGCAGCGACCATCGAATCGACGACCCCCGGCCCGGCGAGGATGTTCCCCTGCGCGGTGCAGTGCGTGTTGGGCGCCGTGCACGCCTTGTTCCCGGCCCACGGCGTCGCCTTGGGTCCCGTGTACGCGAAGACGTTCCCCTTCGCGTCGATGACGGCGAACTGGCGTCCCTCCTTGCTCCAATCCTCGGGACGCGGGTCGGGATCGTCGGCCCAGATCTTCTTCACGATCTCCTCCGCCGTCAGTCCCTTGCGGAGGAGGTCGATCGCCTGCGGACCATAGCTGACGTCGACGATGGCCTGCGTCGCGGCGGCTCCCACGCCGGCTTCCGCCCACAGCACGCCATTCCCGACGGAGAACACGCGCGACTGCACGGCGGCGCCGATCTCGCCGGTCACGGGATCCATCGCGAGGATCGAGAAAGTCGCGACGGGAGGCCACGGCAGCGGCTTGCCGCTCGGACTGAGATGCGGCACCTGCTGTGCGTGCAACGCGCCGGCGAGCGCGGCGAAGGAGAGGAGACGGCCGATCGTGGTTCGCATGAGACGAGGGATCCCGGCGGTTCGAGGGGGAACGTGCGCGACGACGCGCTGGATGCCGCAAACTTACGAGCACCACCACACTTCGGCGACTGGCGGTTCGTGCGCCTTCCGCATCGGCCGGTCCGGCGTAGTTTGGGAAACGGTCGTCGTCCCCCCGCCCGGAGCCAGAGTGCCCATCGTCGCCCGTTCGAATGCCCTCCTCGCCGCCGCCGCGCTGCTCCTCCCATGCGCCTCGGCATCGGCACGACAACCGCACGCGGACGGGGGCGCGCTGCGCGTCCGCGCGGCCGCCGAGTCCGACACGCTCCGCCTGTACTACCTCGGCTACGCGATCGGACGGGAGCGTTACGCGCTCGAGCGCACGGCGGAGGGCTACGCGCTCACCTCCGACTTCGACTACGTCGATCGCGGGCGCCGCACGCATGTGCAAGGCACGATGCGTCTCGCGCCCGATTGGGCGATGCGGCAGCTCGAGGTGGCGCGCCTCACCGACACGTCGCGCACCGTCGACACGCGGATCGACGTCGACGGGCGGCGGGCGACCGTGCGGCGGCGCGACTCGACGACGACGGTCGAACTCCCGGCTGTCGCCTTCGCCATCTCACCGTACGCGCCGGTGGCGCAGCATCTCGCGCTGCTCCGCTACTGGAAAGCGCACGGCAGTCCGGCGGCGGTCGCCGTCGTGCCCGGTGGGCCGACGAACCGCGTGGGCATCTGGCATAGCGGGCGCGACACAGTGCGGCTCGGCACGCGCGCGGTCGTTCTCGACCGCTACGCGATCGATGGCGTGGTGTGGGGGATCGAGTACGCGTGGCTCGACGCCGACGGCCGGCTCGCGGCCTTCACGACCGCGGGAGGCGGGGGGCTCTCGATGGAGGCAATCCGGCTCTCACTCGAGCCGGCGTATCCCGCGCTGATGCAGCGCGCCGCCGTGGCCGCGATCGCCGACCTCGAACGCATCTCGCGCGCCGTGAAGCCGGTCGCCACTGGGACCGTCGCGTTCGTGGGGGCGACGCTGATCGACGGGACGGGCGCCCCGTCGGTGCCGAATGCCACCGTCGTCATCGAGAACGGGCGCATCGCGGCCGCGGGCGCGACGGTCAGCATCCCCGCCGGAGCGCGCCGCATCGACGTGCGCGGCAAGACGATCGTCCCCGGCCTGTGGGACATGCACACGCACCTGAACCAGATCGAGTGGGCGCCCGTGTACCTCGCGGCCGGCGTGACGACGGTGCGCGACATGGGGAACGAGATCCCGTTCATCACCGCGCTGCGCCGCGCCGTGCATTCGGGGCGCGCCGTGGGACCGCGGATGCTCCTCGCGGGCCTCGTCGACGGTGGCGGCCCCAACGCGTTCGGCGCCGTGAACGCGACGACCCCCGAGGAGGGACGGCGCGCGGTACAGCGCTATCACGAGCTCGGCTTCGAGCAGATGAAGCTCTACTCGCTGCTCAAGCCCGACGTCGTCGGGGCCATCACCCGCGAGGCGCACCGGCTCGGCATGACGGTCACCGGACATGTGCCGACTTCGCTCTCGCTGCTCGCCGCCGTCGACTCCGGGATGGATCATATCGCGCACCAGCCCGTGCGCGGCGATCCGGCGTCGGACAGCGTGCGGCAGGTCATCGCCGCGCTCAAGGCGCACGGCACGGTGATCGACCCCACGGCCTCATGGGGCGAGCTGCTGGGCCACTCGACGTCCGTTCCCGTCTCCGCGTTCCAGCCGGTCATCGAGCGACTGCCTCCGGTGCTGGCCCAACGCATCGTCGCCATGGGCACGCCGACCGTCGACGCCGCGACCGCCGCAGCACGCCTCGACCGCACGCTGGCCATCATCCGCGCGTTGCACGAGGCCGGCGTGCCGATCGTCGCCGGCACCGACGAAGGGATCCCGGGGTTCAGCGTGTATCGCGAGATCGAACTCTACGCGAAGGCGGGGATGTCGCCGATGGACGCCATCCGCGCGGCGACGGCGGTCGCGGCGAAAGCGATGCGTCTCGACGGGGAACTCGGAACGCTGGAGCCCGGCAAGCGGGGCGATCTCGTCGTGCTCGATGGGAACCCGCTCAACGACATCGCGAACATCCGCACGGTGCGGCTCGTCGTGAAGGGCGGGCGCGTGTACGAGAGCGCGGCGCTCTGGCGTGCCGCGGGGTTCGTCCCCGCCGCGGGCCCGACGCCGTCGCGGCGGCAACCGTGATCGGCGCGGGACACCTCATCGTTCCATCCAGCTCACTGCCATGACCGACCTTCCCACGATCTTCATCCTGCCCGGGCTCGGCGATTCCGGCCCCGATCATTGGCAGAGCGTGCTCGAACGAAGCGACCGCCGTTGCGTGCGCATCGCGCAGGACGAATGGGATGCACCGCGCTGCGGCGCGTGGGTCGCGCGCCTCGACGAAGCGATCGCGCGCAGCGAGACGCCCGTGGTGCTCGTCGGCCACAGCTCGGCCTGCGCACTCGTCGCGCACTGGACGGCGTCGGCATCGCGCGAGCAGATAGCGCGCGTGCACGGGGCGCTCCTCGTGGCGCCGAGCGACCCGGACGGTCCGAATTACCCCGCCGGACCCACGGGCTTCGGCCCCGTGCCGCTCAGCCGCTTGCCGTTCCCCTCCATCGTGGTGGCGAGCGACGACGACCCGTACGTCACCGCGGCTCGCGCGACCGAATACGCCGAGGCGTGGGGGAGCGAATTCGTCATGCTCGCCGGTGCGGGTCACATCAACGTCGCGAGCGGGTTCGGCCCGTGGCCACTCGGGCGGGACCTGCTGGAGCGATTGCGCGCGGTCGCCGGTCGCTGACCCCCCTTCCATCTCTCCCCGATGAACACCACCGCCCGCAGACTCACAGCATGGACGATCGTCCTCGTCGCTTTCGCCACGCCGTGGCCTCGAGCCGCCGCGCAGACAGCTCCGTTCACGGCGCGACAGGTCGTCGAACGGGTCAAGGCCGAGCTCAAGGGACGCTGGACCGACGACGGCATCGACAGCTTCAAGGACGGCGATCCCGACACGCCCATCACGGGCGTTGCGGTCACCATGATGGCGACGATGGACGTGCTGCAGCGCGCCAGCGCCGCGGGCCTGAACCTCGTCATCACGCACGAGCCGACGTTCTACTCGCACGAGGACCGCCTCTCCGCACTCGAGGAGCTGCACGATCCGGTGACGGAGGCGAAGCGGGAATTCATCAAGGCGCACCACCTCGTCGTGTTCCGGCTGCACGACCACTGGCACTTCCCCGCACGGCCGATCGACCCGGTGGTGACCGGCGAGTTCCGCGCGCTCGGCTGGCAGCGATACCAACGCACCCCCGAGGCGAACGTCATCGAGCTCCCGGGAACGACGCTCGGCGCCCTCGCCTCGGAGGTGAAGGAGAAGCTCGGCGCGCATGCGATGCGCGTCATCGGCGATCCGTCGATGCGCGTGTCGAAGGTCGCGTTCCTGCCCGGCGCGGCCGGCTTCCCGGCGCAGCGGGCGACGCTCGCCCGCGCCGACGTCGACGTGCTGCTCATCGGCGAGGCGCGCGAGTGGGAGACCGTGCCCTACGCGGCCGACGCGATCACGCAGGGCGGGCACAAGGCGCTCATCGTCATCGGCCACGTGCTGTCCGAACAGGCGGGGTCCGACGAACTCGCGCGCTGGCTGCAGCCGCTCGTTCCCGGATTGCCGGTACGGCTCATCGCGGCGGCGGATCCGTTCTGGTCGCCCAAGTAACGGGCGCGCCGCCTCAGCGCATGCGCGTGAGTTCGAACACGAGCCCGGCGTGCGGCGCGAGCGTGGGAAGCGGCACGTCGTTCATCGCGCCACTGGCTCGGATGGCGAACGCGTCGAGCGCCGCCGGCCCGAAGAGAATGCGGCCGGCGTACCGCCCGCGCGCGAAGACCGCGACATCGGAGCGCAGCGTGACGCCGGCGAGCGGCTCCGCGCCGAGGTTCGCGACGACGAGCACCGTGCGCGTCCCGGCGCGACGGAGGAACGCGATCACCGCGGGTTGGCTCGTCGTGAGCGGCAGCAGGGTGCCCGCGCCGAGCGCGGGATCGGAGGCGCGCAGGTGGATAAGGCGCCGGTGCAGCGCGAGCAGCGACGACGCATCGCCGCTCTCGACCTCGACGTTCGCCTCGAGCGAGTCGGCGGCGAGCGGCTCCCATGGCGTGCCGGTGGTGAAGCCGGCGTGCGGAGCGTTCCGGGACCACGGCATCGGCGTGCGGATACGCGGATCGGGCTTCGCTCCGGTCATGCCGAGCTCCTCGCCGTAATACACGAAAGGCACGCCGGGGAGCGTGAGCAGGAGGAACGACGCGACGCGCGCCTTTCCCCAGTCGCCGCCGAATTCGGTGCGGGCGCGCGGCTGATCGTGGTTGCGGAGGAAGGGCGACCACCGGTCGGCCGGCACCGATGCCTGCAGTCGCAGTACCGGCGCGAGCATACCGCGTCCGTCGCCGCGCCGCACGGCGGCGACGAGACTATCAGCGACTTCGAACGCGAAGTAGTCGTCGAGCTGGTCGGGATAGTACGAGAGCAGCGTCCCCGTGCTGTCGTACACCTCGCCGACCGTGAACGCCCCCGGCTTCGTCGCGCGGACGAATGCCGCATACTCGCGCAACACGGCGTGCGTCCCCGGCGTGTCGTCCACCTGAGCACCGTCCTCCACGAGGTACTTCACGGCGTCGAGCCGGAATCCGTCCGCCCCCATCTCGTTCAGCCAGAACGCCGCGACCTTCTTCATCTCCGCGAGCGCGTACGGCTGTTCATAGTTCAGGTCGGGCATGTGCGACGAGAAGAAGCCGTAGTAGTACTCGTCGCGCACCGGCGAACGCCGCCAGTTGTTGTCGCCGAAGCGGTTGTTCGGCCCCGGCGTCGGCCGCCAGCGGAACCACGCGCGGTAGGGTGACGTCGTGTCGCGCAGCGCTTCCTGGAACGCGGGATGCTGCACCGAGAGGTGGTTCAGCATCATGTCCACGAGCACCTTGATGCCGCGCGCGTGCGCCGCGGCGACGAGCGCCTTGAAGTCGTCGTTCGTCCCGTACGCACGGTTGACGTGGTAGTAATCGCTCACGTCGTACCCGTGATAGCTCGGCGATGCCGCTACGGGCATCAGCCACAGGCAGCGCGCGCCGAGGCTCTTCGTGCTCTTCGGGTCGCCGTCGTCGATGTAGTCGAGCGATGCAGTGAGCCCCTTGAGGTCGCCGATGCCGTCGCCGTCGCTGTCGCGGAACGACCGCACGAACACTTCGTAGCAGGTCGCGCCCGAGAGCCACGCCGGCGCGGCCGGCGCGACCTGCGCCCGTGCCCCCGGGGCGATGGCGATGATGGCGAGCACGCACGCCGTCCATATCGCGCGGCAGCGGAGCGCGGATCGGGCGGCGGCGCGCGTCATCCCTCGCTCCGCGGGAGGAACTTGATGAGGTAGAAGAAGACTCCCTGCGGGGAGTCGATGCCGCAGAACCGTCCCACCCCCGGGATGTCGCGAACCGGCACGGTGAGCGTCGCGCCGAGTTCGACGGCGACCTTCGCCGCGCGGTCCACGTCGTCCACGGCGAAGTAGGTGCCCCAATGCGGCTTCACCGCGTCCATCGACTGCGTGATCTGCATCATCCCGGCGAGCGGCGTCCCATCGAGCGCGAACGTCGTGTAGGCGCCCCCCTCCATGGGGGTCGTGACCGCCGTCCATCCGAACAGCGCCGTGTAGAAAGCCGCCGCGCGATCGACGTCGGTGGTGAGCGTCTCGAACCAGGTCGGCGCGCCGTGCAGATGGCTGTCGACGTCGCTCCCCGTCATGCGCTTGGCCTGCCACACATCGAAGCGCGCGCCGTTCGGATCGGTGGCCGATACCATCCGGCCGGCCTCGCCGATCTCCATCACCGGCATCGTCGTGCCGCCGAGCGAGGTGACCTTCGCGATGAACGACTCCGCGTCGTCGATCTTGATCATCACGCCGATGTGCGACGGCGTGCCCGGCGGCGTGCCGGGAGCCGCGATGTCGAACAGCGCGCCGATGTCGCGCCCCTGCCCCTGCACGCGATGCCCCATCCCCGGCATCTCGACGTAGGTCCAGCCGAGGAGCGTCGCGTAGAACGCCCGCGCCTTCGCGGGTTCCGGCGTGATCATGTTCATCCAGCAGAACTCACCGGCCCTGCGCATGCCGACGGTCATCGACGGTCTCCCCGGTTGAACGTGGGACGTGTGGGCGCGGGTGCATGACACGATGCCACGCGCGCGCGGTTCACGCCAACCCCTTGAGGTACGTTTCGAGGCGCACGTTCGACGCTTCCATCCCGGGCCGCATGCCGGTGCCGGACGCCGCGTCGCGCGCTTCCTTCGAAGCATAGGTGATGGTGAGCGTGGCAAGCGTCCTCCCGTCCTGCTCGGTGAGGACGAGCGTGTTGATGGTCTCGGGCCAGGGGCCGCCCCACGATTCGGACGAGACCAGCCGCTCCGGGGGTGCGACCTCGCGATAGACGCCACGCATCTCCATCTCGGAACCCGTCGCGCTACGCCACACGAAATGCCAGTGGCCGCCCGGCCGCAGGTCGACTTCGCACACGGGCATCGACCACCCCTCCGGTCCGAGCATCCACTGCTGGATGTGCTTGGGGTCGGTCCAGGCGGCGAACACGAGGTGGCGCGGCGCGTCGAACAGCCGCGTCATCCGCAGTTCGAGATCGGACGGCGTCGTGAACGTGGCCTGCCCGACTTTACTCGGCGTCGTCATTCGTGTTCTCCTCGGTCTGCATGAGGTGGAGGTATTGGTCCAGGCGCACGAAGCTCGCGTCCCAGAAGCGGCGGTACTTCTCGGTCCAGTCGGCGACTTCCTTCAGCGGCGTCGCGCGGAGGCGACGCGGCCGCCACTGCGCCTTGCGTCCTCGCGCGACGAGACCGGCGCGTTCGAGCACGCGCAGGTGTTTGGAGACGGCGGGGCCACTCATGTCGAATGGCGCCGCGAGTTCCTTGACGGTGGCCTCGCCGTCGGCGAGTCGCGCGAGGATCGCGCGCCGGGTGGGGTCGGCGAGGGCGGCGAACGTGGCGCTGAGTGAATCCGTTGGCATCATAAATAACCCATTAGTTACAGAACTAATCGGTTATATAATGCTTTACTGGCGTTGTGTCAATGGGTTACGCTCCATGTGGATGGGGTCTGGGCGATCGGGGTTGCCGGCGGTCAGTCACCCCGACGCGGACCGGGCGCCGTCCGGTGGCGATATCTATAGATGTAGCGAGATGCGGCCCGGAATCCGGCGGACGGTCGCCGGCGTCCGTCTCGCACGCGTTCACCTCCACGCCTTCGGTCATGCGCGAGCAGCTCCCGATCACCATCCCCGATGATGCGCGCAAACGCGCCATGCTCTCCATCCAGCGCTACTTCGAGGAACAGCTCGACGAGAAGATCGGCGACCTGAAGGCCCTGCTGGTGCTCGACTACGTGCTCGCCGAGGTGGGGCCGTCGATCTACAACCAGGCGATCGCCGACGCGAAATCGTTCTTCGACGAGCGCGCCGCCGATCTCGGCGCACTCTGCCACCACGACGAATTCCCTTTCTGGAAGCCATCGAAGCGCGCGTGACCCCCGGCGCACGGACGACGCACCGACGCCGGTGCGAGACATTAACTTGCGCTGGATCGGCTGTTCCGAAAATCGTTTTCCCCCTTCATGCACACATCTCTCTCTCCCAGCGCCGCTCCGGCCCCCGTCGACGACATCGACGCGTTCCGGGCGACGATCGTCGAGAAGCTGGTCTACGCCGTCGGAAAGGACACGCAGCACGCGCTCGATCGCGACTGGCTCGTCGCGACCTCGCTCGCCGTGCGCGACCGGATCGTCGGGCACTGGATGGACGCCACCCGCCGCACCTATCGGGACGGGAGCAAGCGCGTCTACTACTTCTCGCTCGAGTTCCTCATCGGGCGGCTGCTCTTCGACGCGCTCAGCCATCTCGACCTCACCGACACGGCGCGCGCGGCGCTCGCCGACCTCGGCGTCGACCTCGACCGTTTGCGCAAGCTCGAACCCGATCCCGCGCTCGGCAACGGCGGCCTGGGGCGGCTCGCGGCGTGCTTCATGGAGAGCATGTCGACGCTGCAGATCCCGGCGTATGGCTACGGCATCCGCTACGACCATGGCATCTTCCGCCAGGTGCTGAAGGATGGCTGGCAGATGGAGCTCCCCGAGGAGTGGCTCTCGTCGGGGAATCCGTGGGAGTTCGAGCGGCCGGAGTCGACGTACACGATCGGCTTCGGCGGGACGGTGGAAGTCGTGCCGAACGACGACGGCACGACGCGATCGGTGTGGCATCCCGCCGACAGCGTGAAGGCGGTGGCGTACGACACGCCGATCACCGGCTGGCGCGGCGCGCACGTGAACACGTTGCGCCTCTGGTCGGCGCGCGCGGCCGATCCGCTGTCGCTCGTCGACTTCAACCGCGGCGACCACGTGGGCGCGCTCGCCGAGCGGGTGCGGCTCGAGGCCGTGTCGCGCGTGCTGTATCCGAGCGACGAGACGCCGGCGGGGCACGAGCTCCGGTTGCGGCAGGAGATCTTCTTCGCCTCGGCGTCGTTGCAGGACCTGCTGCGCCGGCACCTGCAGCAGCACGGCGACCTGCTCTCGCTCCCCGACCACGTGGCGATCCAGCTCAACGACACGCATCCGGCGATCGCGATCCCGGAACTCATGCGGCTGCTCGTCGACGAGCATCAGATGCCGTGGGAGTTGGCGTGGGACATCGCGCGCTCGGTGTTCAGCTACACGAACCACACGCTGCTGCCGGAGGCGCTCGAGAAGTGGGACGTGCCGTTGCTCGAGGGGTTGCTGCCGCGGCACATGCAGATCATCTACCTGATCAACGCGCAGCACCTCGACGAGCTGCGCGCGCGCGGCCACGACGACGTGCGCCAGCTCGCCGCGGTGTCGCTCATCGAGGAGAACGACCGTCGCCACGTGCTGATGGGGAACCTCGCGTTCCTCGGGTCGCACCATGTGAACGGCGTCTCGGCGCTGCACACGGAACTGATGCGGCAGACCGTGTTCCGCGATTTCGCGGCGCTGTATCCGGGGCGCATCGTCAACAAGACGAACGGCATCACCTTCCGCCGCTGGCTGCACCAGTCGAACCCCGGGCTCACCGACCTGCTCGTCGAGGCGATCGGGCCGGAGGTGCTGGCCGATGCCGGCCGCCTGCGGGAGCTGGAGCGGTTCGCCGACGACGCGCCGTTCCGCGACCGGTTCGCGGCGGTGCGCCGCGCCAACAAGATCGCGCTCGGCCGCCTCGTCGCGGAGCAGCTGGCGATCCCGCTGAACCCGGACGCGATCTTCGACGTCCACATCAAGCGCATCCACGAGTACAAGCGGCAGCTGCTCAACATCCTCGACACGATCGCGCTCTACCATGAGATGCGCGAGCATCCGGCGCGCGACTGGGTGCCGCGGGTGAAGATCTTCGCGGGCAAGGCGGCGGCCGGCTACCACGCGGCGAAGCTCACCATCAAGCTCGCCAACGACGTCGCGAAGGTGGTCAATCACGACCCGGTGGTGCGCGACCGCCTGAAGGTGGTGTTCCTGCCGAACTACAACGTGAGTCTCGCCGAGTCGATCATCCCGGGGTCTGATGTGTCGGAGCAGATCTCGACGGCGGGGATGGAGGCGTCGGGCACCGGGAACATGAAGCTCTCGCTCAATGGCGCGCTGACGATCGGGACGCTCGATGGCGCGAACATCGAGATCCGGGAGCATGTCGGCGCGGAGAACATCTTCATCTTCGGGCTGCTCGCCGACGAGGTCGCGGCGCGGCGCAAGGCGGGACTCGATGCGACGGCGACGATCGCCGCCTCGCCGGCGCTCGCCGAGGCGCTCGAGGCGCTCGAGGCGGGCCGCTACTCGAGCGACGACCCGTCGCGGTACCGGGGGCTCGTGGATGGGCTGCGCCATCGCGATCATTTCCTGGTGACGGCGGACTTCGACGCCTACCGGGCCGCGCAGCGCGACATCGACACGCTCTGGCGCGATCAGTCGGCGTGGTGGCGCATGGCGATCCTCAACACGGCGCGCATGGGGTGGTTCTCGTCGGACCGGACGATCCTGGAGTACGCGCGCGAGATCTGGAATGCCGCCCCGAAAGCCGGCTGACCCCGGACCGACGAAGAAGGCGGCACTCGGCGTTCGCGCGGTGGAGGCGATCGTCGCAGGCCGGCACCGCGACCCGTTCGCGGTGCTCGGCATCCACGAGGCCGGCACGCGGTTCGTCGTGCGTGCGTTCGTGCCCGGGGCGGAGACGCTCGACGTCGTGGACTACGACGGAGCGCTGCTCGCCACGCTCGCGTGCACGCATCCGGCGGGACTGTTCGAGGGGATGCTCGCGCGGCGCGAGCCGTACCGGCTGCGGGCGACGCGCGGGCGCGAGACGTGGACGACGGACGACGCGTATGCGTTCGGTCCGGTGCTCGGGCCGATGGACGACTGGCTCATGGGCGAGGGGACGCACGCGAACCTGTACGACCGGCTCGGCGCGCACGTCATGGTGCACGAGGGGGTGTCGGGGGTCCATTTCGCCGTGTGGGCGCCGAACGCGAAACGCGTGTCGGTGGTCGGCGACTTCAACGTGTGGGACGGGCGCCGTCACACGATGCGGCTGCGCTTCGGCACCGGCGTGTGGGAGATCTTCGTCCCCGGCATCGGCGAGGGGACGTTCTACAAGTACGAGGTGGTGGGCGCGAACGGCGACCTGCTGCCGCTCAAGTCCGATCCCGTGGGCTTCTCGGCGGAGCTGCGCCCGTCGACCGCGTCGGTGGTGCGCGACACGACGCGGTTCGCGTGGACGGACGCCGCGTGGATGGCGGCCCGCGGCGGGCACGACGCGCGTCGCGCGCCGATGTCGGTGTACGAGGTGCACGCCGGGTCGTGGCGGCGCGCCGAGGACGGGCGCTGGCTGACGTACGACGAGCTCGCCGACACGCTGGTGCCGTACGTGAAGGAGATGGGGTTCACGCACGTGGAGCTGATGCCGGTGAACGAGCATCCGCTCGACGCGTCGTGGGGCTACCAGCCCATCGGGCTGTTCGCGCCGACGTCGCGGTTCGGCGAGCCTGTGGCGTTCGCGCGCTTCATCGACCGCTGCCACGCCGCGGGCATCGGCGTGATCATCGACTGGGTGCCGGCGCACTTCCCGGTGGACGAGCACGGGCTGGCGCGCTTCGACGGCACGGCGCTGTACGAGCACGAGGACCCGCGGCTCGGATTCCACCCCGACTGGAACACGGCGATCTTCAACTTCGGCCGTCGCGAAGTGGTGAACTACCTCATCGCGAACGCGCTGTTCTGGCTCGACAGGTATCACGTGGACGGCCTTCGCGTCGACGCGGTCGCGTCGATGCTGTACCTCGATTACTCGCGCAAGGACGGCGAGTGGCTCCCCAACCGGCACGGCGGGCGCGAGAATCTCGAGGCGGTCGACTTCCTGCGCCGCCTCAACGAAGTGGTGTACGCGCGGCATCCGGGAGCGATCACGCTCGCCGAGGAGAGCACCGCGTGGCCGGGGGTGTCGCAGCCCACGTACAACGGCGGGCTCGGGTTCGGCTTCAAGTGGAACATGGGGTGGATGCACGACACGCTGAAGTACATGGCGGAGGATCCCGTGCACCGTTCGTGGCACCACGACAAGATGACGTTCGGCATGATGTACGCGTACACCGAGAACTTCGTGCTCCCGCTCTCGCACGACGAGGTGGTGCACGGCAAGCGCTCGCTGCTCGACCGCATGCCGGGCGACGCGTGGCAACGGTTCGCGGCGCTGCGCGCGTACTACGCGTTCATGTGGGCGTATCCCGGCAAGAAGCTCCTCTTCATGGGGGGTGAGTTCGCGCAGGGGCGCGAGTGGGACTTCGACGGCCAGCTCGATTGGGGGCTGCTCGGCGTCGACTGGCACCGTGGCGCGCAGGCGCTCGTGCGCGACTGCAACCGGCTCTACCGGGCCGAACGCGCCCTGCACGAACGCGACTGCGAGCCGGAAGGATTCCGGTGGCTCGTCGTCGACGACGCGCCGAATTCGGTGTACGCGTGGACGAGGTACGGCGGCGAGGGCGCGCGCGCGGTGGTCTCGATCTCGAACTTCACCCCCGTCCCGCGCGTGGGGTATCGCCTCGGGCTGCCGTTCGGCGGGCGCTGGCGCGAGGTGCTGAACACCGACGCGTCGGCGTTCGGCGGGTCGAACATGGGGAACGCGGGCGGAGTGCAGGGGAGTCGCGCGCCGAGCCACGGCCTGCCGTGGTCGACGACGCTCACGCTGCCGCCGCTCGCCACGCTCTGGCTGGTGCACGAGGGAGAGTAACACCGCTTTCGCTTCGAGGAGCATGATGCCACAGGTCACCTACTCGACCCCGATCTCGCGTTCGACGATGGCCTACGTCCTCGCCGGCGGGCGGGGCTCGCGCCTGATGGAACTCACCGACCGCCGCGCCAAGCCGGCGGTGTACTTCGGCGGCAAGTCACGCATCATCGACTTCACGCTCTCGAACGCGATCAACTCCGGCATCCGGCGCATCGCCGTGGCGACGCAGTACAAGGCGCACAGCCTCATCCGGCACATGCAGCGCGGGTGGAACTTCCTGCGTCCCGAGCGCAACGAGAGCTTCGACATCCTGCCGGCGAGCCAGCGCGTGTCGGAGAGCCAGTGGTATGCGGGCACGGCCGACGCCGTGTTCCAGAACATCGACATCATCGACGGCTACGCGCCGGAGTACATCATCGTGCTCGCGGGCGACCACGTCTACAAGATGGATTACGAGCGGATGCTCGTGCAGCACGTGAACTCGGGGGCCGACGTCACGGTGGCGTGCGTCGAGATCCCGGTGCACGAGGCGCGCGGATTCGGCATCATGCACGTCGGCGAGGGCGACCGCATCATCGATTTCGTGGAGAAGCCGGAGCATCCGCCGGAGATGCCCGACCGCCCGGGGTTCGCGCTCGTCAGCATGGGGATCTACGCGTTCAAGCGCGAGTTCCTGCACGACCAGCTGCGGCGCGACGCCGCCGACCCGAACTCCGCCCGCGACTTCGGACGCGACGTCATCCCGTGGCTCGTCAAGCACGCCAAGGCGGTGGCCCACCGGTTCACGAACTCGTGCGTGCGGTCGCGGGCCGAGGCGGACGTGTACTGGCGCGACGTCGGCACGATCGACGCGTACTGGGAGGCGAACATCGACCTCACCGACGTGGTGCCGGCGCTCGACATCTTCGACCGTGACTGGCCGATCTGGTCGTACGCCGAGATCACGCCGCCGGCGAAATTCGTGTTCGACGAGGCCGAGCGCACCGGCGTCGCCTATTCGTCGCTCGTCTCGGGAGGCTGCATCGTCTCGGGCGCGCTCGTGCGCCGGTCGCTGCTCTTCACGGGGGCGCACATCCACTCGTTCAGCCACATCGAGAACGCGGTGATCCTGCCGTACGTCGACGTCGGCCGCGGGGCGCGGCTCACCAACGTCGTCGTCGACCACGGCGTGAAGATCCCGCCGGGACTCGTCGTGGGCGACGACCCGGCGCTCGACGCGCAGCGGTTCCGCCGGTCGCCCAATGGCGTCTGCCTCATCACGCAACCGATGATCGACCGGCTGAGCGCGTGAACAAGCTCCACGTCCTCTCCGTCGCGTCCGAGGTGTACCCGTGGGTGAAGACGGGCGGCCTCGGCGACGTGGTCGGCGCGCTGCCGGCCGCGCTCGCCGCCGAGGGGATCGCGACGAGGACGCTCGTGCCCGGCTATCCCGCCGTGATCGACGCGATGCGTCACGCCACGACGGCGCACAGCTACGCCGAGCTGCAAGGCGGTCCGGCGCGCGTCATCGCCGGCCGCGCGGGCGGACTCGAGCTGTTCGCGCTCGACGCGCCGCACCTGTTCGCGCGGCCGGGCAATCCGTACCTCGGACCCGACGGCCGCGACTGGCCCGACAACGCGCTGCGGTTCGCCGCGCTCGGTGCGGTGGCGGCGGACATCGGTCGCGGCGCCGTGCACGGATTCACGCCGCAGGTCGTGCATGCGCACGATTGGCAAGCGGGACTCGCGCCGGCGTTCCTGCATTATGGCGGCGGCCAGAGGCCGGCGACGGTGATGACCGTGCACAACCTCGCCTTCCAGGGGCAGTTCCCCCGCGAGCTGCTGGCGACGATCGGCCTGCCGCCGGGCGCCTTCGCCGTCGACGGCGTCGAGTACTACGGGACGATCGGCTATCTCAAGGCGGGACTCGCCCTCGCCGACCGCATCACGACGGTCTCGCCGACGTACGCCGCCGAGATCCGCTCGGTCGCGAACGGGATGGGGCTCGATGGCTTGCTGCGGGAGCGGCACGAGGCTCTCTCGGGCATCCTCAACGGGATCGATACCGGCGTGTGGGACCCGGCGACGGACCGCAATCTCGCGTCGCCGTACGACGCGAAGCATCTGAAGGCGCGCGCCGCGAACAAGGCGGCGCTGCAGGCGCGGCTCGGGCTCGCGCCGGATCCGGATGCGCTCCTCTTCGGCGTCGTGAGCCGGCTCACCTGGCAGAAGGGGATGGACCTGTTGCTCGCCGCGCTGCCGGCGCTCGACGCGCAGGGCGCGCAGTTCGCGCTGCTCGGCACCGGCGACGCGGCGCTCGAGACGGGATTCGCGAACGCGGCGCTGGAGCGCTCCGGTCGCGCCGCGGTGGTGATCGGCTACGACGAGACGATCGCGCACATGATGCAGGGGGGTGCGGACGCGATCCTCGTGCCGTCGCGCTTCGAGCCATGCGGACTCACGCAACTGTGCGCGTTGCGCTATGGCGCGCTCCCCGTGGTGGCGCGGGCCGGCGGCCTCGCCGATACGGTCGTCGACGCCAACGAGATGGCGCTCTCGTCGCGCGCGGGGACGGGGATCGTCTTCGCGCCGGACTCCGCCGACGCGCTCGCCATCGCCGTCGAGCGCACGGCGATGCTCTGGCGCGACCGCACGGCATGGCGCGCCCTGCAGCGGCGCGCGATGGCGACGGATGTGAGTTGGTCGCGGGCCGCCGCACGCTATGCGGCGCTCTATCGCGCCCTCACCGCCAAGCGCACGGCCTGAGCGATGCACCGCCTCGACTCCGGGAACCCCGAGCCACTCGGGCTGACTCTCACGGGAGACGGGGCGAACGTCGCGGTCTACTCGGCCCACGCCCGCGCCATCGAGTTGTGCCTGTTCGACGCGAGCGGCGAGAGCGAGATCGCCCGCATCGCGCTGCCCGAGCGGACGGGGGAGGTGTTCCACGGGTTCGTGGGCGGCATCGCCGCCGGCGCGCGCTATGGCTTGCGCGCCCGCGGGCCGTACGCGCCGGCGGAGGGGCATCGCTTCAATCCCAACAAGCTGCTCGTCGACCCATACGCCCGCGCCCTCGACCGGCCGTTCCGCTTGCATCCGGCGATGTTCGGCGAACAACACGACGGCACGCGCAACGACGCCGACAGCGCGCCGTTCGTACCGAAGGCGGTGGCGGTACGCGAGCGGCCACCGCGCGGCGCGGCCCGCCCGCATGTTCCGTGGGGCGAGACGGTGGTGTACGAGCTGCACGTGCGCGGCTTCACGCAGCGGCATCCGGGAGTCCCGGCGCACGCGCGCGGGACGTGCGCGGGCCTCGCGCATCCCGCGGCGATCGAGCATCTCACGCGACTCGGCATCACGACGGTGGAACTGCTCCCCCTGCCGGCCGCCATCGACGAGCGTCACCTCGCGCACGCCGGGCTGACGAACTACTGGGGCTACAACACCATCGCATGGTCGGTGCCCGACCCGCGGCTCGCGCCCGGCGGCATCGACGAACTGCGTGACTGCGTGGCCGCGTTGCACGGCGCGGGGATCGAGGTGCTGCTCGACGTCGCGTTCAACCACAGCGGTGAAGGGGACGCGCTGGGTCCTACGCTCTCGCTACGCGGCCTCGACAACGCCACGTATTACCGCACGCGGCCGGACGCCTCGCATCGATACGTCGACGATACCGGGTGCGGGAACACACTCGCGCTCGACCGCCCGCCCGTGCTGCGGCTCGCCCTCGACACGCTGCGCTACTACGCGGTGGCGGCGGGGGTCGACGGATTCCGCTTCGACCTCGCGACGACGCTCGGCCGCGGCGAGCATGGCTTCGACCCGGCGGCACCGCTCCTCACGGCGATCTCTCAGGATCCGCTGCTGCGCGACCTCAAGCTCATCGCCGAGCCGTGGGACGTCGGTCCCGGCGGATATCAGCTCGGCGCGTTCCCGGCTGCGTGGGGAGAGTGGAACGACCGGTATCGCGACACGCTCCGGCGGTTCTGGCGCGGCGACGCCGGCATCACCGGCGAACTCGCGACGCGGGTCGCCGGGTCGGCCGACGTGTTCGGGGTGCGCATGCGGCCGCCGTCGCGGTCGGTGAACTACATCACCGCCCACGACGGCTTCACGCTCGCCGACCTCGTCTCGTACGAGCACAAGCACAACGAGGCGAACGGCGAGGAGAACCGCGACGGCACCGACGACAACCTGTCGTGGAACCACGGCATCGAGGGAGTGACGAGCGATCCGGCGATCGTCGCGGCGCGGCGCAGCGACGTCCGCGCCCTGCTCGCGTCGCTGCTCCTGTCGCGCGGCACGCCCATGATCGCGATGGGAGACGAACTCGGCCACACGCAGCACGGCAATAACAACGCGTATGCCCAAGACAACGGCCTCAACTGGCTCGACTGGGAGCACGCCGACCGCGACCTCGCCGCCTTCGTCGCCACCCTCGCACGCCTGCGCCGGAACCATCCGGCGCTGCACGCCGACCACTGGCTCACGGGGATGCCCCACGACTCACGTGGCATGGCCGACGTCGAATGGCTGCGGCTCGACGGAACGGAGATGAGCGCCGGCGATTGGACGGCCGCCACCACCCGCATGCTCGTGGCGGTGCTCTACGCCGGCCGGACGCACGACGACCGGGTGGTGGTCGCGATGCACGCCGGCGACGTGGCTGCCACGCTCCACCTGCCCGACCCCCGGGTGGGGTGCGCCTGGCATGTGGCGCTCGACAGCGCCCACCCCTCGCAGCCGCCGGAAGGCACCGCGCCGGTGGCGCACGGAACCATCACGCTCGCGCCCAGATCGGTGACCCTGCTCGTCGAGAAGGCCCGGCCGGCAGTGGCGAAACCGGTGGGCGGGCCCCAGCATATCGTCTGACGCGAAACGCGAAAAAAGAATGCTCGCGCGCTCCCTCATCCACGCCTCGACCCTCGCATGACGTTTCCTCGCTCCGCCGGCATCCTGCTGCATCCTACGTCGCTCCCCGGTCCCAACGGCATCGGCGAGTTCGGGCCCGAGGCGCATCGTTTTCTGGACTTCCTCGCGGATGCCGGGATGCGGATCTGGCAGATGCTCCCGCTCGGCCCCACGGGGTATGGCGACTCGCCGTATCAATGCTTCTCCGCGTTCGCCGGGAACCCGTTGCTCATCCACGTGCCGGGTACCGGCGGCGACTTCGCGGTGCACACGGTCGATTTCGGCCGTGTGATCGTCGAGAAGGAGGGGCTGCTGCGGTCGGTGACGAGCGAGTTCGTCCCCGACGATGCGTATCGCGCGTTCACCGCGCATCAGGCGTGGTGGCTCGACGATTACGCGCTGTTCATGGCGTTGAAGCACGCACATGGCGGCGTGTCGTGGACGTCGTGGGACACCGGGGCAGCCCGGCGCGATCCGGCGGCGCTCGCGTCGTGGCGCGAGCGGCTCGCCGGCTCGATCGAGCATTACCGCCGCGAACAGTATTTCTTCTTCTCGCAGTTCCACGCGCTCAAGCGGGCGTGCGCCGACCGCGGCATCCACCTGATGGGCGACCTCCCTATCTACGTCGCGCACGATTCGGCGGACGTGTGGGCGAATCCATCGCAGTTCAAGCTCGACCACGCGGGCCATCCCGTCGTGCAAGCCGGCGTGCCCCCGGACTACTTCAGCGCGACGGGGCAGCTGTGGGGCAATCCCATCTATGATTGGGAGGCGATGCGCGCCGACGGGTTCAGCTGGTGGATCCGCCGCATGCGGGCCGCGTTCGAGCTGTTCGACATGGTGCGCATCGACCATTTCCGCGGCTTCGAGGCATACTGGGAGGTGCCGGGCGCCGACACCACGGCCGTGAACGGCCGGTGGGTGAAGGGGCCCGGCGCGGCACTGTTCGACGCGATCACCGCCGCCCTCGGTTCGCTCCCGATCGTCGCCGAGAACCTTGGCGTGATCACGCCGGAGGTCGAGGCACTGCGGGAGCAGTTCGGCTATCCCGGCATGAGCATCCTGCAGTTCGCGTTCGGCGCCGACGGGCAGGCGAACGACTTCCAGCCGCACAACTTCCCGCGCGAACGCGTGGTGTACACCGGCACGCACGACAACGACACGACGGTGGGTTGGTGGACTTCCACCGGCGAGGGCGATTCGACGCGCAGCCCCGACGACGTGGCCAAGGAGAAGGAACACGCGAAGCGCTACCTCGGCGTCGACGGCCGCGAGATGCACTGGACGCTCATCCGCACGGCCCTCGCCTCGGTAGCGAACACCGTCCTCATCCCGCTCCAGGACGTGCTCGGACTCGGCAGCGAAGCGCGCATGAACCTCCCCGGTCGCCAGTCAGGCAACTGGGGTTTTCGTTTCACGTGGGACCAACTGACGCCCGACCTCACCCGCCGCCTTCGCGAGCTGGTGGATCTTTACGAACGCTAAGGGGAGAGGCCACATGGCGGAGCAGCGCACGAAGTTCTCGACGATCTGGAACATGAGTTTCGGCTTCCTCGGCATCCAGTTCGGCTGGGGATTGCAGATGGCGAACATGAGCGCGATCTACGAGTACCTCGGCGCGAAGCCCGACCAGATCCCGATGCTCTGGCTCGCGGCGCCGCTCACCGGTCTCCTCGTGCAACCCGTGATCGGCCATCTGAGCGACCGCACCTGGTCGCCGACGTTCGGCCGGCGTCGGCCGTACTTCCTCGTCGGCGCGATCCTCAGCTCGTGCGCGCTCCTCGCCATGCCGAACTCGAGCAGCCTCTGGATGGCGGCCGGGCTGCTGTGGATCCTCGACGCCTCGATCAACATCTCGATGGAGCCGTTCCGCGCCTTCGTCGCCGACCTGCTGCCGGCCAACGAACGGACGCGCGGGTTCGCGATGCAGAGCTTCTTCATCGGGTTCGGCGCCGTGATCGCGTCGGCGCTCCCGTGGATGATGACGAACTGGTTCGGCGTCGCCAGCAGCGCGCCGGGCACGATCCCGATGACCGTGCGGCTCTCGTTCTACATCGGATCGGCGGCGTTCTTCGGCGCCGTGCTGTACACGATCCTCACGACCAAGGAGAAGCCGCCCGCCGACATGGAGGCGTTCCAGCGGCAGAAGGCGGCAGGCGCGGGCGCCGGCGCGATGGCGCGCGAGATCATCCTCGCCGTGAAGCAGATGCCCGACACGATGCGGCAGCTCGCCGTCGTCCAGATCTCGACCTGGCTCGGCCTCTTCTGCATGTGGCTCTACTTCCCGGTCGCGGTGGCGACGAACGTGTTCGGTGCGCCCGACGCGAGTTCGCCACTGTACCAGAAGGGGGTGGAGTGGGCCGGCCTGTGCTTCGGGGCCTACTCGCTCGTCTGCTTCGGCTTCGCGTTCCTGCTGCCGCCGATGGCGAAGAGCCGCGGGCGGAAGGGCACGCACGCGATCTGCCTACTGGCCGGCGCCGCCGGGCTGATCTCGGTATCGGTCATCACGAACCCGAATTGGCTGCTGCTCTCGATGGTCGGCGTCGGCATCGCCTGGGCGAGCACGCTCAGCATGCCGTACTCGATCCTCGCCGGGTCGATTCCGGCGGGGAAGACCGGCATCTACATGGGCATCTTCAACTTCTTCATCGTGATCCCGGAGATCATCGCGTCGCTCGGCTTCGGCTGGGTGATGTCGCACCTGCTCAACAACAACCGCATGGCCGCGGTGGTGGCCGGTGGCGTGTTCCTTGCGCTCGCCGCGCTCCTCGTGACCCGGGTGAACGACCGCACGGAGGCAGTGACATGAGTCGGACGATCGTACGCGCGCTGGCCGCCACCTCGATGCTCGCGGCCGCGACCGGGGCGCCGTTCGCGCGAGTCGCCGGTGCGCAGGCACCCGTCGTCGACAAGGTCGACCCGCCCAACTGGTGGACGGGGTCGACCATCAATCCGGTGCGCGTGCTGATCCGCGGCAAGAACCTGGGTGGGGCGAGCGCGCGGTGCGCGCAGGTGAAGTGCACCGACCTCAAGGTGAACGCCGCCGGCACGTACGCGTTCGTCGACGTGACGGTGCCGAGCACGCAGAAGCCCGGCAAGTTCCCGTTCTCGCTGAAGACCGCCGCCGGCACCGCGACCGTGCCTTTCGAGATCACCGCGCCGCTCCCGGGCGCCGGGCGCTTTCAGGGCTTCGGCAACAACGACGTCGTATACCTCATCATGCCCGACCGGTTCGCCAACGGCGATCCGTCGAACGACGATCCCCCCGAGTCGCGCGGGCTCTGGGATCGCACGAAGAAGCGCTACTACCACGGCGGCGATATCGCCGGCGTCCGGCAGAAGCTCCCGTACCTCAAGGCGCTCGGCGTCACGACGATCTGGCTCAACCCGATCTACGACAACAACAACGCCCTGAACACCAAGGAGACGTACGACGGCGAGGCGATCACCGATTACCACGGCTACGGCGCGACCGACTTCTACAAGGTAGAAGAGCACTTCGGGACGCTGGACGATTTCCGGAAGCTCACCGACGAGGCCCACGCGCAGGGGATGAAGATCGTCCTCGACATGGTCGCCAACCACACGGGGCCGTTCCATCCGTGGGTGAAGGACTCGCCCACGCCGACCTGGTACCACGGCACCGCCGAGCATCATCCCGACAACGACTGGCAGACGTGGAACCTCGCCGACCCGCACGGCACGCCCGACACGCGGCGGTCGGCGCTCGACGGGTGGTTCATCAACATCCTCCCCGACCTCAACCAGGACGACCCAGAGGTCGCACGTTACATCACCCAGAACACGCTCTGGTGGGTGGAGATGAGCGGGTTGGACGGCATCCGACAGGACACGTGGCCGTACGTGCCGCGCACGTTCTGGGCGAGCTGGATGACGGCGATCCGCAAGGAGTTCCCGAAGCTCAAGGTGCTCGGCGAGGTCTCCGACGGCGATCCCTCGATGGTTTCGTTCTTCGAGGGCGGGCGCAAGCAGGACGGCATCGACGACAAAGTCGACATGCTGTTCGACTATCCTCTGTTCTATCCGCTCCGGCGCGCGTTCGGCGAAGGGAAGCCGCTGCGCGAGGTGGCGCAGATGCTCGGTCGCGATCACTTGTACCGCGACGCCGCGTCGTCGCTCGTGACGTTCGTCGACCTGCACGACGTGTCGCGCTTCATGAACGACAAGGGCGCGACGACGGCCGGACTCGAGCTCGCGTACACGTTCCTGCTGACGGCGCGCGGTACGCCGATGCTCTACTACGGCGACGAGATCGGCCTCCCCGGCGGCGGCGACCCCGACAACCGTCGCGACTTCCCCGGCGGCTGGAAGGAGGACCCGCGCAATGCGTTCGAGGCAGCGGGGCGGACGCCGGACGAGCAGGCGGTGTTCGCGCACGTGCAGAAGCTCCTGCAGCTGCGCGCGGCCAACGCCGACCTGCGCGGTGCCGACACGAAGAACCTCCTCGTCACGAACCAGCAGTTCGTGTACCGCCGCGGAAGGTTCATCGTCGCGCTCAACAACGATACCCTGCCGGCGAACGTGCGCATCCCCATCGGCGACATCGGCGCCGACCTGCTCGGCATCTGCCCCAAGGCGCGCATCGACGCCAACGCGCCGCTGGTGACCATGCCGAAGCGCAGCGGCTGCATCTTCCTCATCACTTCGGAGAAGACGCCCGGCCCGTCACTCGGCGTGACCGGCACGGTGCGCCATCATCCGGACTTCGCGTCGAAGTTCGTGGCGCCGCGCAACGTGGACGTGTGGCTCCCGCCCGGCTACGACAAGAACTCCGCGGCGCGCTATCCCGTGCTCTACATGATGGACGGGCAGAACGTGTTCGATCCGTCGCTCTCGTTCGGCGGTGTCGACTGGGCCGCCGACGAGTGGATGACGACGTTGATCGCGCAGAACAAGGTGCGGCCGGCGATCGTCGTCGGCGTGTGGAACACGGCCAAACGGTTCGAGGAGTACATGCCGCAGAAGCCGGTGGCGAATGACACCCTCATCTCGACCGGCATCGGCGGCGCGCCGATCGCCGGTCGCGCGATCTCCGACGCCTACCTCAAGTTCATGGTGACGGAGCTGAAGCCGTTCATCGACAAGACGTACCGCACGAAGGCCGGCCGCGCCGACACCTTCATCATGGGCTCGAGCATGGGAGGGCTCATCGCGGCGTACGCGATCACCGAGTATCCGGATGTGTTCGGCGGCGCGGCGTGCGTCTCGACGCATTGGCCCATCGGCGATGGCGTGATGGTGGAATATCTGCGGCGGAACGCGCCCGATCCGAAGACGCACAAGTTCTACATGGATCACGGCACGGAGACGCTCGACGCGAACTACGCGCCATGGCAGGCGAAGGTCGATGCGGTGATGCGGGAGAAGGGGTACGTGGACGGAAAGAACTACCTGACGCGCGAGTTCAAAGGCGCGGACCACAGTGAGAGGGCGTGGCGGGCGCGGCTGGACGTGCCGCTCACGTTCCTGCTCGCGCCGTAGGACGTCGTCGACGAACAATCCGGAGGGCCGCCGCGCACCGTCGCGGCGGCCCTCCGTGCCTTCGCCGATTCGCACGGCGGCCTGCCAGCGTCAGGCGGCGAACCCGCGCCCGCCCGTCAGCACGCCATACAACTTCGGCGCCACACCCCGCAGTGCGGCGCCGGTCAGCACACAGACTGCCGTCACCGTCGTGGGGAGAAGCAGGTAGACGAGCAACCGATAGTGCGGAACGTGCTCCACCAGCGGGAACACCCAGATCATGGCGTAGGTGAGGAGCGGCACGTGCAGGGCGTAGATCATGAACGAGAACCCGCTCAGCCACACGAACCAGCGCCGCGCCATGGCCCACCGCACGGCGTCGTCGATGCCGTACCACATCACGACCATGCCCAGGGCGACGACGGTCTTGTGGAGAAAGAGGAGCGCGACGACGCGCGCGATCGTCGTCGACGCCGGGCCCGTGGGGAGCCGTGGGTCGTGAAAGAACGCGAGCCACGTCTTCAACGCCGCGAGCCCGACCCAGAGCACCGCGGTGGGCACAGGACGGAACCACGACGGGCGTGTCTCGATGTCCTGCTCCGTCTTGCACAGCCACACGCCGAGCGTGAAGAAGAGCAATCCCTCGCCCTCGAAGATCCAGGCGCCGAACGTCATGACCCAGAGCACGCCAAGGACGCCGAAGGTGGCTCGCGGCGCGCGCAGCACCGCGGTCCTGATCCACGGATACGCGAGATTGTACACGAACAAACAGCGCAGGAACCAGAGCTGGAACGGGGTCGGTACGACGACGAGACTCACCCAGAGCTGCCAGATGCCGAGCCTCGCCACCGGCACGTCGCCGAACGGCTGAAGGTGCGCGCTCCGCACGATCGCGGCGGTCGCCTCCCACTGCTGCAACACGAGCGTGAAGACCAGCCCGATCGCGCTCCACAACACATACGGCACCAGCAGGGTGCGCACGCGCTTCCGGATGCGCGCACCATAGGGTTGGCGGTCGTTGAACGCGAACAGATATCCCGAAATGATGAACAGGATCGGGATGCGGAACCGGAGGAGCCCGTTCGAGAGCAGGTACTCGACGAATGTGGTGAACGTCAGCCGCTCGTCGACGAAACTCCACGGCTGGAGGTAGCGCTCGTGGAGGTCGTAGCCGTGCACGTACACGAGCAGCGCCATCGCCAGAAAGGAGAAGAAGCGGAACTTCTGGCTCGTGAACGTGCCGATGCGTGCGTCCATGTCAGTGCCTACGCGCCGTCATCGGCGGTGTTTCAAGCGACGGCGCTCGCGTCGTCACCGTCGCGCCGGCGAGTCAGGCAAGCGCGTCACCCGCACGTGGTCGAGCAACGCCGAGCTCACCGCGCGGTTCATGTTCTCGTCGAGCGCACTCCACACGATGGTGATCTCGTGCGCACCCGCCGGCAGCGTGACGACCAACGGGTTGCTGTATCCCCAGTCGTCCCAGCGCCCGGCGCCGCGTTGCGGCATCACGAGCACCCCCACCTCGCGCCCATCCACGAGCAAGGTGCGCACGGCGGCCTTGTCCTCGGTGTTGATGGGGCCACTGCCATTCGCGTACTGCACGTCGACCGCGTAGCGACCGGTCGCCGGGATCTGCACCGGCAGCCTTACCGACGTATTGCGATCGCGTTCCAGTCGCAGCGGAGCACCAGCTGGTCGTACGACCTGCTCCACGCCGGCCGACGCGACGCGCACCGGCTCGCTGAGGAACGACGCCACGCCACGATCGTCGAGCGCGCTCACCTGATATTCGGCGAGCCCTGCGCTCGGGTGTACGCGCACCGAGGTGGTGTGCACGGTGTCGACCGCCCGGCCGTCGCGCCACAGCACGTAACGCGCCGCCCCGGCGATGGCGGTCCACGTGAGCCCCGTATCGGCGCCGGTCACGGCGAGCGCGGCGACCGGCGTCGCGGGTGCCACCACCGTGCCCACGAGGTGCGTCGCCGCTGCCGGCCACCGCCCATCCATCTCGATGTCGACCGTGTGCGCGCCGGTGAGTGTCGCCGCGACCTCGGCGCGCGCCACGGGGCGCCCGTCGAGCAGGGCGCGGGCCACGCCACTGCCCGCGCCGCGCACCGTCACCGTGAGCTCGGCGCCGCGATATCGCACCCCGCGCAGGGTGCGCGTTCCAGCGTACGCGGGCGGTACCATCGGACGGAACACGAGCCGGTCCTCCTCCGCGCGCATCCCGAAGAGCACTCGATAGGTCATGGCGAGTGTGCCGGCCACGCTCCAGAGCTGGCGGTCGGAGTTGAGTGCGGTTCCCTCGAAGTGGCCGGTCTCGGCCACCATGTTCTCCTTGTTCGTCAGGAAGAGCGCGGTGGCGCGCGTGAGCGACGCGAGTCCGTGCTCGACGGCCGCCGTGTGCCCGGCGTCGGCCGCCGCCCAGGTCCAGTACGCGGAGACGAACGGCCAGATGGTGGCGTTGTGGTAGTACGGGACGCCGGCGATGTACGGCCAGAACGTCGGCGTGCCGAAGGGGACGAGTGGCGCCGACGCGAGCACGCGCCGGCGATCCACCATCGGCGTCGCTCCGTACACGAGAGCGAGTGCCTCACCCAGTGCCTCGGCGCGCGGCGAACGGCTGAGCGCGACCCGCCCATACCGGAACTGCGCGTGCCAGCCGAGCGCTGGCTGCCAGAGATCATTCGCGATGCCGTCGCGCACCGAGTCGGCGCGCGCGTCCCATGCGGCCGCGGGTTCACCGAGCGCGCGGGCCATCGACGCGAGCACCCGATAGGCGCCGTGGTGCACCGCGTTGGTGCCGAGCGCTTCCGACTGATAGATGTCGGCGGGCTGCATCCAGCGCGGGTAACTCTGTTCGCGCCAGTCGAGGAATGACGACTCGCCGCGGAACAACCCGGTCGTCGCGTCGAACGCCGCGTGGCGATCGGCCTCCGCGGACCGGCGGATGATGTCGTACGCCTGACGCAGCCACACCCGGTCGCCGGTCATGGCGTACACTTCCCATGCCGCCAGCGCCCATGTCATGCGGTCGGTGGAGACGGGCCACGATCCGCCAGTGCCCGTGTCCTGGATGATGCGTCCCTCGGAGTCCACCTTCATCATGAGGCTCGTGCGCACCGCGTCGGGAGCGATGAAGGCGAGCGCGAGCACGCTGCTCAACGCGACGTCGCGCGTCCACACGCCGGGCCATTTCGCGCCCGCCGAGAGGGCGCCGTCGGGACGCTTCAGCTCGAGCAGCTCCTCGAGCGAGAGCCGGTAGAGTGCGTCGAGCAGCGGCTGCGGCGACGTCAGGGTGGGGAATACCGAGAGGTCGAGGCGCCGCGCCCATCGCGCGCGGCCGTCGGCGGCGAGTGGGCGCAGGTAATCCGTCCGGAACGGCAGCGTTGCCTCGTAGATGCCGTCGCCGTCCGGGTCGGTGAGCTGCTGCGGCATCCCAGGGCGCAGTGCGCGCGAATCCCAGACGAGCGGATCGGTGTCGCCGATGACGAACACGCTCTCGAGTTTCGTGATGCGCGTGCCGAGTGGCGGATCGTAGTAGCCACGCTCGGCGATGCTGCGGCGCACGGCACGCAGGTCGAGCCGGATGGTGACCTGGGCGACCCCGTCCTCCCCCTCGCCGGCGTCCTCGGGGCGGGGGAGAGCCGGCTCCGGCGGCACGCCGAACGCGTAGAGCACGGTGACGATCCGCCCTGAGTGCGGGCGCAGGTTGATCGTATGCTCGATGCCCGGCGGGAACTCGTCGTCCACGCCGTTGAGCGCGAACTTGAAGTGCACTTCGCGCGCCGCCCGAGGGTAGTTCGACTCGATCGTGTCGCGCGAGATCGCCCTCGCCTCGAACCGGCCCTGTCGCACGCTCGAGGCGGTGACCTCGAACGCCGGCGACCGATAGAGTGGCGACTGGGCGTGGAGGAATGGAGCCGTGACGAGTGCCGCGAGCGCGACGCGGAAGATCATCGCACCGGGTGGATACGGATCGCCTGCCCGCCGCCCGGTGCCATGGCGATGCGCAGCTGCGTGGCGGAGCTCACGCGCTGCTTCGTGATGGTCAACGCCAACGGGTTATCGCGCCAATTCGCGCCTGCGCCGTCGGCGTAGATCTCGGCCTCGTACCGGCGCCCCTTGGGCAGGAAGTCGAGCGCGACGTCGATCGTGCGCGCCGCCTCGTCGGTGATGCCGCCGATGAACCACTCGTCCTTCCCCTTCGTCTTTCGGGCGACGATCACGTCGTCGCCGATCCGCCCGTGGAGCACGCGCGTCGTGTCCCAGTCCACCGCGACGTCCCGGATGAACTGGAACCCAGGCTGCCCCTCGTAGTTCTCGATGAGGTCGGCGGCCATCTGCATCGGCGAGTAGAGCACCACGTACAGGGCGAGCTGCTTCGCCAACGTCGAGCGCGGTCGCGCTTCCTCGGGACGCCGCGGGACATTCGTCCCGCTGCGCGAGATCGTGAGGTTGAAGATCCCCGGCGTGAAGTCCATCGGCCCGGCGAGCATGCGCGTGAAGAACAGCATCGTCTCATGCTCGGGAGGATTCCCCCCCTCGCCCCCCCACGCGTTGTACTCCTGCCCCCGCGCGCCCTCGCGCGTGAGCATGTTGGGCCACGTGCGACGCTCTCCCGTATCCTTGATCGGCTCGTGCGCGTCGACGGTGATGCCGTACTTCGCGGCGGTCTCGATCACTTTCCGCTGGTGCCGCACCATGTACTGCGACTGGTGCGCGTTGCCGCCGGGGTTGGTCGTGTCGTTCACGTAGCCGGTCTTGATCGCCGTCACGCCGAGCGAGCGGTAGAGCGCGAACGCCGAATCGAGCTGTCGCTCGTAGTTCTCCACGAACGTGCCCGTCTCGTTGTGCACGATGAGCGAGACGTGCTTCGCTCGCGCATACGCCGCCACCCCGCTCAAGTCGTAGTCCGGGTACGCCTTCGTGAACGAGAACGACCCGCCGGTCTTCATCCAGTCGGTGTCCCAGCCGAGGTTCCATCCCTCGACGAGCGTGCCGCCCAGTCCGTTCGCGGCGGCGAAATCGATGTAGCGCTTCGCGTTCGCCGTCGTCGCGCCGTGCTTCGCGCCGCTGGCCCAGGTCATCGTGTTGACGTGCATCCCCCACCAGATGCCGTCGTACTTCATCGGGTGGATCCACCGCGTGTCGGCGATGCGGCTGGGCGGATTGAGCTTGAGGCCCAGCACCGACGGCACGAGCCGCTCAGGGCTGTCGGCGAGCTGCACCGTGCGCCACGGTGTGACGAAGGGGGTCCGTCCCTTCACGGCGGTGCCATCGGCCCACCGCGCCAGCGTGATGCGGAGCGTGCGGCTCTCGCTGCGTCCGACGACGTACATCCCGGCGTAATCCTCGAGATCGGCCTCGTGGATCACCACCATCGTCCCCGTGCTCGTCTGCATCGTGAGCGGCGTGTGCACCGTGTCGAGCTTGCTCACGGGCGACGTCGAATAGAGCATCTCCTGCCGGTCGGGCACTCGGATGTTCGCCGGGATCCACCAGGCCTTGGCGTCGTCGGCCATCGCGAATTCCGTCAACTCCTCGACGATCTCGAACGATGTGAGGTTCAGTTGCGCCGGTAGTTCGTAGCGGAAACCGAGCCCGTCGTCGAATACGCGCAGCGCGACCCAGAACGTCCGCTGGAGCGCCGAACGCTCGGCGACCCGCACGCGCAACTCGCGGTGCTGGTCGCGCACGCGCGCCACCTCGCCGAGCGGGAGCGAGAACGTCTCGTCGGACTCGGCGTGGCTGCTGTCGGCGAGCTCGAGGCTGTCGCCCAGCGGGGGCGCGCCGCGGAAGGTGAACCCGAGGCGCGATGGCGTGATGACGGCCACGCCGTCGCGCGTCGCCGACCAGCGCAATCGCCCGTCGGCGAGCGTGAGTGCGGCGACGATGCGCCCGTCGGGCGACGCGACCGTGAACGTGCGAGCCGGTGCCGGCGACTGTGCGCGCGACGGCGGCGCCCAGCCGATGACGAACAACGCGGCGATGGCGGCGATGCGACGATGGTTCACGGACGCTGTCCGGTTGAAAGGAGCACGGCCGACTTCGCGTCGAGCGTGAGCGGCACGGTACGGTCGGTCGACACCGTCACGGTGCGTCCCACGCATCCCGTCGCGCCCCGGCCGCCGGTCAACAAGTCGCAGTACGCGCCTGAGGGGAGGCTCGACGGGATCGACGCGGTGAGCGACGCGGTGCCGTTGTTGATCGCCACGAACCCCTGTGTCCCACGCGAGAAGGCGACGGCGTCGGAGCCGTTGTCCCACATCGTGTTCATGTCGGTGCCGGCGACCGCCTTCCGGAACGCGATCGTGCGCGTGATCCACGCGTCGCGATGCTCGCACACCCACTGCCCGACCACCGCTGACTGCATCGGAGCGGCGCACGGCACCCCGGCGCCGTTGGCGAACGGCGGCGGTCCCGCGTCACGTCCGATCTGGCTCGTGAGGTCGAAGGCGTAGCTCGACATCACCACCGGATAGCCATATGGCTGCGCGAGCATGAACACGTTCGCGAGCCGGTACGTGTCGCCATCGCGATAGCTGATGCCCCCTGACCGCTGCGTGTCGTGGTTCTCGAGGAACACCACCGCCTTGTCGGCGGGGAGGAGCCCCCACGTGCGCTGCGAGAACGACGAGAGACTCGCGACCCGTCCACCGTTGTTGAGGAACCGGTCACCCACGGCGCGGAAATTGAATTCGGTGATGTCGGCCGCGCCGCCGGAGCTATAGCCGAGCCCGAAATAGTCGGTGGGCTGCACCGCCTCGTTCGGGGCGCCGCTGATCTCGAGGAAGAAGTACGGCGCGGGCTTGCCGGCCGCCGTGACCGCCTCGTCGACGCGCTTGACGATCCCGTCGAGCTCCACCGGCTGGATGTGCTTCGCCGCGTCCACGCGGAACCCGGCGACGCCGATCGTGGCGAGCGAGACGAGATAGTCGGCGATCTTCTGTTGGACGCTCGCGCTCCCGGTGTTCAGGTCGGCGAGTCCGAACAGCTCGCAGTCCTGCACGTTCGCGGCGTTCGTATAGTCGGTGACCAGGCACGGCGGATGGAAGTCCGTCGTGTCGTACAGCGGCGGATAGTGATACTTCGTGTAGACCGTGCCGTTGCTCCCCGTGCCGGAGCCGCCGGTCATGTGGTTGATCACCGCGTCGGCGTAGATATCGACGCCCACGGCATGGCAGCGGCTCACCATCGCGACGAAGTCGTCGCGCGTCCCCGATTGGCTCTTGGCGATGGAATAGCTCACCGGCGCGTAGCGATTGCTCCACGGCCCGCCGGGCTGCACCATGTGCTCCTGCGGCGGGGAGACGTACGCGGCTTTGTAGCCGGCCGGGGCGAGCACGCGTTCGCACTCGGTGGCGACGTCGAGCCAGCTCCACTCGAACAGGAACACGAACACGTCGCCCGCCGCGGCGTGGCCGGTCGCGCGGTACGTCTGCGGCAGCACGGGCCGTCCGACGGGCACCGTCGTGCCGCCGTTGTTCGACGGACTCGACGGCCCCGCGCTGGAACTCGAACAGCCCGCCAGTCCCAGCGCGAGCGACAGCACCAAAGCGAACGCCCGGCCCGAGGCACTGCCTTGGGCCGGGCGGGTCGAACGACCAACTGCGAGCACTAGTAGCCCGTGTTCTGCTTGAGCTTCGGGTTGGCGAGCAGCTCACTCGCCGGCAGCGGGTACAGGTCGTGATAGGCGCCCGTCGTCTTGCCGGCCTGCACGTTCCCCTTCCACGCCCACACCCCGGCCGCCGAGAACTTGCCGAAGCGGATGAGGTCCATGCGGCGCTGCCCTTCCCACAGCAGCTCGCGGCCGCGCTCGGCGAGGATGAAGTCGAGCGTCAGCTGCGACGCGTTGATCTCGCCGCTCGCGTTGCCGTACGCGCGGTCACGAAGGGCGTTCACGTATCCGAGCGCCTGTGCCGCCGAACCGCCGCCGCCGCGGAGCACGGCCTCGGCGTAGATCAGATAGGCATCGCCGAGCCGGAACATCGGGTAGTCGGTATCCGGGAAGTTCGGATCGGAACCAGGCGTTCCCGTGGACGTCATGTTGGTGAACTTCGGCGCGCCGATGCCCTGGCTGAAGTCGCCGATGCTGTTCATCTGCACGTTCTGGCCCGGGTACCAGAAGAACGACGCGCGCTTGTCGGCGCCGTTCGGGCCACCGCCGTCGGCGAACAGTGCCACGGCCTCCGGCTTCAGGCGCAGTCCCCACCAGCCGCCGTTGATGCCGTACTTCGACGGATCCATGCTGCCACCCACGGCCGCGTGGACGAGGAACGTCATGCCGCCCCACGTCTGGATGTTCTGCCCGTCCTCCGGGATCGCCCAGATGAGTTCGGGCGACGTGTTGTTGTCGGCCGAGAACATGCGGCGATAGTTGTTGTCGAGCTGGTACGGGCCGGCGATGACCTTCTGGATCTCGGTCAGCGCGCCCGCCGCGTTCGCCGTGCCGGTGTACACGGCGGCGTTGAGATAGAGCTTCGCGAGCAGCATCGCGACCGCGCCCTGGTCGACGCGCCCGTACTGCGCCGCACCGACGGCCGGGAGGTCGCCGCGGATCGCGTTCAGCTCGCTCACGATGTAGTTGTACACCGTCGCGCGGCTGGACTGCGCCGGCGGCGTCGCGCCAAGCACGTCGTTCTCGGTGACGAGCGGGATGTCACCGTAGAAGTCGATCCCGTGCCAGTAGCTGAACGCGCGGAGGAAGCGCGCCTCGGCCCGGTACTGCTTGATCTGCGCCGCGAGCGCGGGCGGCGTGTTGCGGGCCGCGAGCTGCGCGTCGGTCGTCTGCCGCAGGAAGTCGTTCGCCAGCATCACCTGATAGTAGATGCGCCCGTACATCGCGCTCGTGAACGGGTTGTTCGACGACCACTGCTGCGTGTTCAGGTCCGCGACGCCGAGGTCGCCCCAGCCGAGCACCGCCTCGTCGGTCGGCAGTTCGTTGAGCTCCCACAGCATGCGGAAGTACTGGCCGAACCCTTCGTCGATGCCGGCGATGTCGGGGTTGCCCGACGGGCCCTGGATGCCCGAGGTGACCAACCCGGCGTAGATCTTGGCGACATACGCCCGGTACGAGCCCGGATCGTTGAAGATGTTCGCGCTGCTGACGCTGGACTTCGGGGCCACCGTCGGATCGGTGCACCCGGCCACCGCGAGTGTCATCGCGGCAGCCACCATCGTGGTACGTAGGATGTTCTTCATGGATGATCTCCGGCTCAGAAGCCGACGTTGAGGCCGAGAGTGAACGTACGGGACGCGGGATACAGGTTGTTGTCGATACCGTTCACGCCCGCCGTCGGGTCGACTCCGGTGTAGCCTGTGATCGTGAAGACGTTCTGGATCGCGCCGTACACGCGGATGCTCTTGAACTCGCGCAGGTTCGGCAGGTTCTTGAACGTGTAGCCGGCCGAGATGTTGTCGAGACGCAGGAACGACGCGTTCTCGACGTACAGGTCGGAGAGGTACTGCGGCTGCGTGAACCCGTACTTCAGCGCCGACGTCTCGACGTTCACCGGCGCGACGCCGTTCGTGAGGCCGCGGTAGTTGCCGAAGTTCGACGCGATGTTGTTGTACGTGTAGTTGCCGAGGTACGCGCGCAGCGTCGCCGAGAAATCCCAGGCCTTGTACGACACCGTGCTCGTGTGCCCGATGATGAACTTCGGATCGGGGCTCTTGTACGCGACGCGGTCGGCCTGGTTGATCTGGCCGTCGCCGTTCTGGTCGACGTACATCTGGATATCCGTCGCGTTGCCGCCCACCGGCTTGCCATCGGCGCCGACCTTGTGGCGGTACACGAAGAACGAGTTCACCGGCTGGCCCGGCGTCAGCACCTGGATGTTGCTCCCCACGCCGCCCGAGATGGCGCCGGTGAGGATCTGGTCGGAGCCATTCCCCGTGACCGAGAGCAGCTTGTTCTGGTTGCTCGAGAGCGCGAAGTTCGCGTCATAGCGCCAGTCCGACTTGCGGCCGTCGAGCACCACCCAGTTGATGCCGAGCTCGAAGCCCGTGTTCTGCATGCTGCCGATGTTCGTCGTGACGTAGTTCGAGAGGTTCGTGCCGGCGGCGACCGGGACGTAGAAGATGAGGTCCTTCGTCTTCTTCGTGTACCAGTCGATGGTGCCGGTGACGCGGTCGTTGAACAGGCCGTAGTCGAAGCCCACGTTCGTCGACGTCGTCTGCTCCCACTTGATGTTCGGGTCCACCGCGCTCGGGCGGATCGTGCTCACGTACTGGTTGCCGAACTGGTACTGCGCCTGCGGACCGCCGAACTGGTACGTCGGGTCGAACAGGTAGTTGCCGATCGCCTGGTTGCCGTTCACGCCCCACGAGGCGCGGAGCTTCAGGTCGGAGAGCCACGACGTCTTGCCGAACCACGGCTCCTCGATGAGGCGCCACGCGCCGGCCACGGACGGGAAGACACCCCACTGGTTGCCGGGGCCGAACCGCGACGAGCCGTCACGACGGATGCTCGCCGTGAGCAGCAGGCGGTCGTGCCACGTGTAGTTCGCGCGGCCGAAGAACGAGATCAGCTTGTTCTCGTCGACGTTGTACGAGCTCCCGTTGGTCTTCGCCGTGGGGATGCCGTACTGGCCGAGGAGGTTGGTCGCCAGGTTCTGCGCGTACAGGAACGCGTACGTGCCGTTCGACTGCTCGTACGAGTAGCCGGCCGTCATGTCGAACGCGTCGCCGGCCGTCTGGAGCTTCGGCGCCCAGTTGGCGAACGCCTCGAGCACCGTGCCGGACTTGTTGTTGTTGGAACGGTTCACGTAGCCGCCGCGTCCCGTCTTCGTGTCGGCGCCGGAGTTGCTCGGCGAGAAGTAGCCGCGCGTCGCGGCCGCGTAGTCATAGCCGAGCCGCGTCGTCGCCGAGAGCCCGCTGAGCCACGGCAGGTTGTACTTCGCCTCGAGGTTGCCGACGCTGCGGTACGTGTTGCCGTTGTCCGTCACCTGATTGAGGTCGGCCACCGGATTGTTCGGGGCGAGCGGATCGGTGAACTGGAAGAAGCTGCCGTCGGCGTTGCGGATCGGCGACGTGGGCGCCATCGCGATCGCGCTGCCGATGCCGCCGTTCGGCGTGTACTGGTCGTCTTCCTTGCTCCCCTTGATGTTCGCGCGGAACTCGAGCTTGTCGCCGAAGTAGTTGTCGCTGTACGTCAGCCCGAGGTTCACGCGGTGCACGTTCGAACCCAGCAGGATGCCGTCCTGGTTCAGATAGCCCAACGAGAGGCGGTAGTGCATGTCGTCCTTGCCGCCCGACATCGCGATATCCTGCTCCTGGCCACCCGATTGGTGCAGCATCGCGGCCAGCCAGTCGGTGTTGGCCCCGCCCAGCGCGGCGACCTTGCTCGGCGCGTACTGCGCCACCGCGGCCGCGAACTGCGACGCGTTCATCATCTGCGGCTTGCGCACCACCGAGCTCGCCGAGTAGCTGCTGTTGTACGTCACCACGGGGGCGCCGGCCAACCCCGACTTCGTGGTGATGAGGATCACGCCGTTCGCGCCGCGCGATCCGTAGATCGCCGTCGCCGACGCGTCCTTGAGCACGCTCATGCTCTGGATGTCGCTCGGGTTCAGGAAGTTGAGCGGGTTGCGCCCCGACGTCACGTTGTCGAAGCCCACCGGCATCGGCACGCCGTCGACGACGATCAGCGGCTCGTTGCTGGCGTTCACCGACGTGCCGCCGCGGATGCGGATCGCGATCCCGCCGCCCGGCTCGTTGTTGTCGACCACCTGCACGCCCGGCACCTTCGCCTGGATCAGCTGCTCCGGGCTCACGATGCGGCCGACGTTGAAGTCCTTCTCGGTCACGTTGTCGACGACGCCCGTGCGATCGCGCTGCTCGACCTTGCCATAACCGACAACGACGACCCCGCTGAGCTGGATCGTCGTCTGTTTGAGAGTGAAATCGACGTTGGTGACACCGTTCGCCGCCACGACCACGTTGCTGGCCGAATCCGGGGCGAAGCCGATGCGGCTCGCCTTCAGCCGATACGTGCCCGGCGCGATGTCGATGCTATAGCGACCATCATCGCGGGTGATCGTGCCCTGTCGGCCACCGATGACGATGACCGCGGCGCCAGCGATCGGTACGTTACCGTCGGACGAGCGCACGGTGCCGGTGATTCGCGCGTCTTGCGCAAGCGCCGGTCCGCTCGCGCAGATGAGTGCAAGGACTGCTAGGACTCCGGTCCGCCGCATGTTGCGAACTCCTGGGGATGATGGATGAGGAAGAGCTTCATCGCCCCCCGGCGGCTTCAGCGCAGCTTCGACGCCACAGACGCTACATATATAAAGGAAAGGGGGGTTCTCGATAATTCTCCGTTGAACTACCCATGTCAAGGTTGCGTCAGTTCGTAACTTCCCCTGCCAACGGCACTTCCCCGCGCAAAAACCACGCAATTCGGGGGCGGTCGAGCGCCGGCCGCTCCACCCGGAGCGCTTCGTGATCAGCCTAGTAACCATCGTCGATCCCGACTACGACGAGGCCATCGCCCACTTCACCGAAGCCCTCGGCTTCACCCTCGTCGAGGACCGGCCGGTGAGCCCGGCCAAGCGGTGGGTCGTGGTCCGCCCGGCTGCCAGTGCCGGAGGCGCGAGCGTCCTCCTCGCCAAGGGGGCGAACGAGCTCCAGCGCAGCCGCGTGGGGAGCCAGACCGGCGACCGCGTCGCCTTCTTCTTGGAAACATATGATTTCGACGAGTCGGTGGCCCGGATGCGCCGCCACGGGGTCGAATTCCTCGAGGAACCCCGAACCGAGGTGTTCGGCAGGGTCGTCCAGTTCCGCGACCGGTACGGCAACAGGTGGGACCTCATTCAAAGATCGACCCCCTGATCCGTTCGGCGCCCGACGCGCAACGGGCAGACCGTCCCGAACGACGCGTGCGTGGAACGTCTCTCGCCAAGGCCTGACCGGCGAACCATATTCACGACAGTCGGTTACCTAACCGGCGCGACCCGCACCTGGAAGGCGGCACGTGGCTGAATCCCCCGAGCAACTCGCAGCGATCCTCAGCGACCGCTATCGGGTCGAGCGCCAACTCGGCCAGGGCGGCATGGCGACGGTCTATCTCGCCGACGACCTGAAACTCGAACGCCAGGTGGCGCTCAAGGTGCTCCGCCCTGAACTGGGCGCCGTGCTCGGCACCGAGCGGTTCCTCGCCGAGGTCAAGATCACGGCCCGGCTCGACCATCCGCACATCCTCACGCTCATCGACTCCGGCGTCGCCGGCGGACTGCTGTACTACGTGCTTCCGTACGTGCGCGGCGAGTCGCTGCGCGACCTGCTCGACCGCGAGCAGCAGCTGGGCATCGAGCAGGCGCTCACGATCACCAAGCACGTGGCGAGCGCGCTCGACTATGCGCACCGGCAGGGGGTGGTGCACCGCGACATCAAGCCCGAGAACATCCTGTTGCAGGAAGGGGAGGCGATGCTGGCGGACTTCGGCATCGCGCTCGCCGTGCAGGAATCGGGCGGCAACCGGCTCACCGAGACGGGACTCTCGCTTGGCACGCCGCAGTACATGAGCCCCGAGCAGGCCACGGGCGACCGCGATCTCGACGCGCGCAGCGACGTGTACTCGCTCGCGGCCGTGCTGTACGAGATGCTCGTCGGCGATCCGCCGATGCAGGGGAAGACGGTGCAGGCGGTGATCGCGAAGCTGCTCACCGAGCAGCCGACGCACATCCGCACGGTGCGGCCGACGGTGAGCGAAGCGATCGATGCCGCGGTGCAGAAGGCGCTCTCGAAGGTGCCCGCCGACCGCTTCGCGAGCGCCGGCGACTTCATGCGGGCGCTCGAAGCCGCGCCGGTCGCGCCGGTGTCGGCGACCGGGGCGATGGCCGCTGCGCAGCCGCGCCCGCGCTCGCGCGCGCTCTGGGCGGCGGGTGCCGTCGGCGCGATCGCGGCGGTGAGCGCCATCGTGATACTCGGCGCCAAGGGGAAGTTCGGCGGCGAGAGCACGTCGGCCGCGCTGCGCGACCGCACACAGCTCACGTTCACGGGGAAGATCTACTCGCCGACGCTCTCGGCCGACGGCAAGCAGCTCGCCTACTTCACGAAATCGTGTCGTGGCGCGGACTGCAGCTATTCGGTGGACGTGCAGGACGTGGGGAGCACGGTCACGCGCCACATCCTCGAGGGGGTAACGACCGCGAACGGGCTCGAGTGGAGCCCCGACCGCCGCAACCTGCTCATCGGCGGACTGGTCGGCGGGCGTGCGGGATCGTTCATCGTCTCCGCGCTGGGCGGGCCGGCGAACTTCCTCACCCCCGGCCTCGCGACGTTCTATGCGGGAGGGGATTCCCTCCTGCTCGCGCCCGCGTTCAAGCCCGACAGTTCGTTCGTCGTGCGCATCGCCGGGCTCACCGGCGCGGTGCGCGACAGCATCCGCATCCCGGGGCCGGGCATCGGTGTCGCGGCGCTCGCTTCGGTGCCGGGCACGACGCGCATCGTCACGATGGTGGTCCAGCCGCCGCACGGACTCTGGCAGGTGCTCGACCGCGACGGGAAGGTGACCGACAAGCTCCTCAACTCCTGCACCTGCGGCGGCACCGCGGCGCACGACGCGATCTGGATGACGCGCGCCGGTCCGACCGCGGCCGAAGCCGTGGTGCGCGTGGCGCTCGACCCGAACAGCGGCAAGCTCGCGTCGCGGCAGGACACGATCTACAGCGGACGGTTCACGAATCTCTCGGTCACCGCCGACGGCACGCAGATGGCCGTCGACGACGGCAGCACGAGCTACTCCGAGGTCGCGGGCGGGCTCCCCGAACTGCTGAAGGGAGCGATGCCTGGCGGCGCGCCGCTGATGCAGGGATCGACGTCGATGAGCGGGGTCGTCTCGCCGGATGGCGGCCGCATCCTGATGATCCGCGTCGTGCCGGGCGCGAACGGCGCCGACGAACTGCGCTACTCGGTGACGCCGTTCGGCGGTGGCGCCGAGACGCCCGTGAACGTGAGCGGACGCGCGCGCGGCGCGGTGTGGGTGGATTCGGTCACGTTGCTCACCGCGGCGCTGTCGCCCAAGGGGACGCGGCTCGCGCTCATCGACGTGCGCAGTGGCGCCACCGGGCGTTCGCTCGAGCTCCCGGACTCCACGCGCGTGCGCGCCACGGCGCTCCCCGACGGATGGGCGTGGATCCCCAAGAACCGCGATCGCATCATCGTCGAGCAGAACGGCCAACGCCATGAGATCGCCAAGCCGGCGTGGTACGACGCGCTGAACGAGGTGCGCGCTTCCGCCGATGGATCGAAGCTGCTCTTCTCGGGGTGGGGGTCGCCGACGAGCGACACACTGCGCGTCGACGTCGTGCCCGTGGCCGGTGGCGCGTCGACGCGGTGGTTCTCGAGCTTCGGCGACCATGTCGTCGCGACGTGGCTCGCCGACGGCGCGATCGCCGTGCAGCTCTGGTCGCGCCCCGAGGCGGTCACGTTGCTGAAGGTCACGGGACCCGGGCAGGCGCAGACGCTGGGCACCGTGCCGCGTCCCTCGGAGGAACTCTCCGTGTCGGCCGACCTCAAGCGGGCGACGCTCGGCTGGGAAGAGTACCGCGGCGACGCGTGGATGTATCGCGTCGTGAAACCGTAGCCGTCGCGGCGCCGTTGGAACAGGCACGACGACCGCGCCACGGCGTGATCGACCGGTCGCCATGATGTCCGTCCCGCCGGCGCGACGACGCGCGAGATAGATCCATCTAACGTCCGCCCCAGGCACTCCGTAGATATCGCAGTCCGTCCGACCTCCTCAGGAGCCATCCGTCATGTCGAAGCGCCTGCACGCGCTCGTCACCCGCGCGCGCGCGAGCCTCGCGTTCGCGTCGTTGCTGTTCCTCGCCGCCGCGACGCCGATCCCCCCCGATCCGTTCTCGGGGTTGGTGTGGCGCAACGTCGGTCCCTTCCGGGGCGGGCGAGTGTCCTCCGCCTCGGGCGCCATCGGCGAACCGGGCACGTACTATGCCGGGTTCCCGTCCGCGGGCGTGTGGAAGACGACGAGCGCCGGGGAGACGTGGTACCCGGTGTTCGATTCCGTGAAGGACGTGTCGTCGGTCGGCTCGGTGGAGGTGGCGCCGTCGAACGCGAACGTGGTCTACGTCGGCACGGGCGATCAGGTGACGGGCGGCGTCATCAACGAGGGGAACGGCGCCTACAAGTCGACGGACGCCGGCAAGACGTGGCGGCACATCGGACTCGTCGCCACCAAGCAGATCCCGTCGATCGTCGTCGACCCGCGCAACGCCGACGTGGTGCTCGTCGCGGCGCAGGGCGACCTGCACGCGAAGAGCGATGCGCGCGGCGTGTTCCGCAGCACCGACGGTGGCGCGAGTTGGACGAAGACGCTCTACGTGAACGACTCGACCGGCGTGCAGAAGCTCGCCATCGCGTACGACCGTCCCGACGTCGTCTATGCGACGACGGTGCTGCATTACGTGGCGCCGCCGCCGCCGAGCGGCATCGCGCCGCAGGGCGGTCGCGGCGGCGGACCCGGACAGGCCGCGCCGAGCGCGACGATGGTGTACAAGTCGACCGACGGTGGCGTGACCTGGAAGCAGCTCGCCGGCGGCGGGCTCCCCCGGCTCGCCGGGCGCACGTCGATCGCGGTGGCGATGAACACGGAGGCGCAGCGCGTCTACCTCATCACGAACAGCGGGTTGTTCCGCTCGGATGACGGCGGCACGACGTGGCGGCAGATGGATGCGGCCGACCCGCGCGTGCGCAACGGACAGGGCGGCTACAACTGCGGCGTGTTCGTCGATCCGAAGAACCCCGACGTCGTCTACACGTTCAACACCGCCGCGTACAAGTCGACGGACGGCGGCAACACGTTCACCGGATTCAAGGGGGCGCCCGGCGGCGACGACCCGCAAGCGCATTGGATCGATCCCACGAACGGCCAGCGCATCATGCTCGGCTACGACCAGGGCGCGATCGTCTCCCTCGATGGCGGCGCGACCTGGAGTTCGTGGTACAACCAGTCGACCGAGCAGGTGTACCACATCTCCACCGACAACACCTTCCCGTACTGGATCTACGCCACGCAGCAGGACGCCGGCGCGATCCGCACGCGCAGTCGCGGCAACCTTGGCGCCGTCACGCCGATGGACTGGAACCCGGTGAACGGCTGGGAGTGGGGGACGATCGTGCCCGACCCGCTCAACCCGAACATCGTGTACTCGAGCGGCAACGGCATCAATAAGATCAGTTATCCGAGCGAGCAGTGGATCTCGGTGAGTCCGGCGACCAACTCCGAGCTGCGGCTGCGCACGACCTCGTCGCAGCCGCTCGTGTGGGCGCCGTGGAACCAGCACGAGCTCATCACGGGGTTCCAGTTCGTGATGTCGACGATCGACGGCGGCGCGCACTGGAAGAAGCTCAGCCCAGACCTCGGCTATCCGAACGGGGTGAAGCCGCCCGCCGACACGGCGACTCCCGCTCCCGGCGCGGTGCCCGGCGGCGCGATCGAGGCGATCGCCGCGTCGCCGGTCGGCCGCGGGACGATCTGGGCCGGCACGAACAACGGGTTGATCAAGGTCACGAGGGACAACGGCGTGACGTGGGATGACGTGTCGATCCCCGGCCTCCCGTTCGCGGCGCGCGCGCTCGTCGAGGGGCTCGACGTGTCGCCGACGGTCGCCGGCGAGGCGTACGCGGCGGTGGACCTGCTGCGCACGGGCGATTACGCGCCGTATCTCTACCGGACGCGTGACTTCGGCAAGACGTGGACGAAGATCACCACCGGCCTCGCCACCGGCGAGCCGAACGGCAGCACGGTGCGCGTCGTGCGCGCCGACCCCAAGCGGGCGGGGCTGATCTACGCCGGCACCGAGAGCGGGATGTACGTCTCGTTCGACGATGGCGACACGTGGCAGTCGCTGCAGCGAAACCTGCCGCTCACGTCGTACCGCGCGATCGTGTTCCAGGGGAACGACATCGTCGTGGGCACCTACGGCCGCGGCATCTGGGTGCTCGACGGCGGTGCCGTGCTGCGACAGATGACGCCCGCCATCGCGGCGGAACCGGTGCACCTGTTCAAGCCCGACCCGACCGTGCGCGTGCGACGGAACGTCGGCTACAACACGCCGTTCCCGCCCGAGGTCCCGCACGCGCTGAATCCGCCCGACGGGATGATCGTGTTCTACGCGCTGAGCGCGAAGCCGTCGGCGGAAGTCACGCTCGACGTGCTCGACTCCGCGGGCACGCTCGTGCGTCATCTCTCGAGCATCGCCAAAGCACCGGTGAAGGAGGCGGCGACGCCGCCGCATCCGAATTTCTGGGTGGCGCCCCCCGAGGCGCTCCCCGCGGCGGCCGGGCTGAATCGCGCGACGTGGGATCTGCGGCACGAGGCGCCGCCCGCCTTCACCCACACGTTCGAGATCAACGCGAACCCCGGCCTCACGCCGCCGTCGCCCGAAGGCGCGCTGGTCGCGCCGGGTACGTACACGCTCAAGCTCACGGTCGACGGCAAGAGCTACACGCAGAAGGCGACCGTGGTGAACGACCCGCGTTCGCCCGCGTCGCTCGCCGACGTGCGCGCGCAGCACGCGCTGCTCGTGCGCATCCAGGCGGGCATCAACACGGCATGGGACGGCTACCAGCAGGTCGCGGCGATGCGCACGACGCTCGCCGCCGCGATGCCCGCCGACTCGGCGTCGGAGATGGGGAAGGCGATCGCGGTGTTCCGCGCGAAGCTCGACAGCGTGGGCGGCAACGCGACCGGCGGGCGGGGATTCGGCGGTCGTTTCGGCGGGGCGGCTCCGCCACCGACGTTCCTCTCGTTGCACGGGCGGTTCGTGCAGCAACTCGGCACGCAGGAGAACGGCGACCTCGCGCCGACGGCGTCGATGCAGCAGGGCTACGCGGCGGCGTGCCGCGATCTCACGAAGGCCGTGGCCCGGTGGCGCGCCATCAATGCCTCGGATCTCAACGCGCTGAACGCCGCGCTGACGAAGGGAGGACGCCCGACGGTGACCGCGGCGGCGGTGGTCGCGGTGCCCAAGTGTTGATGGCGCTTGCGAGGTACGAAGGGTAAACACCGACGTTGCACGGGGTTACTTCGGGAGACGCGTCACGGTCATCGGCCGCATGGTGATCGTGACGGTGTCTTCGACGGAGGACCCATGCGAGTTCGACTCTTCGCCGTGGCGATGCTCGCCGCGGCTGCACCCGTCGTCGCGGCGGCGCAGCAGGATCGTGCGAGCGATGGCAAGACGACCTTCGAGACCGTGTGCGTCGTGTGCCACTCGGTCACGCCGCCGCCCAAGTTGGCGCCGCCGATGATGATGGTATCGCGGCACTATCGGTTCGCCTTCGCCACCGAGCGGGAGGCGTCCGATGCGATGCTGCGGTACGTGCTCGCCCCCGACTCGCTCCGGTCGGCGATGCCGAGCCACGTGATCCAGCGGTTCGGCGTGATGCCGAAGCCACCGGTGAACGATGCGCAGGCGCGGGCGGCGGTGCGGTACGTGCTGAGCCTCAGCGCGCCGCCGCCGGTGCCGGGCATGACGAAATGAGACCAGGGGCGTGTATGTTGTGCGGATGCGCATACACGCCCCCCTCCTTCGTCTGGCCCTCGTCGCGGCGCCGTTCGTGGCTGCCGCGCAGGGCACCGCCGCGCGCGTCGACCGCGCCGAGCATCATGAGTTCGTGATCGCGGATTTCCGCACCGAGAGCGGCGTCACGCTGCCGAAGGCGCGGATCGTGTACGGCACGTACGGCCACCTGAACGCCGCGCGCGACAACGTCGTGCTGCTCCCGTCGCACTACATGGCGAACCACCACGGCTACGAGTGGCTCATCGGGCCGGGGATGGCGCTCGACACGGCGAAGCTCTTCCTCGTGGCGACGGAACTGTTCGGCAACGGCTCGTCGTCGTCGCCGAGCAACACGCCGGAACCGTTCCACGGCCCGAGGTTCCCCGTGACGACGATCCGCGACAACGTCGAGGCCGTGCACCGGCTGCTCGTCGAGGACCTGAAGGTCACGCACGTGCGCGCCGTGATCGGCTTCTCGATGGGGGCGCAGCAGGCGTTCCAGTGGGCGGTGAGCTACCCGTCGTTCGCCGACCGCGTCGTCGCGACGTCGGGGACGGCGCGGACGTACGGCCACGGCATCGTGCGCCTCGAGGGGCAGATCGCCGCGTTGACGGCCGACTCGGCGTTCCATGGTGGCGAGTACACGTCGCCGCCCAAGCAGGGGCTCGCGGCGTTCGGCATGGTGTGGGCCGCGTGGCTCTATTCGCAGGAATGGTGGCGGCGTGAACTGTGGCGCGGCGCGAGCGCTCCCGGCACGACGTTCGAGCAGTTCATGTACAGCTTCCGCACCCGCTTCAGCGCCGACGCCAATGACTACATCCTGCAGGCGCGCACGTGGGAGCGGCACGACGTCGGCACGACCCCCGGGTTCGGCGGCGACACGGAGCGTGCGCTGCGCTCGATCACCGTGCCGTTCCTGTACATGCCGTCGGCGACCGACCTGTACTTCCCGCTCGCCGACGCGCGCTATGAGGCACAGTTCATCAAGAACGTCTCGCTCGTGCCCATCCCGTCGCTGTGGGGGCACCCCGCGGGCGCCGGCGCGAGCCCGGCCGACAAGAAGTTCCTGAACGAGACGATCGCGCGATTCCTCGCCGGGGAGCGCGTCCCGTCGACCCCGTGAGACACACCCGGCCGCGCCATGCCCACGCTCCGCACCGCCACCGCTGACGACATCCCGGCGCTGAACGCGCTCATCGAGCGATCGGCGCGCGCGCTGAGCGTCGGCTTCTACACGCCGGTCGAGATCGACGCGGCGGTGCGCTACGTGTTCGGGGTCGACTCGCGACTCGTCGCGGACGGGACGTACTTCGTCGTCGAAGACGACGGAGCGATCGTCGGGTGCGGCGGCTGGAGTTGGCGGCGCACCCTCTACGGTGGCGACCAGCGCCCGATGGATGCGCGCGACGCCGCCGACCCCGCCGTCGAACCCGCGAAAGTGCGCGCGTTCTTCGTGGCACCGGAGCGGGCGCGGCGCGGGATCGGCCGCCAGCTCCTCACCGCCTGTTTCGACGCGGCGCGCGCGGCCGGCTTCCGGCGCGTCGAGTTGATGGCGACCCTCCCCGGCGTGCCGCTGTATGCCGCCGCCGGTTTCATGGAGATCGCGCGGGTGGTCGACACGTTACCCGACGGCACGCCGTTGCCGTTCGTGCGGATGGGACGCTCGCTCGAGTCCTAACCGGACTGCTGGCTATCGGTTCTCCCGGATCGCATATTCGGGCGACGGCGGTATTTTCCGCCCCGCCTCGCCCGCGAGAAACTGATGCGGATCAGGAGCGCGCGCGCGGCTGACGCGCGCCCGTATCGTCCAGCACCTCATGCCAGCTCCGGAGACCGCCCTGTCCCGTGTGAAGGAGTCCGGCTCGCGATTCTCCGAAACGGTCGTCTGGGTGGCCGCGGTCGTGGCGATCGCCGTGATCGCCATCGTCGACTACCTGACCGGCGTCGAGCTGCGGGTGTACCCGCTCTACTTCGCGCCGATCAGCCTCGTCGCCTGGCACCAGGGACGCCGCGCGGCCGTGCTCGCCGGACTCCTGTGCACGGTTGTCTGGTTCGGCGCGAACTTCGAAGCGGGCCGGCATTATTCGCTCGTGATCGCCGTGGTGAACACCATCACGCAAGCCATCGCGTTCGTGTTGATGGGAGTGCTCATCGCGATGCTCATCGACGCCCTCGCGCGCGAACGCGCGATCAGCAGAACCGACGCGCTCACGGGGCTGCTCAACACACGCGCCTTCTATGCGGAGGCCGAAGGCATCCTCTCGCTCTGCCGCCGCAAGGCGCGGGCCGTGACCTTGGCGTACATCGACCTCGACGACTTCAAGGCCGTGAACGACACCTACGGTCACGAGAAAGGCGATCAGGTGCTGCGTCGCGTGTCGACGGCGATGCACGAGGCGACCCGGCCGAGCGACGTCTGCGCGCGCATCGGCGGCGACGAATTCGTGGTGCTCCTCGCCGAGGCCGACGAGGCCGGCGCGGCGGCGGTGCTCGAACGCCTGCGGGCGCGGCTCGTCGAGACCCTGAGCGACCTGCACGGGGTCGTCACGGTGAGCATCGGCGCCGCGACGTCGCCCACCGCCCGGCACGAGCTCGCGGCGATGGTGCGCGAGGCCGACGCGCGCATGTACGTTGCGAAAGCGCGAGGGAAGAACCAGCTGTGCCTCGGCCTCGCGGGCGAGCACGCCACCGACGGCGGAGCGCCGGCATGACCGTGCGCGCCACGCGATGGCCCGCCTGGTACACCGTCGTGCTCCTCTGCTTCGCGGCGGTCTTCATCTCGTACATCGACCGCACGAACATCTCCGTCGCGTCCATCGCGATGCAGGGGGAGTTCGGCTGGACGGAGACGACGAAGGGGATCGTCCTCTCGTCGTTCTTCGTGGGCTACCTGCTGCTGCAGGTCGTGAGCGGGACGCTGGCGGCGAGGTACGGCGGGCGCATCGTGCTCGGCACCGCCGTCATCTGGTGGTCGCTCTGGACGATGCTCACGCCACGGGCGGCGTACCTCTCGCTCGGCATGCTCATCGCGGCGCGCGTCGCCCTCGGGCTCGGCGAAGCCGCCGTGTTCCCGGCGTGCGTCAACATGGTGGGGCGATGGGTGCCGGTCGAGAGCCGCTCGCGCGCCGTCGCGCTGTTCATGAGCGGACTCTCGCTGGGGACGGTGTTCGCGCTGCCGGTGAGCGGGTGGCTCGTCCACGCCTACGGCTGGCCGATGCCCTTCTACGCCTTCGGGCTCGTGGGGCTCGCGTGGGCCGTGACCTGGTTCTGGCGCGTGGCCGAAGGACGCGGCGTCCCCGAGGAGCCGTCGGCGTCGCCGGGGCACGTGCCGTGGCGGCGCCTGCTCGGTGCGCCCCCGGTGTGGGCGATCGTCGTGGCGCACTTCTGCACGAACTGGTCGCTCTACGTGCTCCTCGCGTGGCTGCCGAGCTACTTCAAGAGCACGTTCGGCGTGTCGATCGCGAACGCCGGACTGCTCTCCGCGGCGCCGTCGCTGGCGACGTTCGTGCTGGCGAACGCCGCCGGCACGATCGCCGACCGGATGATGCGGCGCGGGCGGAGCGCGACCGTCGTGCGCAAGATCATGCAGTCGATCGGCAGTTTCGGCATCGCGACATTCCTGCTCCTCCTCCCGCTCGCCGGCTCGGCGACGACCGGCATGTTCCTGATGTGCGCGGCCGCCGGCGCGCTCGGCTTCACCCTCGCCGGCTTCGCCCCCAACTGCTTCGACATCGCGCCGCGGCACGCGTCGGTGATCTGGGGGATCAGCAATACCTTCGCGACCATCCCGGGCATCGTCGGCGTGGCCGTGACCGGATGGCTCGTGCAACGGACCGGCGGCTACACGGCGCCGTTCGTCGTGACCGCATCGATCGCGATCGTCGGCGGCGTGGTGTTCCTCATCGCCGGGTCCGGCGAACGCACGATCGACTGATGCGCACACATCGGAGAACTCCATGACGACGCTCGTGCAGGGATGCTGGTCGCTCGTGCTGCTGGCGGCGGCGCATGTCGCGCCGCTCCGTGACACGTATCCCCGCCAGCCGCTCGACGTCGAGCATTACCGCTTCGCGCTGACGCTGAGCGACAGCACCGATCGCATCGACGGCGAGGCCACCGTGCGCATGCGGCTGCTCGCCGCCAAGGTGACGCGCGTCGCGCTCGACCTCGCCGACGCGAACCCCGCGCGGCAGGGGCGCGGCATGCGCGTGCGCGCGGTGACGCGCGACGGCCAACCGCTGGCCTTCGTGCACGCGGCCGACCGCCTCGCGATCACGCTCGACGCGCCGTTCGATTCGGGCGCGGTGATCGAGCTGGTCGTCCGTTACGACGGCATCCCGGCCGACGGGCTGCAGATCAAGCCCGACAAGTACGGCGATCGCACCTTCTTCTCCGACGACTGGCCCGACAAGGCGCGCAATTGGCTGCCGACGATCGACCACATCGCCGACAAGGCGACGATGGAGATGGACGTCACGGCCCCGGCGCACTATCAGGTCGTCTCCAACGGGCTTCGCGTCGAGGAGACCGACCTGCCCGGCGCGATGCGGCGCACGGTGTGGCGCGAGTCGGTGCCCATCGCGCCGTGGCTCTACGTGCTCGGCGTCGCGCCGTTCGCCGTGCAGCACGTCGGCGACTACCACGGCGTGCCGCTCGAGACGTGGGTGTTCGCGCAGGACCGCGACGCCGGCTTCCGCGACTTCGCCGTGCCGGTGAAGGACGTGATGGACTACTACAGCACGTGGATCGGGCCGTTCTCGTACGAGAAGCTCGCCAACATCCAGTCGAACTCGGTGAGCGGCGGCATGGAGGCGGCGTCGGCGATCCTCTACAGCGCCGGCAGCGTCACCGGCACCAGGTCGGTGCGATGGCGCAACGTCGTCATCCATGAGATGGCGCACCAGTGGTTCGGCGACGCCGTCACCGAGAACGACTGGAACGACGTATGGCTCAGCGAGGGCTTCGCGACGTACTTCACGCTGCTGTACATCGAACACGCCTACGGCCGCGACGAGTTCGTCGCCGGCCTGCGCGCCTCGCGGAAGACGGTGATCGACTTCAACGCGAAGACGCCGGGCTATCGCGTCGTGCACGAGAACCTCGCCGACATGTCGCAGGTGACGTCGGCCATGACCTACCAGAAGGGCGCCTGGGTGCTGCACATGTTGCGGCAGCGCATGGGGGACGACCGCTTCTGGGCGGGCATCCGCGACTACTATGCGCGCTACCGCGACCGCACGGCCTCGACCACCGACTTCCGGCACGCGATGGAACGGGCGGCCGGCCGCGACCTCTCGACGTTCTTCGACCACTGGCTCTATCGCGGCGGGGTGCCGCGCGTAGAGGCCGCCTGGCAGTGGGACGCGGCCGCGAAGCAGGTGATCGTCGACGTGCGCCAGACGCAGGCCGAGGAGCCGTTCAACGGTGCGGTCGACATCGGCATCACGCTGCCGGGCGCGCCGCGCCGCATGGAGCGCCTGGAGCTCTCGGCGCGCACGGGGCGCTTCACCTTCGCCGCCGACCAGGAGCCGTCGGCGGTGGAACTCGATCCCGACGTCCGGCTGTTGATCGACTGGCAGATGGAGCATGTGCCGCAGCCCTCGTCGCGCCCCAAGGAGTGATCGTGCGTCACGCAACCGTCGTCGTCGCCATGCTGTTCGCCGGCAACCTCGCGCTCGCCCAGCCGCCCGCCGGTCGGGGCAGCTTCGGCACGCCCATCGGCGCCGGCGAATCGTGCCCGCCGGGCACCACCGAGATCCGTCCGCGACTCTGCCGCGCGCCGGAGTTCCCCGCGCCGAGCATCCTCGATTACCGGCCGAAGTCGACGCTGATCACGACGGTGCATCTCGTGAAGCGCGCGAAGTATCCGGCGATCGATTTCCACGGCCATCCGCAAGGACTGCTCGGCTCCGCGGCGAGCATCGCCGGACTCGGCGCCGCGCTCGACAGCCTGAACGTGCGCATGATGGTGGCCGCCGACAACATGTCCGGCGAACGGCTGCAGCGCGCCATGTCCGTCATCAACGCCTCGCCGGCGATGAAGGACCGGGTGCGCGTGCTCGCCGGCATCGACTTTCGCAACGTGGGGCCCGGCTGGGCGGAGAAGGCGGTGAAACAGCTCGAGGCCGACGTCGCCGCGGGCGCCGTCGGCGTCGGCGAGATCCCGAAGAGCCTCGGATTGACGTACCGCAAGGCCGACGGCACGCGGTTGCACATCGACGATCCCGACCTCGATCCGGTGTGGGACGCGTGCGCCCGGCTCAAGCTCCCCGTCTTCATCCACACGGCCGACCCGCAGGAGTTCTTCGAGCCCATCGACTACAAGAACGAGCGGTGGCTCGAGCTCGCGCTGTTCGGTGACCGCCGCTATCCGCCGGACCGCTTCCCGAAGTTCGAGGAACTGATGGCGGAGCGCGACAACCTCTTCCGCCGGCATCCGAAGACGACGTTCGTCGCCGCGCACATGGGATGGTACGCCAGTGACCTCGGACGGCTGGCGAAGTTGCTCGACGAGTTCCCGAACGTGTCGACGGAAGTCGGCGCCGTGCTGTACGACATCGGCCGCCAGCCGCGTGCCGCGCACGACTTCTTCGTGAAGTACCAGGACCGGATCCTGTTCGGCAAGGACTCGTTCCAGCCCGAGGAATATCCGTACTACTGGCGCGTGTTCGAGACGCACGACGAGTACTTCGACTACTATCGCGGCTATCACGCGTTCTGGAAGCTCTACGGCATCGACCTGCCGGACGCCGTGCTGAAGAAGGTGTATTTCGGCAACGCGCTTCGGCTGACGCCGGCTCTGCCGCAAGGCGGCTGGCCGCGGTGAGTGGTCGCCGCCTTCCGCGCGACTGACGCGCGGCCGCGCAGCGGCGGCCATCTGCATGCGCGCGCCGCCGCTTCATTGTGCGTGTCGGCGTTTCCCCGTCGAGCTGTACGTACTTTCCCGATGGCGCGACAGTAACCGGTTGCGCCATAGTCCCTTCGTTCCGGTCAGCGCCGGGATGTTGGCCGGGTGATTCTCGCTCGGAGGGAAGTATGCGAGCCGTGTCTGGCATCGCGTTGGGTCTTGCGCTCGTGGCCGTGACAGTGCGTCCGGTCGCTGCGCAGAACGAGATGATCGGGTTCGACAAGGTCCACGAGCTCCTCGCGGGCAAGCAGACGCGTGCCGCCGCGTACGCGATGCAAGAGGTCTCGGTGGATTTCCGGAAGGAGCTGGGACGCTGTCACGACGAGGCGATCGGCGGCCGGATGATGCAGACCGAGCCGCGGATCGACGGGCTGGGAGCGAAGATCGCGTCGGGCGCGGTGTCGGCGGCGGCGCTCGACAAGGAGTTCGGGGAGATCGACCACCTGCTGGCGGAGCATCATCAGCAGTTGGCGGCCGAAGGGTTCTCGAGGCCACGGTTCACGAAGATGGAGACGGTGGCGCGCGACGTCAGCTTGGCCGCGCAGTACCTGGCACGGTCGAGCCGGTGGGTGAAGCAGCCACTGGCGAGCGATATGCAGAAGGCGGTGGATGACGCGTTGGCCATCGCGAAGCAATTGGCAGCAGACCCGGGAAACCCGCCGGTGGAGACACCGGCGGTCATCGACGCGCTAGGCGTGGCAGTCAAACGGCCGATGCGTGTCGCGCAGGGAGGCAGCACACCGTAAGCGTACTCGAGCTGAATACCTGCGAATAGATGCTGGGCGGCGGTTCCCCCGGGGGGAGGAATCGACGCCCAGTGTCATTTAAGCAAGACCGTCGCGGGAGGCGGGGCGGAGGTGTGATATTGCGTCATGGCCGACGCGACCGCGACGATCCTTGCCCTCCTCGACCTCGAACCGCTCGAGGTCAACATCTACCGTGGGAACAACCGCGACCTGGGGACGGGGCGCGTGTTCGGAGGCCAGGTGTTCGCGCAGGCGCTGGTCGCGGCGCAGCGTACCGTCGACGGCCCGCGCGTCGCGCACTCGGCGCACGGCTACTTCATCCTGCCGGGCGACCTCGCCGCGCCGATCGTGTACTTCGTGGACCGGCTCCGCGACGGCTCGAGCTTCACGACCCGCCGCGTCACGGCCATCCAGCACGGGCGGGCGATCTTCAACCTCTCGGCGTCGTTCCATATCGACGAACCCGGGTTCGAGCATCATGCGCAGATGCCCGACGTGCCCGATCCCGAGTCGCTCACGCCGGAGCTGAGCCTCATCCGCGAGATGGCGCACCAGATCCCGGAGCAGTTGCGCCCCGTGCTGACGCAGGACCGTCCCATCGACTGGCGTCCCGTGATGCCGCTCGACCAGTTCAAGCCCGACCGGCGCGATCCGGTGCGGCACACGTGGTTCCGCGTGCTCGGCCGCCTCCCCGACGACCCGTGGATCCATCAGGCGGTGCTCGCCTATGCCTCCGACTACGGCCTCCTCCCGACGGCGCTGCAGCCGCACGGTGTGCCGTTCCGCGCACCGGGGATGCAGATCGCGTCGCTCGATCACTCGGTATGGCTGCACCGCGCGTTCCGCACCGACGAGTGGTTGCTCTACTCGATGGACAGCCCCGTCGCCGCGGGCGCGCGCGGCTTCGTGCGCGGGTCGATCTACACCCGCGACGGGCAGCTCGTGGCGTCGGTCGCGCAGGAAGGGTTGTTGCGCATGCGGGTGCCGAAGTAGTCCCGCGTCGTGCGCCGCGGACGACCGCCGGCGGTCCGCACGGGAAACCATCACATACGGGAGATGACAGCGTGAACAGCCGCCGCGAATTCCTGATGCATGCGCCGCTCGGTCTCGCCGGCGTCCTGATGGCGCGCGACCTCGGGGCGTCGGACGTCGGTGCGTCCGGTGTCGCCGCGCGCACCGGGACGCCGGGCGCGCCGGTGCCGCGGCCGCTCCCCGGCGCTGCGGTCGACGGCCCCGTGCTGCGGTGGGTGCCGACGCACGAGGAACTCGTCTACACGTTCGGTGGCGCGGCGCCACGGCAGCGCATCGTGTCGGGCACGCGCATCGTGACATGGACGGAGGACTGCTTCGACGGCGCCGTGAAGACGGCGGCCGACCTGCCGTCGCAGAAGATGCCCGCCGGCCACGACAATCCGCAGACGGGACCGTTCTTCGTGGAAGGCGCGGAACCGGGCGACACGGTCGCCGTGCACCTCGTGAAGGTGGAGCCCGCGCGTCCGTACGCCGTGTCGTCGTTCGGTCCCGGGTTCGGCGCGATCGTCGGCACCGACCGTACGGCGATGCTCGGCGCCGACCTGCCCGAGACGACGTGGCGGTACGACGTCGATGCGACGCGCCGAGTGGCGCGCACGACGTCAGCCGATGGCGCGCACGCGTGGGAGGTGCCGCTCTCGCCGTTCCTCGGGTGCCTCGGTGTGGCGCCGTCGATGGGGGAGGTGCGGTCGACGATCGTGCCCGGGAATTTCGGCGGCAACATGGATTGCCCCGAGGTGCGGGCGGGGAACACGGTCTTCCTCAGCGTGAACGTGCCCGGCGCGCTACTCTCGTTCGGTGACGGGCACTACGCGATGGGAGAAGGGGAGATCATGGGCGCCGCCATCGAGGGCGCCATGAACGTCGAAGTCGTGGTGGAGCTGATCAAGAAGGTGGCGACGCCGATCCCGCGCATCGAGAATGCGGACGAGGTGATGTTCGTCGGCACGGGGCGTCCGCTCGAGGATGCGGCCCGGGTCGCGTTCAAGGCGATGGTCGGGTGGGTGCGCGGCGCGTCGGGGATGAGCGACCTCGACGCGTACCAGTTCGTCTCGCAGTTCGCGAAGGCGCCGATCATCCAGCTCGTCGATCCCGAGTACACGGTACTCGTGAAGATCGACAAGAAGCGGGTGCCGGCGCGGCGCTGATCGCGGTGCGCCTCCGGCGGCGCATGGTGGTCCGCCGGCAGGCGCTCGACGCGACTACGGCTTGTAGGCGATGCAGTCGATCTCGACGCGCAGTCCGTGGCCCGGGAGTCCGGCGGCCTGGATCGTGGTGCGCGCCGGCCGGTGATCGCCGAACATGCGCTCGTAGACGCCGTTCATCTGGCTGAACTCGTTCATGTCGATGAGGAAGACGCCGCAGCGGAGCACGTGTTGGAGGTCGGAGCCGGCGGCGCGCAGGATCGTCTGCACATTCTTGAGGCACTGTTCGGTTTGTGACGCCGCGTCGGTGCCTGCGAGACGTCCGGTGGCCGGATCGGTCGCGCCCTGGCCTGATACGAAGATGAGGCGCTCGAAGCCCATGCCCGGGGAATACGGGCCGACGGGCTTCGGCAGATCGGCGGCGTGGATCGGGTGGTGCGTCATCGACCTTGCTCCTTGAGCGGTTATGCCTGTAAGATAGCGATCGCACATTCGAGGATATGTGCATGCGCACCGCTGGCCGACGACGGCTCGCCTGGTGCACCGGTCCCCCCCACCCGGAGTTCGCACGTGAAGCACTACCGTCTCCCATTGGCAGTATCCGCGTTGGCGTTCCTCGCCGCGGCGTGCGCCGACCGTCCGAGTCCTTCGGCACCGCAGATCCAGTCGGTGTCCGCGGTGCAGGACCTCAGTCAAGGCGCGGAGGTGCTCAGCCAGGCCGTGATCCATCGCACCATCGAAGGCGTCGCGGCGGAGCGTCGTGCCGCTCGCGCGGGCGGTGCGGCGTCGACGACTTCGAACATGTACTATCACGGCGGCACCGGTGGCTTCGGCGTGGAGACCGCGCCGAAGATCTATCTCGTGGTGTGGGGTTCGCAGTGGAGCAAGGGCGATCCGTCGGGCGAGGTCGCGATCCTGCAGCACTTCTACTCCGGCATCGGCGGCAGCGGCTGGATGAACAGCGTCACGCAATACTGCCAGGGGATCGCGAACGGCGCTTCCAACTGCGGCGTCGCCGGGGCGGTGGCGGCGGGGAATCCGGCGGGGATCTATGCCGGCGTCTGGTACGACAATGCGAAGGCCGCGCCGACGCATCCGCGGCAGTCGGATCTCGCGAAGGAAGCCGTGGCCGCCGCGGCGCACTTCGGCAACACGACGGCGGCGAGCAACGCGAGCGTGCAGTACGTCATCGCGACCGCCACGGGGAACAGCTCGTCGGGCTTCAAGACGCAGTACTGCGCCTACCACAGCTCGACGTCGACCTCGTACGGCAACGTCGCGTACACGAACCTTCCCTACATCACCGATGCGGGCGCGAGCTGCGGCGCGAACTTCAACGGGCTCGGCGCGCTGGCCGGCATCACGATGGTGTCCGGTCACGAGGCCGGCGAGACGATGACCGACCAATTCCCGAGCACGGGGTGGCTCGATTCGAGCGGCGCCGAGAACGGCGACAAGTGCGCCTGGATCGCGACGGGGAGCGTCGGCGCGTCGGCGAACGTGACCTTCAGCACCGGCACGTTCGCCGTGCAGTCGCTCTGGAGCAACGCGTCGTCGAGCTGCGTGCTCAGCTATCCGTAAGGCGCGACGCGCTGACGATGCAGGCACGACGGGGCCGCGGCGAACCTGCCGCGGCCCCGTCGCGCGCCTACGTGCTCAGTCGCCGCGTTCCGGCATCGGGATGTGGCCGAGCAACGACGAGCGCACCAGCGTTCCGAAGGCCCGGCTGACGTCGGGGTCGACCTCGGTGCCGGCGCGTTCCTCGATGTACTGCAACGACTGCTCGGGGGTCCACGGCTTGCGATACGGACGATTGGTCGACAACGCGTCGTAGATGTCGCAGACGTGGACGAGCCGGCTGGCGTAGTGGCAGCCGCGCTCGAAGTGGAAGCGGGGATAGCCGTGTCCGTCGATGCACACGTGGTGCTCGTAGGCGACGACGGACGCCATCTGCAGCCCCTTGTGGCGCTCGAGCAGGATGCGCGCGCCTTCGGTGGGATGGGTCGCCATCACGGCCTTCTCGTCGTCGGTGAGCCGGCCGGGCTTGTTCAGGATCTCCTTCGGCACGTGCACCTTGCCGATGTCGTGCAGCAGGCCGGCCACCCCGAACGCGCGGATCTCGGCACGCGAGCAGCCGACCTGCTCGGCGAGCCCCATCGCGAGCACGGAGACGTTGCACGCGTGCGTCGTCGTGTACTGGTCGAAGTCCTTCAGCATCAACAGCGGCAGGAGCATCTTCTGCTCCGAGCGCATGGCCATGGCGAGCGACCCGACGATGGCCTCGACCTCGGCCATCGGCAGCCGGTTGCTCGTGAGCACCTCCTCGTGCAGCCAGGTCACGGCCGCGACCTCGTCGGAGAGCGTGAGGCCGAACGTGCCTGTCGGGTCGGGTGCCGGCTCGGCGGTCTGCTCGGCGTCGGCGGCGTCCAGCGCGACGGCTCCCGCCTCCCCCTCGCCGCCCATCACGCGCAACGGACCGAAGCGGATCGCGACCGCGGTGAGGTGCCGGGCGTCGGTCGACGCGGGCGGATGGCCGTTGAGCTGCTGCCACATCTCGTCGAGCGCCTGGGACCACGCCTCGCGCGTGACGTCGGCGTCGATCTCGAGTCGCTCGATGCCCGCGGCGGCGAGCCGTGGCGCCCAGTCCCACGCCCGCAGTTCGTCGAGCACGCGGCCGAGGAAGACGACGCCGCTCCCGATGATCGAGAACTCCGCGAACTGGATGTCGGCGAGCACGTCGAGCAACCGGGTGAACGACGCGTCGATCACCTTCTCGCGCGCGGGATGCCCGCTCGGGTAGAGCGACATCGTCGACAGGCACTGTCCCATCGACACCATGAACGTGGCGGGCGCGTTCATCGCGGACTCCCGGCGCGCACCGCGTCCCGCACTTCGGTGTCGCCCGACTTGTCGGCGAGCTTGATCGCCGTGGCCGCGGCCGCGTCGGTGCGCCAGTGCGCGGCGAGGACGCGCAGGGCGGCGAGCAGTTCCGCGGACTTCGGCTGCAGGGCGAGGCGGCGGAAGAAACCGCGCCGGCGGAGCACGAGCTGCACCAGCCAGTCGCGCGTGGAGGCGAGCGGCACCTGGCCGAGCAGCGGGATGCCGCGCACGCGGAGATCGGAATCCGCCTCCGCCTTCTGCACGCATTGCAGCAGCCGCAGGGCGGCGCGTCGCGGCACGCCGCCCTGATGGGCCGCGTCGAGGGCGGCGCGGATCACGCGCAGGTCGGGATCGGCGAGGGCGTCGTGGATCGCCGCTTCGCGCCGTCCGTGGACGCGCACGAGGATGCGGATGGCTTCCACGCGAACGGTCGGTTCCTCGTGGCGGGCGAACCCGTCGATGCGAAGGTCCGAGGGCAACGTCGCCATGGCGCCGATGAGCGAGAGCAGGTTGCGTTGCACCTGCCAGGGCGAGCCTTGCAGCCGGGCGAGGATCTGGTCGCGCGCCGCCTCGCCGATCTCGCGCAGGCGCTGCATGATGAGCAGGCGCGTTTCCTTCGCTTCGGAGATGGCGAGCGCGTCGAGCAGGGAATCGGCCTGCGCGGCGTCGCAGCGTGCGAGGAGCAGGCGCGCGCCTTCGGCGTCGATGGGCTCGGCGAGCAGCGTCCGCCGGAGCGCTTCGGGAGAGAGCAGGTGCTGGCGGATCGCCGGTCCGGCGATCTCCGAGCTGGGGAGCCCGTCGAGGAGGCCGAGCAGCGCGGCAAGGCGCTTGTCGTCGACGAGGCGGTCGGCCGCCGCGAGGACGTCGTGCCCCGTGACGTCGGTCTCGAGCGCGATCTTCACGATGAGGTCGGCGCCGGCCTGGTCGCCGCCGTCGAGCGCGTGTTCACCGTGGTCGTACGACGACAGCCGCTCGAGGAGGGCGCTGTGCGCGTCGGTCTCGTTGATCTGGAGGTTCCAGCCCTCGATCAGTTGCCGGCCGGCCTGGCGCAGCGCCTCGCCGCCGTCGTCGGGCCCGTGGTCGCGCCGCCGGCGCGTGCCGGCCGCGAGCTTCCGCAGCAGGCGGAGGAGATGGTGCGAGATGGTCTCGTCGGCACTCGCGGCGGCCGCCTGGATCCAGTCGAGGACGACGGAGAAGGGGAGCGCGTCGACGCCCTGCATGATGAGGTTGCGTTTCCGCACGGGATCCAGTTCGGACTCGAGCAGGGCCTTCATCGTCCCCGGCTTCAACTGGGCGAGCACGTCACGGAGTCGCGCCGCGAGTTCGCCGCTGCCGGTCCGCCCCCGGCGGCGAGTGTGCCGGCCGAGCTTGAGCATCGACTTGAGCATCTCGGCCGCGAATCGCGGATCGTGGGCGCGCTGGCTGATGACGTTCGCGAGCCGCTCGGCGCTCGCGACGGCGCCGAATTCGCCGGTGGGCGCGAGCGAGGGGAAGCTTCCGCTCGTCCGTTCGCCCGGCGGTGCGGCGCCTTCCGCCGCGCCGTCGCCGCGGTCACCGGAGCCGGGCTGCTCCCCGCTACCGCCGCCGCCACTCCCGGCGCCGTCGGTGCCGTCCGACCCCTTCAGTGCGACTTCCGCCAGTTCGCGCCACAGTCGCTCGCCGGTGGCGTCGGGTCCCTTCTCATCTTCGATCTCGTCGGACAGGGAGAGTCCGTCGTACGACAGCATCTGGATCGCCACGTGCGGGCCGAGGGGCGAGACCTCCTCCCAGTCGTCGTCCTCGTCACTCGGCTCCGTGTTCACGATGCGCTCGAGCAGCGCGTCGAATTCGGTCGCGGTCACGCCGGCGCGCAGCGTGATGCTCCCGATGCCTTGCCGGTGGAGCCGTTCGGCGAGTTCCCCGAGCGCCGGGTTCTTGGGATCGCTGAACCCGCCGTCGATGGCGAGCTGCCGCTTCGTGACGGCGATCGCGATCTCCTTCTGCTGCTCGAGCGCGACGGCCAGCGCGCCGAGCGCGACCTCCTCGGCGGCGAGGCGGGACGGATGACGCGGCGGGTAGGCGTAGCGCCGGTGCATCACGACCGAGAACTCCTTGAGCCAACCCTGATGCACCGGCGCGAGCCGCTCGGTGACGGCCGCGACGCGCGGCTGCGCTCCCGTGAGACGCGGGGTCGACGACGTAGCGCGCGGGCCGTCAGTCTCGCCGGCCATGTCGTCCGGCGTGCGTCGCGGCGTCGCGAATCAAACGGCGTGAAAACGAGGAGTCTGGCATCCCGGGCGCGGTTCTCGTGAGTACCGGCGATCTCGAACGGTGCGGCGGTCCCGAATGCAACTACCCGAACGACACATGCCGGTCAGCCGGGGGCTGTCGCCACCCGGCGCTCGACCGACCAGACAATAAAGTAGCACGGCGACGGCGGGTCGTGCCGTCGCCGTCCCGGGGCGCTAGATTCGCCGCGTGTTCCACGTCGCGGCCCCGACCGGCCGCGATCCCCCACTGCCTTACGGGAGTCCTCCATGCATCGCTGGGCGCTGGCGCTGACGGGCATCCTTGTCGGTTCGACGGTCGCACGGGCCCAGGCGACCTATGACGTCGTCATCGCCACCGTCGCGTGGTCGATCCGGAGTCGAAGCTCGACGCCGTGCGGTCGATCGGGATCAGCGGCGGCAAGGTCGCGGCGATCGCCGCCGGACCGTTGCGCGGGAAGCAGGTGATCGACGCCAAGGGGCTCGTCGTCGCTCCGGGATTCGTCGACCTGCACGTGCACGGCCAGGACGACGAGAACTACCGCCTCTACGCACTCGACGGCGTGACCACCGCGCTCGAGCTCGAGGTCGGCACCGACGACGTCCCCGGCTTCTACGCGGCTCGCGAGGGGAAGGCCCTCATCAACTACGGCGCGTCGGCGGGACACATCAAGGCGCGCATGGCGGTGATGAAGGATGGCGGTACGTTCCTCCCGCTCGACCACGCCGGCCACGACGTGGCGAACGACGCGCAGATCGCCGAGATCCGGCGGCACATCGAGACGGGACTGGCGGCCGGCGCGCTCGGCGTCGGGATGGGGCTGCAGTACACGCCGGCGGCGAGCAAGTACGAGGTGCTCGAGGCGTTCCGTGGCGCGGCGAAGTACCACGCGCCGGTGTTCGTGCACACGCGGTCGTTCCTCGAGACCGATCCCGGCAGTTCGGTGGAGTCGTACATGGAAGTGATCGCCGCGAGCGCGATCACCGGGGCGCCGTTGCACATCGTGCACCTCAACAGCACGAGCCTCGCCTCCACCCCGAAGACGCTGGCGATGGTGAAGGACGCGCGTGCGCACGGCGTGGACGTGACCGCCGAGGCGTATCCGTACATCGCCGGGATGACGGAGATCAGCTCCCCGCTGCTCGACCAGTTCGTGAGCGGACCCGACAGCATGTTCTCGAAGCTCATGCTCGTGCGCACGGGGGAGCGGCTCACGCGCGCGACGTTCACCGCGAACCGGAAGCCCGGCAACAGCGTGATCCTCTTCCTAAACACGCCCGAGATGGAGGCGATGGCCATGACGAGCCCGCTCACGTCGATCGCGAGCGACGGCCGCATCGAGCATGGCAAGGGACATCCGCGCACGTCGGGGACGAGCGCGCGGACGCTCGGCTACTACGTGCGCGAGACGAAGGAGCTCACGATGATGGAGGCGATCCGCAAACTGGCGCTGATGCCCGCCCAGCGGCTGGAGAAGCTGGCGCCGGTGTTCAAGAGCAAGGGACGCATCCGCGTCGGCGCCGACGCGGACATCACCGTGTTCGATCCGGCGACCGTCATCGACAAGTCGACGTACCAGCAGCCCGCGCTGCCGTCGGTGGGATTCCGGTACGTGCTCGTGAACGGCGTTCCGGTGGTGATGGATGGCGCGGTGAAGGACGGCACGTATCCCGGCCGCGGCGCGCGCGCGCCGATCAAGTGATCGCGGCGCTGGCACTGCTGCTGGCGACCGGCGCGGCAGTCGAAACGCGCGTCGCGCCGCCGACGCCGGCCGGTCCCGGGACGGCGTCGGTAAGCGTACAGCCGAACGACAATCGGAAGGCGGCCGGGCACCGCATGGGCGGGACGACCGACGTGACGCTGCAACTCCGTGAAGGCACGTGGCATCCGGAGGGCGAGCGCGTGCGTGGCGTCCCGATCTTCGCGTTCGCGGAAGATGACGGCGTGCCGCACATCCCCGGCCCGATGATCCGCGTGGATGCCGGCGCCGAGGTGCGGGTGACGTTGCGCAACACGCTCAGGAAGCGAGCCGTCGTGCACGGCCTGCACGACCACGACGGGCGGGCCGACTCGGTCGTGCTGGGCGCCGGCGAGACGCGCGAGGTGCGCTTCCGGGCGACGACCGTCGGAACGCACTTCTACTGGGCGCGCACCACGGTGAGCGCCCGCCCGATCGGCACCGGGGAGGACTCGCAGCTCGTCGGCGCGTTCGTGGTCGACGATCCGTCGCACCCGCGCGCAGCGGACCGCGTGCTGGTGATCTCCGTGTTCGACGACACGGTGCCCGCCCCGCGCTTTCCCGCCGGACACCTGCAGGTTTTCGCGCTCAACGGACGCTCGTGGCCGCGCACCGAGCGCTACGACTACGCGCTCGGCGACACCGTGCGATGGCGGCTGATCAACGGCAGCAACCATGTGCATCCGATGCACCTGCACGGGCACTTCTTCACGGTCGGCAGCAAGGGGACGGCGTGGAGCGACACCGTGTACGCGCCGGCGCAGCGCCGCCAGGCGGTGACCGAGTTCCTCCTCAATGCCACCAGCACACAGATCACGTGGGTCGCCGACCGGCCCGGGAACTGGCTCTTCCATTGCCACATGATCTCGCACATGGACGTCACGTTGCGCCTCGACTCGGCGGCGGCGATGGGGACGCACAGCGCGCACGGACGCCTCGAGGATTCGATGGCGGGGCTCGTCGCGGCGATCACGATCCGCGACCGGCGCCCGAGCGCGGCACGCGCCGCCAGGGCAAGCGCGCCGAACGCGGCCGTCGCGAGACGGCGCGTGTTCGTGACGGAGCGTGCCGTCGCGGCGGGTGTATCGGCAATGAGCTATGTCCTGCAGGAAGGCGATGGCGAACCCGCCGCCGACTCGGTGCGGCTCCCGGGCTCGACGTTGGTGCTGCACCAGGGGGAGCCGACGGCGATCACGGTGATCAACCGCGCGCGCGAGGCGACGGCCGTGCATTGGCACGGGCTCGAGCTCGACAGCTACTACGACGGCGTCGCCGGCTGGAGCGGGGCGGACTCCCGCACCGCGCCGATGATCGCGCCCGGCGATTCGTTCGTCGTCCGGCTCACGCCCACGCGCGCGGGGACGTTCATCTACCACACGCATCAGGGCGAGGGGACGCAGCTGCGCGCCGGACTGTACGGCGCGCTGCTCGTGCTTCCGCCGGGCGAGGCGCGCGACACGACGGAGCGGCTCGTGATGCTCACCGACCCGCCGCCCGGCGCACCGGCGAACGCTCCGACCGGCGCTGTGGGCGGCTCGCTCACGCCGGCGCCGATCGAGCTTCGGGCGGGAGTCGCCCACCGGTTGCGCTTCATCAGCATCGGGGCGACGCTCCCCAAGCGCATCACGCTCCGCGAGGACTCGACGGTGGTGACCTGGCGCGTGATCGCGAAGGACGGCGCCACGGTGGCGGACTCGCAGCGCGACGAGCGCTCCGCGACGATGCCCTTCGGTGTCGGCGAGACGGTGGACGTTGAGTTGCGTCGCGATCGTCCGGGCACGCTCACGCTCGACATCCTGACGAACGGCAAGGACCTGATGCACGTGCCGGTGATCGTGCGCTGAGTCCGCTGGCCGGGCGGTCCCGGCTCGCGTTCACGTGCAAAGCTGCAGACTTCCATCGGCTTATCGTCGCCATCACACTGGAGTTCGCCATGTCCGACGACTCGACGTCCCGCCGCGACTTTCTCTCCGCGGTCGGCGCAGTGAGCGCCGCCGCGATCGTTCCGCGTTCCGCGTTTGCGGTGCGTGCGTCCGAGGCACGCACGTCGACTGGCGAGCCAGCGCCACGAGGACTCGCGCCATCGGCCGACGATTTCGCGTTCGAGCCAGGGCTCGTCTACCTGCAGACGGGATCGCTCGGACCGACACCACGGCCGGTCATGGAACGTGCAACGACCGCGTGGAAGGAGCTCCAGCGGAATCCCGCGGGCTACGGATACGGTGCGCACGAGCAGGCGATGGAGGGAGTGCGCGCGAAGGCGGCCGCGTTCATCGGCTGCGCGACGGACGAACTCGTCCTCACCACGTGCACCACGGCGGGGATGAATTGGATCGCGCAGGGGCTCACCTGGGCGGCGGGCGACCGAGTGCTCACGACCGACCAGGAGCACCCCGGGGGACGCGTCTGCTGGGACTACGTCGCACGGCGTCACGGTGTCGCGCTCGACGTCGTCGCGATCCCGCCGGGAGAGAACGACGCGCAGGCGATCGTCGACCGCTTCGCCAAGGCGATCACGCCGCGCACGCGCGTGCTGTCGTTCTCCCACCTGTTGAGTTCGACGGGGCTCCGCATGCCGGTGGCGGAGCTCTCGGCGCTCGCGCGGCGACGCGGCTGCCTTGCCGTCGTCGACGGTGCGCAGGCGACCGGAGGCATCGCGGTGGACGTGAAGGCACTCGGCTGCCATGCCTACGCGACGAGTGGGCACAAATGGTTGATGGCGCCGCCCGGGACGGGACTGCTCTATCTGAGCGAAGAGCTGGGGAAGACGATCGACCCGATCCCGCTCGAGAGCGGACGCGCGGCCTACACAGCCTCGTCGGGGGTGTGCAGCATCCCGAGCGTGCTCGGGCTCGGCGCGGCGGTCGATTACATCTCGGCGATCGGCATCGCGAAGGTCGAGGCGCACAATCTCGCGCTCGGCCGGCGATTGTTCGAGGCGCTGCGCGGCGTGCCGAAGGTGCGCGTAGTCAGCGCCGCGCCGGGTCCGCTGGCCTCGCCGCTGCTCACCTTCGAACTTCCGGCCGCGGTGAAGAGTGGGGAGTTCCACGCGACGCTGCTGCAGAAGCACCACATCGAGGTGAAGGTGGTGCCGGGGAATTGGCTGAATGGCAATCGCATCTCCACTCACCTGTTCAACACGGAGCACGACGTGGACGCGCTGGTGGAGGCGTTGCGTTCCGAGCTGGCGTGACGCCGCCGGACTCCGCGAGACCGGTGCGAGGGGCGCTGATTCGCGCCGGTGCCGCTCGCGGGGTACCTTAGAGCATCGCCTGGTCACGCGACCGGGCTCCCGCCACTCCTCACCCCCTGTGACCATGCGACACGCACTCATGTACGTCGGCGGCTTCGAGCGCAACTTCCGGAACCTCACGACGTCGAGCACGTCGTTCGAGGGCACGGACGGCCAGGCGCACCCGTACCCCGAGTGGCCCTCGAGCGTCGACGGGTTGCGCATCAGTTACATGGAGAAGCACGGCAAGAAGTTCTGCGCCGTGCGCGTGGCCGACGGCAAGAACGACGTCGTCCTGAAGAACGAGATGGTGATGGTGCCGGGCGAGCATTTCGGATTCGGCACGCACCTGAGTGGCGAGCCGACGGCGATCGACGACAGCGTGGCGATCATGAAGATGCTCGAGGACATCATCAAGAAGAACATCGACGCGAGTGACGAGCTGATGCTGATCCGCACGCGGCTCAAGGAAGCGATGGGCGGCAAGCACTAGCGGCGATTGCGAAACGACCGCGCCCGCACGCCGGATCACTCCGGCGTGCGGGCGCGGTGCGTTCGGGCTTCGCTTAGAGACGCGGCTTCGTCTTGCGCGGCACCTTGCCGCAGTTCGCCGGCCAGCCCTCCGGCCACGTCCCCGGCGATCTCGTGCGCGAGATGAACGCCGGGTCCTCGGACGCCTCGTACGCGAGCATCGCGGCGAGCGTCGCGTTGTGCTTGAGGTCGTCGAAGACGATCTTGTCGTACGTGTCGCGGTTGGTGTGCCACGTGTACGTGCCGTAGTTCCACCCGATCGCGCCCATGCCGATGGAGGGCGTGCCGAAGCAGGCGAACACGGCGCCATCGGTGCCGCCGGGATTGCCGGTGGGCACGTCGTTGAAGCTCCAGCTCACGACGTTCGGGCTCATGCTGTCGGTGTAGAACGCCGGCAACTTCTCGTACCACGACTTGAGGTGCGGGCCGATGTCGGTCAGTCCCGACGACGAGAGCGAGGTCACGCGCCCGGTCCCGTTGTCCTGATTGAACAGCGCCTGCAGTCCCTTCATGACCTCGGGGTGGTCCTCGGTGAACGCCGTCGAGCCGTTGAGTCCCTGCTCCTCGCTCGCCCAGTGGCCGACGAGGATGGTGAGCTTCGGCTTCGGATACGCCGTCTTGAGGATGCGCATCGCCTCCATCGCCATGAGCGTGCCGGTGCCGTTGTCGGTCGCGCCGGAGCCGCCGTCCCACGAGTCGAAGTGCGCCGAGAGCATCACGTACTCGTCGGGCTTCTCGGTGCCCTTGATCATGCCGATCGTGTTGAACGCGGGCCGCTCGCCGAGCTGCTGCGCATCGAGGTCGAGCTTCACGACGGGCTTCTGGTCGTTCTCGGCGAGGCGATAGACGAGGCCGTAATCCTCGCAGGTGAGCGTCACGGCGGGGGCGACCTTGTTGTAGGTCTCGAAGATCTCGATCACGCCCCAGCCACCGGCGCCCTGCGGGCCGGCGGCGAAGCCGCCGAGGCGTCCCTGCGCGGCCGCCGGATTGCTCTCGGCGGGGCCACCGCCGCGCATGGAGCCAGGGCCGGGGGGGCCGCCGCGACCGCCACGTCCGCCGCGGCCGCCGTTGCCCGCCGCCGCGAACGGATTCGCGAAGCCGCTCAGCTTGTTGCGCGACGAGATCATCCCGGCGACGCCGGCCTTCTCGAGCCGCATGCCGAGCGTGCCCGTGCCGAGGGCGAGGGAGTATCCCGTGCCGCGATAGAGCTTGGTGCTGTCGGGGCGTCCGTCGGGACCCGTCATGACGGCCCAGTCGCGCTGGAGAAGTGCGATGGTCGAGTCCATGCGCGCCCTCGACTCCGGCGTCGCGAACTTGATCCAATCCTCGGAGGGGCGGCAGGTGGGATACGCCGGCGAGAGGAGGACGATCTTCCCCTTCGCCTTCGGCAGCCACTTCACGAATTCCGTGCTGTCCTTGAACTTCGGCAGGATGATGGCTTCCGCTCGCACGGGCGCGCCCTTGGTGCCCGGGCTCCAGGCGAGCATCGTCCCCTCGAGCGAGCGGACGCGCGGCTGCACGAGGTCGATGTGCGAGACGCCGCGCCGCCAGCCGCGCCAGGTGCCGTAGTTCTCGCGCCTGGCGTCGATCCCCCACGACTTGTACGTCTTGATCACCCAGTCGCTCGCGGCGGTGATCCCGGGGGCGCCGGTGAGTCGCGGTCCGAGGGAGTCGAGGAGGGTCTGGGCGAGGGACTGGACGTGGGAGCTGTCCATGCCGAGGCGCCAGATGCGCTGGATGTTCGGGTCGCTCTGGGCGGGGAGCGTGGCCGCGCCAAGGAGCGAGGCGGCGGCGACGGTGATCGTGCGGAGTCTGGTCATGGGCTCGAATGCGAAGGGCGTGGGCTTGCCGCGAACGTGCCGTCTTACCTATGGTGTGAAGCTATGCAGCCGACCGAAGGCCGCCACTCGGCGAAGGCCTCCACCACCGATACGCGGTGGGGGGTACTTCTGCTCATCGCGCTGACCGTGCTGATGGACGGCTTCGACGTGCAGGCCATGGGCTACGTGGCGCCGGCGATCGTGAAGGAGTGGGGGGTGAGCCGCGACGTGCTCGGCCCAGTGTTCGGGGCCGGGTTGTTCGGCATGCTCGTCGGGTCGCTCACGCTGAGCGTGCTCGCCGACCGCATGGGCCGGCGGCCGGTGCTGATCGGCGCCACGCTCTTCTTCGCCGCGTGCATGCTGGCGACGACACGCGTGACGACGGTGGAAGAGCTCCAGGCGTTGCGCTTCGTCACCGGGCTCGGACTGGGCGCCATCATGCCGAACGCGATGTCGCTCGCGGGAGAGTCGAGCCCGGCCGGGAAGCGCGTGACGCTGATGATGCTCGTCTCGTGCGGCTTCACGGCGGGCGCGGTGGTGGGTGGACTCGTGTCGGCCGCGTTGATCCCGGCGTACGGCTGGCAGGCGGTGTTCTGGGTGGGCGGCGCGGTACCCATCGTGCTGGCGGTGCTGATGATCGCCCTGCTTCCCGAGTCGGGGGAGTTCACGGCGGCGCGGCGTGCACAGGGTGCCGCCGTGCCGGTGACGGCGCTGTTCGGCGACGGACGTGCGACGGTGACGCTGCTGTTGTGGGCGATCAACTTCCTGAACCTGATCAATCTCTATTTCCTCTCGAACTGGCTCCCCACGATCGCGGCGAGTGCTGGGATGGGCACGTCACGCGCCGTGCTGCTCGGCACGGCACTGCAGGTCGGCGGGGTGGCCGGCACCCTCGTGATGGGGCCGGTGATCACGCGCGCGGGCTTCCGCGCCGTGCTCGTGACCGCTTTCGTCGTCGCGGCAGTGGCGATCGCGACGATCGGGCGCAACGGCATTCCGGCGCCGCTGCTCTTCGCCGCCGTGGCGGTGACCGGGTTCTGCGTCATCGGCGGACAGCCGGCGGTGAACGCGCGCGCGGCGACGTACTACCCGACGGCGCTGCGCTCGACCGGGGTGGGGTGGAGCCTCGGTGTGGGGCGCGTGGGATCGATCGTCGGTCCCGTGCTGGGGGGCGAGCTGATCCGCCGGCAGTGGACGAACGAGCAGTTGTTCCTCGCTGTCGCCGTGCCCGCCGCCGCGGCGGCGGTGTTGATGTCGATGGTGCGTGACGACGGAACGCGTCGCGCCGACGAACCCGTGCCGGAGTGAACGATGGCGAGAGACGACGTGCCGCACCTCATCGACTGCAGTCACACCGTCGAGCACGGGATGGTGACGTACAAGGGGCTCCCGGCTCCGATCATCTGCGACTACCTGAGCCGCGAGGCGTCACGCGCGCGGTATGCCAGCGGCACGGAATTCCAGATCGGCAAGATCGAGATGGTGGCGAACACCGGGACGTACGTCGACAGCCCGTTCCATCGATATGCGGACGGGAAGGACCTGTCGGAGCTGCCGCTCGAGTCGCTGGCCAACCTCGATTGCCTCATCGCGCGCGTCCCGGCCGGCGCCGGGCGGGAGATCGATCGGCTCCCGTTCACCGAGGATCAGGTGCGCGGCCGCGCCGTGCTCGTGCAGACCGGATGGGACCGGCACTGGCGTACCGACGCGTACTTCGAAGGGCATCCGCATCTCACGGGCGAACTCGCGGAGTGGCTCGTGCGAGCGGGGGTGGCGCTCGTCGGCATCGACTCGTTCAACATCGACTGCACCGATACGGGCGACCGGCCGGTGCACAGCGTGCTGCTCAAGCACGACATCCCGATCGCCGAGCACCTGTGCGGACTCGCGGCGGCGCCGGAGCGAGGCGGACGGTTCTTCGCGGTGCCGGTGAAGGTGAAGGGGTTCGGGACGTTCCCGGTGCGGGCGTTCGTGATGGCGTGACGACGCGCGGCCGGACTGCGCGTCGTCACGCACGGGCGCAGCCTACTTGCCGGCTCCGCCTCCCCTCGCCGGCCGCGGCAGCGCCGACGGTGGGAGGATGTTGTTCAACCGCATGTAGTTCGCGATCTGGCTGTAATGATCGGCCAGGTCGAGCGCGTGGCCGAGCACCATGGCGGCGCGGGTCACTTTGCGCGTGTTGCCGCCGAAGGTGAGCGACACCTCGTCGGCCAGCTTCGCGTCGTCGAGCTGGGCGAACGCGCTCTCGCAGAACGCCAGCGATGCCTTGAGCTTCGCCACCAGCGTGTCCTTCGGCCACTTCGCCTTCACCGAGTCGGGGGTCGTGCCGTCCTTCGCGGGGACGGTCGCCTTCATGGCGCCGAACTGGTCGCAGAAGAGATAGTTGTCGCTCGCGAGATGCTGGGCGATGTAGCCGATGCTGAGTTGGGCCGGCGTCGGCTTGTAGCCGTACTTGCTCTCGGGGATCGAATCGAAGGCGATCGCGACGTTGCGCTGCAGTCCCATCGTGCGGCCGCGGAACGCGGTCGTGATGGGGTTCGCCGCCGGAGCGGCGGGCGCGGCCTGGGCGGCCAGCGCCGCCGGCAGCGCCAGACTGAGCATCAGTGCGAGGGAACGTCTCATGTGTGCCTCATGGAAAGGGGGGACCTACGGCTTGGGCGCGAGCCGCTGCAACATGCCTTGCAGCTGCGGATTGTTCGGCTGCAACTCGACGGCCTTCTTGAGGGCCGCGACCGCCGCGGCCGTGTCGCCGCCGGCGAGCGAGATCTGCGCCATCGTCTGATACGTGGGGGCCGACTTGTCGTAGAACTCGAGGTTCAGCTTCAGCAGCGCGAGCGCGGCGGGGCGCTGGTTGGCCTGCGCGAGTTCCATCGCCGCGCGGGGGAGCGAGAACTCGCCGAAATCGTAGGCGCCCGTGCCGTAGTACTTGGTGCGCAGGTCGCGATAGAGCGCGGTCGCCGAATCGGCGCCCTTCGCGTCGACGGCGTTGGCGAGCGCGGCGCGCAAGGTCTGCGGGCGCACGAGTCCGTGATGGCAGGTCTCGCACGACACGCGGTTGCGCTCCGTGATGGTGCGCCCGGTGAGCGGCAGGTACTTGCCGTTGATGTCCATCACCATCTTGAGCATCTCGCGCGCGATCTTCTTCTCGTCCTTGGTGTCGGCGGCGAAATCGAGTGGCGGGCCGCCGCGCCCGCCTCCGGGCGCGCCGGCCGCGGGCGCTCCTTCGGCGGCGGCGTGGCAGTGCTCGCAGCGCACGCCGAGCGCGGCCGTGAAGTTCTGCATCAGCGCCACCACCTGGGGGCGCGGCGTGTCCTTGGGCAGCACCTGCAGGTTCTTCGGGGGCTCCATGCCGCGGCCGCCCTGGGCGGCGAGCAACGCGGGCACGGCGATGCCCGAGAGGGCGGCGAGCGAGATCGTGCGGAGCAGGGTCATGGGTGCTGGACCGTTGAGGGGGAATCCGGGCGGATCGTGACACATACAACGTGCCGATGGGCAAATATGTTCGAAGCCGGCCCCGGCCGCCTCTCCCGTGCGGTGGGTGGTGCGCCGCGCGCGGGACTGGCGCGAGGCGGGCTTCGCGCCGATGATACCGGATCCACCGGAGGTATCACCATGCGCGCGTTACGCCATTCCCTGATCACCTGTTCGGCCGCCCTGCTCGTCCTGTTCGCGGCGAGTCCCCGCCTGGTCGCCGCGCAGGGCCGCTCGGCGGAGGCGAAGAGCGACGCGGCCGCGATCCGGGCGGCCCGGCTCGCGCAGAACGCGGCGATCGTCGCGAACAACCTGGATCAGATCGCCTCCTACTGGACCGACGACGTCACGATCACACGGGGACTTGGCGCGATCGTGCAGGGACGAGCAGCGTACCGACAGCTCTTCGTGGGCGACACCATCACCTACGAACGCACGCCCGCACGGGTCGTCGTCAGTACGGCATGGCCGCTGGCCTTCGAGACCGGGACGTGGACCGGCCGCCCCGCCAACGGCGGCAAGCCGGTCATCCGCGGCAGCTACTCGGCGCAGTGGCTCAAGCGCGATGGCCGGTGGCTGATCCACTCCGAGGTGTTCGTCGCACTCGGCTGCGCGGGCGCCGGCTGCGCGTGGCCGACCACGTTCCCGAAGTAGCGTCGCACGAGTGGAATGGCGCGGCACACGGACCGGAGGCACACGATGCTGAGAGAAGCGATCCCGGTGCTGCACGTCTCGAGTTCCGTCGCGGCCGAGGAATTCTATTGCGACCGGCTCGGGTTCGAGCGGCTGTTCGCGTACCGCCCGATCGCCGGAGATCCGGACCCCTGCTACCTGGGCGTGGCACGGGATGGAGCGGTGCTGCATCTCTCGTCGTTCGGCGGTGACGGCGTCGCAGGGAACGTGGTGTTCGTACGCGTCGACGACGTCGATGCACTGCACGCGGAGCTGGTCGCGGCGGGCGTCGCCATCGACACGCCGCCCGTGGACCAGTCGTGGGGCAACCGCGAGATGTACGTGCGTGACGCCGACCGGAACAGCATCCGCTTCACGCGTCCGTCGGATGACGAGCCCTTGCGGCGGCTCCGCTTCCGCGTAGTCGCCGGAGAGTGGGCGGTGGTCCGCCTCGGCGCGGACGACGCCGTGCCGACATGGGCGCTCGCCGGCGACCGGTTCTGCTCGGTCACGCGCACCGACGACGAACTCTCCGTGGTCTGTCCCGCGGCGGTGGTGCCGGCGGACGCACGCGCCGAACGCGGATGGGCCGCGATCGCGCTCGCCGGCCCGTTCCCGTTCGAGATGGTCGGCGTGCTCGCGTCGTGCGCGCAGCCGCTCGCCGAGGTGGGGGTGAGCATCTTCGTGTCGAGCACGTTCGACACGGACTGGCTGCTCGTGAAGCACGCGCAGCTCGACGCGGCGGTGGTGGCGCTCACGCGCGCCGGGCACGAGCCGGTGGCGGACTAGCGCCGCCGCCGCCGACCGCCTAAATCGCTTCCCATGCCGATCACCCGTCTCAACGAGTTCCACGCACACCCCGGGAAGGAGGCGGAGCTGCGCGCCTTCCTGCAGTCGATCATCGTGCTGATCGAGGATGCGCCGGGATGCGTCTCGGTCACGTTGCTTGCCGGCCACGACGACCCGACGCGGTTCGCCATCGTCGAGGAGTGGATCGACGTCGCGGCGCATCAAGCGGCGGCGGGGCGCATCCCGCCGGAGTTGCTCGCCGAGTTCCGTCCGCTCGTCGCCGAGCCGCCGAAGGGTGCGTACTACCAGGCGATCTGAGCCGCCGTCCCGCCTCAGTCGCGGTAAAAGGTCACCACGGTCTCGTCGAACAGGCGCCGCTCCGTGCCCTTCGGCAGTTCGTGCGTGAGGGCGTGCTCCACGACCAGCACCCGCGAGAACCGCCGGTCGCGCCAGCTCGCGATCACGTGGTCGAGCATCCGTGAGCAATAAGGCGGGTCGGCGAAGGCGATGTCGTACCGTCCGGGCTCCAGCGTCGCGGCGAAGGGCACGGCGTCCTTCTTGAACACGCGCGTCTTCTCCTTCAGCCGGAAGAGCCCGATGTTCGCCTTGAGCGCGTGGAGGCTCGACGGCCGCGTCTCGACGAAGTCGCACGTGCGCGCGCCGCGCGAGATGGCCTCGATGCCGAGCGCGCCGGTGCCCGCGAAGAGGTCGATGACGCGCGCGTCCTTCACGTCGCCGGCCACGAGGTCGAGCATCGCCGCCCGCACATGCTCGGCCGTGGGGCGCACGCGGAAATCCTTGGGCGAGGTGAGGTCGCGCCCCGCGAACTTGCCGCCGACGATCCTCACCGGCCGGCCGCCCGAGCCGGCATGGCCAATGCGCGCGAGCGCTGGGCGAGCAGCGCGGCATCGCGCGGGAACCGCTTCAGCGCATTGTCCGCGAGGGCCAGCGCCGCCTCGCGGCGCCCGGACCAGATCTCCACGTCGATGAGCGCCGAGTAGCCGTCGACGTAATCGGGAGCGCGAGAGACAAGCCCCGTGAGGATCGTGCGCGCCTCGTCGAACTGCCGGTCCCAGGAATAGGTGCGGCCCAGCAGTGCCCGTGCGTCGTGATAGTTCGGCGCGTCGCGCAGCAACTTGCGGGCGATGACGCGTGCCGTGGCGTAGTCTTTGGCGAGCGCCTTTGTGCGCGCGATCGCGAACAGTTCTTCCGGATTCTTGCCGGCGAGCCCGAGCGTGGCGAACGCGCTGTCGGCCGCCTTGGCGGCGCGCAGCTCGTCGGCATCGGCCGCGCTCACCGGATAGATGTGATCGCCGCCCGTGACGAAACGACTGAGTTGCTTCGCGCGGTCGAGCTCCGCGCGGAGCGAGTCGAACCGCGTGCCGTCGTGGATGGGCTGCAACGTGAAGCCGTCGCCCACCGTGAACAGCTGGTCGCCGGAGAGCAGCGTGGTGCCGTCGAGATACTCGTCGAGCTGGTTCTTCACGCGCATGAGGGCGAGCGACCGAGTGTTGCGGAACCGCGCCACCGTGTCGAGACCCGTGCCGAGCCAAGGGACCGTGTCGGGGAAGCTCATGCCGTAGCGGTCGTGCAGCAGCGCGATGATGCTCGGCGTCACGTCGAGGTGCGTCGACACCGACGAGAAACGCGCTGGCGCCTTGAGCAGCGGCGACCAGATCAGGAAGGGCACGCGATAGCGGTCGGCCCGCTCGAGCGGCGGGATGGGGATCAGCCGGTGGTCGCCCGTGATGACGAAGATCGTGCGGCCGTAGTCGGCGCGCTTCGCGTACTCCTGGAGGAAGTACCGGATCGCGTCATCGGTGTAGAGCAGGGTCTCGAAGACGCCGCCATACGTGCGGTACTCCTCGCGCCGGTCGGCGGGGAGCGACGCGAGGCGCTGCGAGAACCGCTGCTGGTACGTGGCGGTGTTCGGCGGGATGAACGGTTCGTGCGTCGTGATGGTGAGGAACACGTCGAGCCGCGGCTTCACGCCGGCAGGGCCGTACGAGGCCAGGGCGCGCCGGAACAACTCACGGTCGCCATAACCCCAGCTGAAGCCTTTCTCACCCGGCTGCTGCTCGTAGCCCGCGCCGAAGCGCCGCTGGTCGATGAAGCTGTCGACCTGCTGGCGCTCCATGAACACGTCGATCATGTCGAAGTGTCCGTCGGTGCCCGTGAAGTAATTCGTGGCGTAGCCACGCTGGCGCAGCAGGCTGATGAGACTCAGGTGCGGCGGCATCTGCGCGCCGAGCTCCATGAACCCGCCCTCGGCATGCGGCAGCGAGGCGAGGAGCGCCGGGAAGATGCCGAACGTCCGGCCGCTGGTGCTGAGGAAATCGTCCCAGTAGAGGCTGCGCCTCTCGAGCGAGTCGAGGAACGGCGTGAAGCCGCCGTAGTGCGCGCCTTCGCCGACGAAGTCCCGTCCGAGGCCCTCGACGACGATGATGACGATGTTGGGGGGCTGTTGCGCCGTTTCGAAGCGCGGGCCCAGCACGTCGTCGTACGTCGCACGATGCAACAGCGGGTAGCGGGCGAAGGACGCGCCAGCGGCCGGCGCGCTCGCCGTGAAGTGACGCGCCGTCTGCTCCGCGAAATACACGCTCTTGTTCTCGGCGAGGAAGAACAACGCGTCGGACGAATACCCTCCCGCCCGTACGCCGAGCGCGCCCGGGATGCCCAGCGAGAGGAGCGACGCCGCGAAGAACCCTCCGGTGGCTTTCGGCGCGAGGCGCCAACGGGCCGCGAATCCGCTGACGATCCAGGTCAAGACGCCGAAGAGCAGATACGGCACGACCATCGACGCGCCGACCCCCTTCGACGACATCGTCGTCTGACGGATGTCGCTCCACGAATAGCCGAAGAGGTCGGCGCCAAGCGGAACGAAGGTCGTCGCGAAATATTGGACGAGCATCACGGACGCCACCACCGCGACGACGAGCGCGGCGCGATGGGCCGCGCGCGCGACCGCCGGGTGCCACTGGCCGATGGCGAGCACCGGCAGGGCGAGGACGGCGGCGAGCCAGAGTACGAGTTCGAGATCGCCGCGCAGGCCGCCCGCGAGCGCACCGACCGCGCCGTCCGGCAGCACGTGCGCGTGCCGCACGATGAAGAACTCGTACACGCGCATCAGCAGCAGCACCGGCACGAGCGAAAGGCTGATGCCGGCGAACGCCGCGGCGTTCTCGTGCAAGCGGAGTCGCGAGTCCGACGGGGCGGCGGGAGCGGTCAGAAGGTCACCTTCAGCCCGATCGCCGCCGTCCAGCTGTTGCGCTTCCTGCCGGAGTCGAGTTCCTCGCTGTCGTAGCCGAGGGTCCAGATGCCGAGCACGCCCTTGGTGATGTCGCCGGAGCCCTGCAGCGCGGCGCTGAATGCCTGGGTGCGCGAGAGCGTGAGGGAGTCGGGCGTCACGACGTCGGTCGGCGAACTACCGAAGCCGACGCGCGCGCCCACATAGTGGTCACCGTCCTCGAAGTACCGGCGCGCCGTGAGGCTCGCCGAGGCCGACGTGCCGTTGTCCTTCGGGCGCACGAACGGGCGGAGCGAGAACCAGTAATCACCGACGTACTTGCCGACGGCACCCGTGAGGAGCGTCACCGGTGAGCCATTGAAGCGGAGTTGGCGATAGCCAGCCGACGCTTCCCAGGCGCCCGGAAGGCTCGCGAAGAGCTCCGCGCCGGATCGCCATTCGGGGAAGATGCTCGACCCGCTGTAGCCGACGTTGAGGTACGCGTACATGTCCTTCGTGAGCCGCGGATACGCGTCGACCTCGAGCTGCCCGCCGCCGGAGGCGAAGCGGTTGGCGTAGTTCACGCGGGCGATGATCGAGCCCGCCGTCGTGCGGCGTCCGATCGAGATGTCGGCGAGCTGCCACGCGTCGATGTCGCCGTTGAAGGACTGGTAGCTGTAGTCCGCGGAGACGAACGTGGCGGGTTTGACGTCCTTTCGCGTCTCCGTCACGTCCTGCGCGTGGAGCGCGAGCGGACACGATGCGACGAGCGCGGCGGCGAGGATCCGCCGGCGACAGAGACTCAGCGTCGAGAGAGGCATGCAAGGTCCGGTCACGGGACGGCCGTCAGGGAAGGTGCCGTATTATATAGGATGGGTCCGCCTCCGAGGCGAGACGGTCCGAGCGCTGATGCGCCGTACGGACACCGCCCGGTGGTCCGGCTGACATCAGTGGACTGCAACACGTCGATAGGCGGCAGTACGAGGCCGGGCTGAAGGAATCGCGGTGTTCAGAGTCAGTAGACTGCGCAAATGACGCCGGTGCCGGGTCACCCGGATAACGGTTGCTCCCGGGCATCGCCCCCCGAGCGCCATCCAAGCGCAGCGGTCAGATTCAGAGGGTTCCACCCGGCCGCCGACGGTCGGACTGCGCGTGACCCGATCCACTTCCCGTCAGGAGATCGACGATGACGACAGTCTTCCGCGGTGCGCGCGCCCGAGGCGCCGCACTCGCAATCGCCACCTTGTTCACCGCCGCGTGCGTCGCGAGCACGACACCCGCCGCGGCGCCCGCGCCGAGCGCCGCCGCGACGGCGAACGCCGCGCCGATCACCGTCTCGCCGTCGTCGCCGATCAAGGAGTTCGGCACGATGTGGACGTTCGACGCGCCGCCGCTCCAGTACTGGAAGGCGCGCTACGGCTTCGACGCGACGCCGGAGTTCCTCGACCATCTGCGTCTCTCCGCGGTGCGCATCCCGGGATGCTCGGCGTCGATCGTCTCCGCCGACGGGCTCGTGATGACGAACCATCACTGCGCGCGCTCGTGCACCACCGAGGTCTCGCCGAAGGATTCGAACTACATCGAGACCGGGTTCGTCGCCGGCACGGCCGCCGACGAGAAGAAGTGCCGCAACATGGTCGCCGACCAGTTGCAGTCCATCGAGGACGTGACGGCCACCATCCAGAAGGCGATCACGGCCGCGACGCCGGCCGAGCAGGCGGCGCAGCGGAGCGCGGAGATCGGGCGCGTGCAGCAGGCATGCGCCAAGGAAACGGGGCTGCAGTGCCAGGTGGTGACGCTGTATCAGGGCGGCCGCTACTCGCTGTACCGGTTCAAGCGCTACACCGACCTGCGCCTCGTGATGGCGCCCGAAGGGAACATCGCCTTCTACGGCGGCGATCCCGACAACTTCACGTATCCACGCTACGACCTCGACCTCACGCTCGTGCGCATCTACGACAACGGGCAGCCGCTGAAGGCGTCGCACTATCTCAAGTGGAGCGCGGGCGGCGCCGGCGAGGACGAACTCGTGTTCGTGGTCGGCAACCCGGGCACGACGGGGCGCCTGAACACGCTCGCGCAGATGGCGTTCCTCCGCGACGTGCAGTATCCGAACCAGCTCGACCAGCTCAAGCGGCAGAACGCCGTGCTGAAGGAGCTCTCGGCGAAGGGTGATGCCGACACGAAGAAGCGGTATCAGGACGTGATCTTCGGCTACGAGAATTCGATCAAGGCCATCACGGGGTATCGCTCGGGGCTGCTCGACTCGTCGATCATGGCGCGCAAGGCGGCGTTCGAGCGCGACTTCCGCGCCCGCACCAACGCGAACGCCGACAGCCGGGCCAAGTTCGGCGGCGCGTGGGATGCGATCGCGGCGGCCAACGCGGAGCGTGCTTCGTTCGCGACGGCGGCGCGGTTCCAGGCGCCGACGGGATCGACGGTGCTGACGCTCGCCCTGAACCTCGTGCGCGTCGCAATGGAAGAGCCGAAGCCCGACTCGCTGCGCTACGCGCCGTTCCGCGCGCCGAACGCGCTCGCCGGCACGAAGGCCGCGATCGGACGCGAGATCCCGCTCGACCTCGCGCAGGAGCGTGGTTTCCTCGCCACGCAGTGGGAGGCCGCGCTGGCCGCGCTCGGTCCGGACGATCCGTTCCTCAAGGCCGCGCTGAACGGCCGCAAGCCGGCCGACGCGGTGGCCGCGCTCTACGCCGGCACGAAGATGACCGACGCGGCGGCGCGGAAGGCGCTGCTCGACGGCGGGCTCACCGCGATCAACGCCAGCACTGACCCGATGATCATCCTCGCCCGCGTGCTCGAGCCGTTGCAGCGCGCGCACGCGCTCCGCACGGCCGCGCTCACGGCGACGCTCGCGAACAACGCCGAGAAGCTCGGCCAGGCGATCTACGCGGCGTACGGCACGATGCTGCCGCCCGACGCGACGTTCACGCTGCGCATCACCGACGGCGTCGTGAAGGGCTACCCGATGAACGGCACGGTGGCGCCGTACAAGACGTCGTTCTACGGGCTCTACGCACGGGCCGCGGAGTTCGACGGCAAGGAGCCGTTCGCGCTGCCGCGGAGCTGGATCGCCGGGCGCGACCGTCTCGACATGTCGACGCCGCTCGATTTCGTGAGCACCAACGATATCATCGGCGGCAACTCGGGGAGCCCGGTGGTGAACCGCCGTGGCGAGGTGGTGGGGCTGATCTTCGACGGCAACATCGAGTCGCTGCCGAACAACTTCATCTTCACCGATGACGTGGCGCGGTCGGTGGCCGTGCACTCGCGGGCGATCCCGGTGGCGTTGCGGACGATCTACAACGCGGGACGCATCGCCGACGAGCTGGAAGGGAAGAAGCCGTAGCGTCGACGGAGTGATGCAACGGCAGGCGACGGCCCGGGATCCGGGTCGTCAGGGCGCCCGTCGCGGGACACCGCGGCGGGCGCCGTCGCGTCGGTGGCACGGTAGGTGACGTGCGAAGGGAAATCGGCGCGCGTAGATTCTCGTGAACGCCGCCACGTTGGCCAACCTTCCGCCGCCTGTTCGCGCCCCCCGCACGACGCCCCCCATGATCCGATCCGCCACCGTCGCCGATGCCGACGCCATCGCGCGCATCTACAACCATTATGTGACGGACACGATCGTCACCTTCGAGGAGACGCCGCTCCCGGCGGACGAGATGGCGCGACGCATCGGCCTCACGCTCGGCGGATCGTGGCCGTGGTTCGTGCTCGAGGATGACGGGCGCGTGCAGGGCTACGCCTACGCGTCGCCGTGGAAGAGCCGTATCGGCTATCGGTTCACGCTCGAGAGCACGGTGTATCTCGACCCGGCGTCGACCGGGCGCGGCTTCGGCTCGGAGCTCTACACGGCCCTCTTCGCCGACATCGCGACGCGCGAAGTGCACGCCGTGGTCGGCGGGATCGCCTTGCCCAACGAGGCGAGTGTGCGGCTCCACGAGCGGTTCGGGATGACGAAGGTCGCGCACTTCCCCGAGGTCGGGCTCAAGTTCGGCCGGTGGATCGACGTCGGCTACTGGCAGCGCACGATGACCTGGACGACCACTGACGGCGCGATTCTCGCATGATCGTCATCGAGACGGAGCGCCTCGCGCTGCGCGAGCTCGAGCCGGCCGACGCGCCGTTCATCTTCGAGCTGGTGAACGACCCCGACTGGCTGACGTTCATCGGCGACCGTGGCGTCCACTCGCTCGACGACGCGCTCGCCTACATCGAGAAGGGGCCGCGCGCGATGTACGCGCAGCGCGGGCACGGGCTCTGGCTCGTCGAGCGCAAGGCTGACGGCGCGGCGATGGGCATGTGCGGCCTCCTCAAGCGCGACACGCTCGACGACGTCGACATCGGCTACGCGATGCTCCCCGCGTTCCGCGGGCAGGGGTACATCGCCGAGGCGGTCGCGGCGACGCTCGCGCACGGACATGGCGCGCTCGGGTTGCGCCGCATCGTCGCCATAACGGTGCCCGAGAACGTCGCGTCGGCGCGGGTGCTGACGCGCGCGGGGATGCGGCTCGAACGCACTCTCGAGGCGCCGCCCGGCGGGCGGGAGCTGAACCTGTATGCGGTCGAGGGGTAGCTTCCGCATGTCCGCAGTCTTTCCCTCAGTCCGAGCCCCGATGCCGGCACTGCACCGCGCGCCACGACGGATGACGATCGTCACGCTCCTCGCGCTGGTGGGGGGCACGGCCGTCGCGCAGGATCCGCCGCCGCGCGCGCCCGGCGCGCCGCCGGCGGTCACGCAGATAATGTTCGACGGCACCGCCACCACCATCCCGTACTTCCCGCTCGGCGACTCGCCGCTCGCGCTGCACGGTCCGGCGCGCCCCGGGATGTTCCTCTCCGCCGTCGGACGACGCGCGATCGCGATGGGCACCGAGGATGGAAGACTCGAGCTCTGGAGCTGGCCCATCAAGTGGCTGCACGACTTCGAGCTCTCGTTCCGCGTGCCGAAGTACACCGAACCGATCGCCGGCCACACGATCGCGACGTCGGTGACGGAACGCCCCGAAGGGGTCACCATCGACTACGCGTACGAACAGTTCACGGTGCGCGAGCACATCTTCGTGCCGCTCGACAAGCCCGCCGTCGTGATCCTGCTCGAGGTCGACGCGATCCGCCCACTCGACATCATCGCGCAGTTCAATCCCGACATCCATTTCGCCTGGCCGGCCGCGCTCGGCGGGCAGTACCTCATCTGGGAGCAGAACGCGCGCGCGTTCCTCTTCTCGGAGGGGAAACAATCGATCAACGCCTTCCTCGGCTCGCCGGCGGTGACGCAGGCGAGCGACGTGCCGGCGCACATGCTCGCCGCTGCGCCGCCGCAGCTCGTGCTCGGCGTCGGGAGCGGCACCGACCGGTACACCGCGCCGAAGCTCGGCGAGCCGCCCGGCCACGACATCGACGTGCACGTGGCGTACATCCCGATCGTGCTCGCCGGCGGCCAGATGTCGCGCGATTCCGCGCTCGCGCTCTACCGCGAACTGATCGCCCCCGGGGCCGCCGAACGGGAGTGGAAGCGGCGCGTCGCACATGCGGATTCGCTGCGCACGACGATGTTCGCCCTGCACTCGCCCGACGCGGCGTTCGACCGCGCCGTGGAGTACGCGAAGGTGAATCTCGACGAGTCGTTCGTGTGCAATCCCGACCTCGGCTGCGGGCTCGTCGCCGGCTACGGTCTGTCGGGCGCGGCGAGCGACCGTCCCGGCTTCGGCTGGTTCTTCGGCGGCGACGCCTCGATCAACTCGTTCGCGATGACCGGTTCCGGGCAGCTCGCGTCGGTGCGCGACGGCGCGCTGCGCTTCTTCGCGAAGTACCAGCGCGCCGACGGCAAGATCACGCACGAGATCTCGCAGGGCGCCGGGCACGTCGACTGGTTCAGCTATCCGTACCCGTACTATCACGGCGATACGACGCCGTTCTGGATACTCGCGTTCGGGGAGTATTGGCGGCAGACAGATGACGGCGCGCTGCTGCAGGAGCTGTGGCCCAAGCTCAAGAAGGCGTACGAGTGGTCGCTCGCCACCGACAAGAACGGCGACGGGCTGATGGAGAACCCGTCGGCCGGCGCCGGCGCGCTCGAGGTGGGCGACCTGCAGATCGGCATCCTGTCCGACATCTATATGAGTGGCGTGTGGGTCGCGGCACTCGAACGGTTCGCCCGCATGGCGGACGAGCGAGGAGAGCCCGCGCTCGCCGCGCAGGCCCGCGCCGTACGCGCCAAGGCGCTCGCGACGATCGAGGCGAAGTTCTGGATGCCGGCCCAGCACCAGTATGCGTTCGCGCTGCTGCAGGACGGCACGGTCAACGCGAACGTGACGGCGTGGGCGGCGACGGCGATGGCATTCGGCGTGCTCGACGCCGAACACGGTTCGGAGATGGCGGCGCGGCTCGCGTCGTCGAACATCCTCACCGACTGGGGCGCGCGGCCGTTGAGCGCCACGAGCACGTTGTTCGACCCGCTCCACTACAACAACGGCGCCGTGTGGCCGTTCGTGACGGGTTTCGTCTCGCTCGCCGAGTACAAGTATCACCACGCGCCGGCGGGGTGGTTCGCCCTGCAGGCGGTCGCGCGCACCGGCTTCGACCAGTCGCTTGGCCGCAACCCGGAGGTCATCTCGGGCCGCCTCTACAAGCCGCTCGACACGGCGGTACCGCAGCAGTTCTTCGCGACGTCGATGGTGCTCACGCCGCTCATCCGCGGGCTGCTCGGCATCGACGTCGACGCGCCGGCGCATCGGCTCACGATCGCGCCGCACCTTCCGCCGGAGTGGGACTCGCTCGCGGTGGACGACGTGCCGGTCGGAGCAGGGCGCGTGTCGTTCGTGCTCCGACGCGCGAACGGACGCGTGACGCTGGCGCTGCACCGCACGGGCGATGGCGCGCCGATCGACGTCACCTTCTCGCCGCAGATCCGGATCGGCGCGTCGGCGTCCGGCGCCGGCGTCGCGCTCGAGAAGACGCCGGGCGACTGGCATGCCACGGTGCATGGGCGGCTCACGAGCGACCTCGAGCTCGAAGTGACGACGGCCGGTGGATGGGAGGCGGTCGTCGCGCCCGCCGCGCCGAAGATCGGCGACCGGTCGACGTCGCTCCGGGTGGTGGACGAGCAGCTCGCCCGTGACGGGGTCGTCGTGTCGCTTGAAGGACTCGCCGGGCACAGCTACTCGTTCCGTCTGCGCACACCCGACGAGCGCACGGCGCACGAACTCAAGGATCCCCAGCCCACGCGCTGGGGCTACCGGCTCGGCGCGGTGCACGGCGCCGAGCGCGACGTGACGGTGACATTTTCGAACGAACGTCCGACCGCTGACGGCTACGGCAACCTCACGATCCTCATCGGGACGAAACTCCCATGACCATGCGCACGCTGGCCGCCGCTCTCCTCATCCTCAGCCCACTCGCCTGCATGTCCCGCGACAAGCGCTCCGAGAATTCCGGCCCAGCGACGGTGACGCGCGCTCCGTTCGGCGTGCTCCCCTCGGGCGACTCCGTGCACGTGTTCACCCTCACGAACGCGCACGGCATCGAGGTGCGCCTGATCGACTACGGCGGGCTCATCATCTCGCTCCGGACGCCCGACCGCAACGGCACCCTCGGCGACATCGTGCTCGGCTACGACTCGCTCGACGGCTACCTGAAGTCGACGCCCTACTTCGGCGCACTGGTCGGCCGCTACGCCAACCGCATCGCGAAGGGGCAGTTCACGCTCGACGGCACGACGTACCATCTCGCGATCAACAACGGCCAGAATTCGCTGCATGGCGGGTTGAAGGGATTCGACAAGGTGCTCTGGGCCGCCGAGCCGTTCTCCGATTCCAGCGGCACCGGCGTGGCGCTCACGTATACGAGCAAGGATGGCGAGGAGGGCTACCCGGGCACGCTCAAGGTCCGCGTGACGTACACGCTCACCGACCGCAACACGTTCGCCATCGACTATCGCGCGACGACCGACAAGGCGACGCCGATCAACCTGACGCAACACAGCTATTTCAACCTCGCCGGTGAGGGTTCCGGTGACGTGCTCGGGCAGGTGATCCGGATCGACGCCAACGAGTACACGCCGGTCGATTCCACGCTGATCCCCACCGGCCGGCTCGAGCCCGTCGCCGGCACGCCGTTCGACCTGCGGCGCGACGTAGCGATCGGCGCGCGCATCGACGAAGCGAACGTGCAGTTGCAGCGCGCCGGCGGCTACGACCACAACTTCGTCATCAGCCGGAGCGACAGCGGGCTCGCGCACGCCGCGCGCGTGGTGGAGCCGAAGAGCGGGCGCACGCTCGACGTCGAGACGACGGAGCCCGGGGTGCAGTTCTACACGGGCAACTTCCTCGACGGCACGATCACGGGGAAGGGCGGGCACGTGTACAAGCGCCGCAGCGGCTTCTGCCTCGAGACGCAGCACTTCCCCGATTCACCGAATCAGCCGTCGTTCCCCTCGACGATCCTGCGGCCGGGGGCGGAATTCCATTCCCGCACCGTCTATACGTTCGGCGTCGCCGAGTAGCGCCGCTCAGCGGGGCAGCGCGACCGTCGAGACGTACTGCGGTTCGACGTTCTCGAAGTACAGGCCGCGGAACTGTCCCGGCTTGAGCGACGGCAACTGCAGCTCGAACCGGTACGGCCGGTCCGGTTCGAGCCGCGACACGTCGGCGTAGAATCCGACGAACGTGCTCCGCACCACGCGCACGGCGGTGTACGCCTTGCGGAACTCCACCGGCGCGCCGTCGATGGACAGCGTCGCTTCCCACCGGTCGTCGGGCTCGCTGAAAGGCGCGAACAGCAGCAGCCGCTCCGGCGCGAGCCAGGTCGTGCGGTAGTCGTCGGCAGTCCAGGGGATCGGCCATGCGTGCCGCCGTGCCGCGAGCTGCTCGAAGACGCGCTTCGGGATGGTGAACGTTCCGCTCACGCGCCCGCCGGCGAACGTCGAGTCATAGGTGACGGCGGGTTGCAACTGACGGAACTCGGCGCCGGCGAATGTCACTTCGAGTTGCACCACATCGCCGTTGCGCGCGGCGACCGGGACCTCGACGCCGTTCACCCGCGCGCGGCGCACGCTGGCGATGATCGCTCCCGATCGCTGACCGGTAGCGCCGTGGGGAAGCGCGATCTCCAATCGAACGTTCGTTCCACTTTCGCCGGAGGCGCCGCGGACGTCGAGTACGCCGTCCTTCACTGTGGCCGTACCGGGTGCGCCGAACAGCACCGGCGCCGTCATCGGGCCGGCGGGCGAGAGTTCCAGCACGAGCGCCGAGCCGCCGTCGAGCATCACGCTCATGGTGTCGCCGCGCTGCCAGAAACCGGCGCCCGGCTTGCCGAGGCGCCGGCCCTCGAGCGGATGCACTTCCCGCACCGCGACGCGCGCGCCATAAGTGAGTCCGATCGACGCGTCGAGCGGGACGCGCGCCGTGAGGCGGCGCGCATCGGGATTGAACAGGAAGATGAAGCCGTGGTCGCCGTCGATGGCCGCGGTGCCATCGACCTTGCCGAGCGCGGGTGCCCCGAGGATGGTGCGCGTGTGCCGGAGCAGTTCCTTGTGCGTCGCAGTCCACTGCAGCCAGCGGCGCATCCATGCGCGATCCTTCTCGCTGAAATGCGCATTCTCCGCCGAGTCGCGGGCCGGGAGCATGTCGAGCACGTTGTTCCACCCGGCGACCGCGACGGACGACAGCAGCGAGTAGCGCCAGCCGAGGTAGTCCCAGTCGCGCGCGCGGTACGAGGTGAGCACGGTGCCGCGGTCCGCGGTCTTCACCGCCGGCATCTCGTCGGTGGAGTCGGAGCGCGACGTCTGGTGCGTGATGAACCCGGGTACCAGCTCGCTCGGCGTGAACTCGTAGTTGCGGTAGCGATACGCGGTCCACCGCTCGCGGTCGGCGGAGACGCGATCGAAGTGCAGATCCGGATAGGGGAGGAAACTCTCCGGCTGTTCGTCGTTGAACGTCGGGTGCGGGTAGCTCCCGGCGAGCCAACTCCACGGACCGTAGAGGTGGTACGCCTGGCGCCCGTCGATGACCACATCGGGGATGCGCCGGCGGAGTTCCTCCATCACGCGGCGCCATCCATACCACTGCGCGTAGCGGCTCGGGCCGTCGAAGGTGAGGAAGGTGTGGTCGAACGAGTAGCCGGCGATCCCTGTGCGGTCGTGGAACGCGACCAGCTGCTCGATGAGCCAGTCCTGCAGCGCGCGGTTGCCCAGCGTCGCGGCCTGCCGCTTCGGGTTGTTGCGCGACGGCACGAGCCAGTCGGGGTTCTGCGAGAAGGGAAGCACGGGATAGACGTAGGCGAGCAGCCGCAACCGCTTGCCGCGCGCATAGTCCACCATCTCGCTCACGCTCGGCGGAACGGTGCTCGTCTTCGCGTCCCACTCGCCTTTGCGGATCTTCTGGCCGAGCCCGAGCCAGAGCACGTGCTCCCAGCTCCAGTCGTCCACGCTCTCCTCCCGGCGGGAGAGTGCGGAATTGGATGGCGCGTAGAGCACGTACTGTGCGCCGACCGCGGCGGCCTGGTCGAACACGCGCTTGTATTCGGCGCGCCCTGCCGCCGTGCCCACATCGATCTGGTAGTCGTTCACGCACCAGCCCACGAAGACGTCGATCGGTGTGGCCGGCCGGTAGAGCAGTTGCGAGCGCACCATGGCGGTGAAGGCCGCGATCTCCGCTTCGTCGAGGCCCGCCGTCGTGTCTCCAGCGGTGCGCCATTCCGGGATCATATGTGCTGGAAGGCGGTGGCCCGAGAGCCGGACGGGCGCGATGAAGGCGCGGTCGGAGTGGAATGGGCCGTAGCTCTTCTGCCACTCCATCTGCGGCGTGTAGCGCAATGAGAACGCGTTGCCGTGGAGGTCGGCGTGGAGGAACGGGTTCTGGGCGACGATGAGGAGGGAGCGGTCGTCGCCGAACCGGACGGCGGCGCCGTAGTCGGCGGTGCCGAGGCTCGGGCGGACGCTGGTGGGGCGGAAGACGCCGGTGGGCGTCTCGGCGAACGTCGTCGCGAACGGTGTGATGCTGTCGACGACGAAGCGGTCGACGGTGTCGGACGTCAGCGTGATCTGTTTGCTGACGAAGGTCCAGTCAGATTTGAGTTCGTAGGTGACGGTGATGGCGAACGGCTTGGCGTCGTAGGTGAAGGAGACGCTGTGTGCCGTGGAGTGACGCGTGGGAGCAGGGAGGTTCGTGCTCTCGAAGGCGAGGTTCGCGACGCTCAGCGCGAAGTCGTCTGACCGCAACGAGTCGATGCGGTGGTCGGCGAGCGTGGTGATGGACGTGAGGCCGCGGGGGCCGAAGTCGGCCTCGAGGAGCGAGTTGCGGAGGGATTGGGCTCCGAGCGGCGAGAGTGCGAAAAGCGTCGATGCCGCGGCGAGGAGCCGGCGGCGGGTGGATCGCGCGGGGTGACTCAGTCGCGGCGGCATCGAGTCAGAACTTCGCCGCCTTCTGCACATCCTCCGGAAACTCCTCCATCTCCTGCACCCGCCGTACTTCGATCATGTCCCCGTCGAGCATCGGCGCCCGCCGTGCCCACTCCACCGCTTCCGCGGGCGTCTTGACCTGGATCATCCAATAGCCGCCTACCAGCTCCTTCGACTCCGAGAACGGCCCGTCCACGACCGTCGTCTTCGCGCCGCCGAACTGCACGCGCACGCTCGCCGCCGGCGGATGGAGCCCGTTCAGGTCGAGCAGCACCCCGGCCTTCGCCATCGAGTCGTTGAACTTCGCCATCTTCGCCACGAGATCGGCCGGCGGCGTGAAATCGGCGGCCGCGTCGTCGTAGGCCTTGGGTATCACCAGCAGCATGAAGCGCATCGTGTGGACTCCTTCAATGGTGTCGGGGTCGCGACCACCGGGCGATGATCGCACCACAGCCGCCCGAACGCGAGCGCTCGCTGCTCCTGGCGAAGGAGGCGGGGCTGCCGCCTACGGCGACAGCATCTGGGTGACCTTGAGCACGAGGCTGCGTCCCACGACCGGCGCGTCGGGCGTCGTGAACCGCTGTTCGTTGTAGACGAGGAAGAGGTCCGACAGGGGGTGGTGGATCAGGTTGAACCGGATGTTCGTGTTGAACTGCCGGATGGCCGCGTCGTACTGCGCGAGCGCATCGAGGAACATGGCGGTCGTGAACGAATAGGTCGTGCGCGCCGTCCAGAGCGTGGCGTCGAACTTCTGATTCGGCCGGTCGAGCGTGGCGCTCGTGTGCTGGACGCCCGTCGAGATCCGGAAGTGATAGCCGGGGTGGAAGTTCACGGTCGCGTTGACCGTCTTCTGCGTGCCGCTCCAGAGGCCGCCGCCGATAGCCGTGAGGCCGAGTGAGAGCGGGCGGCTCGGGTTCGTGTTGTAGATCCACTGCCACTGCGTCCACTGATAGCCGCCGGGCGCGATCTGCTGCGCGCCCGGATCGGCGCGGTTCAGCCGGAGCGAGTCGGTGAGGAAGTTGTAGTAGACGTTCGCCGAGAACTCGGTGTACCCGCCGTCGTTGAAGAAGAACGTCTGCCCGTTGTGCAGGTACTTCCCGATCGTGGCGCCACCCACGTCGTCGTAGTAATTCCACGTCACGTGCGGATGCAGCTCGCGGATGCCGTGTTCCTGCAGCCACGACGATCGTGGCCGGAGGCCCATGTCGAGGAAGTATTTGCGGACGTCGGTGCGCCGGTAGTAGCCGAGGTCGTCCTCGAAGCCCTGGCCGAGCTCCATCGACGCGACCTTCACGTGGATGAATTGCGCTTCGTAGTTGACGGACGTGCGCCAGGCGTACTGGCCCGTGGTCTTGCCCGGCGTCTCGGATTTCACCAGGAACGAGTTCCAATCCACCACGCCGCCGAAGCGGATGTTCTCGTCCACGCCGAAGACGTGGTTGTAGCCGGCGTTCGGCCCCGCGCCGTCGCGGCCGAGGTAGAACACGCCCACGTCCGAGCCCGGTGCGAGATTGCGCTTGAGCCGGAGCGCGCTGTAGGTGCTCGCGGGCGTCGAATCGGTCGCGTCGGTGCGCATCGCGAGCGCGCCGATGCCGATGCCGTCCGTGGTGCCGGTGAGCCGCGCCCCGAACGGGATCGGCGTCGGGGTGCCGTTCGCCGTCAATCCGATGCGACGACTGAAGAAGAGGAGCAAGTCCTCGTCGGGCGTGGTCACCGAGGAGACCTGGTTGTTGCGCGCGGCGTCTCCCACGTAGAACATCCCGGAATTCTCGAGGAAGAACTCGCGTTTCTCCGGAAAGAACTGGGAGAACTGCGTGAGGTTCACCTGCTGCTCGTCGGCCTCGACCTGCGCGAAGTCGGGATTGACCGTGACGTCGAACGTGAGGCTGCGGCCGAGTGCCGTCTTGAGGTCCACCCCCGCGGCGCCGCTCGACGTGTACGGCGTGACGCCGACGTCGCGCACGGTCTTTGCCAGCACGTAGGGCTTGAGCCGCAGGTCGTGGGGTGTGTCCACGGGATGCACGCCCTCGAGGTCGCCGGCGAGCGAGAGCCGCATCACGTTGTACTCGCGGGGGATCGGCGCCCAGCAGTCGATCTCGTTCTTGCGGCGGATGCGGCGCGCGAAGTTGATGCCCCACGTGCCGTCGGCGTTCGGATCGAAGCGCAGCCCGCGGAACGGGATGGTGATGTCGGCGATCCAGCCGTCACGGACGATGCGCGTGCGCACGCTCCACACCGCGTCCCAGCTCCCGTTCACCTCGCGTCCCTCGCTGGCGACGAGCCGGTCGGCCTTGGCGCCCGCGGCGTTCGTGAGGAACATGTAGCCGTTGTGCCGGTCGCGGAACGTGTCGAGGATCACTTCGAAGTCGTCCTCGTCGACTTCGTAGAAATCCTTCTTGATGTCGTTGATGATGATCTTGTCCGGCTCGCGGTCGTGCATGTACGCGCGGATGTACAGGTTGTTCGCGTCGTACGCCACGCGGACTTCGGTCGCCTCGGTCGCGGGCTGTCCGGTCCCCGGCTCCGTCTGCGTGAAGCCGTCGGCGACGTCGGCTCGCTTCCAGGTCTCCTCGTCGAGGGCGCCTTCGACCTTGAGTGCGGTGGGCGCGCGCATCGCCGACAGGTGACGTGAGCCAGGGCCGCGCACGGGCGCGGGAGCCGGCACCGCGGGCGCCTCGGCGGCGGGCGGTTGCTGGCGGCCCTGGGCGAGCGCCGCCGTCAGGAGCAGCGCGGGAATGACGATGAGTTGCATGTGGGGGGAAGGGAGTGACGCGGGCGATTCTCGAACCCACGCCCCAGGACAGAAACTGGCGCGGCGGATGGATGCTCGAAAATAGCGAAAATCGAGACGCGGTGTTCTCCTTGCTCTGGAATACGCTGTCGCACGCCGGGGCGGCCGCCGATGGCGGGGACGGACGTGACGCGCCACGCGCGGGGAGGCGCGGCCGCGCCCAGCCCGGCGGCGGGGTGCGCGGCGTCGCGAAGGAATGATGTTGCCCGGAATGGCGCACGGTGGCGCCTGTCGCTGCGGCCCGCGACATCGCCGGGTACGAGTGCGTATGGCGAAAATGCCATCGATGGCACTATCGTTATACGATGCCCGCACCTTCGCACGCCGTGCTCACCATCTCCCCCAAGTTCCAGGTCGTCATCCCCCGCCACGTCCGCGAGGCGATGGGGCTGCGTCCCGGACAGAAGGTGCAATGCCTGCAGTATGAAGGACGCGTCGAGTTCATCCCCCTCCGGCCGGCGCGCGCGCTGCGCGGCTTCCTGAAAGGGATCTCGACGGGCGTCCCCCGCGAGGCCGACCGCGCGTGAACGTCGTCGACTCTTCGGGCTGGCTCGAATATTTCGCCGACGGGCCACACGCCGCGTTCTTCGCGCCAGCCATCGAGCGCACCGACCGGCTCGTCGTCCCGACACTGAGCCTGACCGAGGTCTTCAAACGCGTGCTGCAGCAGCGTGACGAGACCGCCGCGCTCGCCGCCGTGGCCGTGATGCACCAGGGCCGCGTGGTGGAACTCGACGGCGCCCTCGCCCTCGCCGCCGCGAAACTGGGCGTCGAACACCGCCTCCCGCTGGCCGACAGCGTGATCTATGCCACGGCGCGCGCCACCAGCGCGACGCTCTGGACGCAGGATGCGGATTTCGACGGACTGCCCGGCGTGAGGTACCGCGCGGCGGAACGCCGCAAGAAGCCCTGATCGCCGGCACGGCACGACGAGGCGAGCTGGAGCCCGGGCGCGCCTGAGGCAAGGGCCCCGGTCGCTTCTACTTCTTCCTCCCTCCGATCGGCGCGCCCTGCGGCATCGCCGCGCCGTCGTGGCGCGGGTCGCTCGCGCCGAAGTGCACCCCGTCGGCGTTCGTCATCACCACCTGGCCGAACCCGAAGTCCGATCCGACGCGCGCCGGGCGCACCTGCGGCTCGTGGCCGAGCGCCTTGAGCTCCGCCACGACCGACGACGGCAGGTTCGCCTCGACGTACACGTCGCACCCATCGAAGGTGAGCTTGGTGAAGCGGCTCGCTTCGAGCGCCTGCTTGATGTTCATCCCGAAGTCGGCGATGTCGCTCACGAACTGCGCGTGCGCCTGCGACTGGTTCCACCCGCCCATGATGCCGAAGCCGATCTTCACGTCCCCCTTCTCCATGAAGCCGGGGATGATCGTGTGCAACGGCCGCTTGCGCGGCGCGATGGTGTTCGGCTGGCCGCGCTCGAGCGTGAACAGCCCGCCGCGGTTGTGCATCGCGAACCCGGTGCCCTTCGCGACGAGACCCGAGCCGAACGCCGAGTAGTTGCTCTGGATGAGCGAGACGATGTTGCCGTCCTGATCGACGACGGTCATGTAGATCGTCTCGCTCGCTCCCGCCTCGATGCCGGCCAGCTTCGAGGGCGTCACATGGCAGTTCGCCTTGCTCTCGTCGATCTGCGCGGCGCGCGACGCGGCGTGGTCGGCCGAGAGGAGCTGCTGCACGGGGAGCTTCGAGAAGCGCGGGTCGCCGATGTACTTGAGCAGGTCGGCATAGGCGAGCTTCTTCGCCTCGATCTCGACGTGCATCGCCTTGGCGCTCGCCCATCCGTATTGGGCGATCGGGTAGCGCGACATGATGTTGAGCATCTCGAGCGCGGCGAGCCCCTGTCCGTTCGGCGGAAGCTCGTACACCGTCCAGTCGCGGTACTTCGTCGAGAGCGGTGTCACCCACTCGGGCGTGAACTCGGCGAGATCGGCGGCGGTCATCGTGCCGCCGTTCTCCTTGATCGTCGCGAGCACCGCGGCGGCGGTGGGACCCCGGTAGAAGCCGTCGAAGCCGCCGGCCGCGATGCGCCGCAGCGAACCGGCGAGGTCCGGATTGCGGAAGAGTTCGCCGCCGCGCGGCGCATGACCGCCGGGCACGAATGTGCTCTTGAAGGCGTCGTTCGTATACGCATAGCCCTGCGCGGCTGCCCAGATCCCGGCCGTCACCTCGGCCACCGGATATCCGTTCTGCGCGTAGTAGATCGCGGGCGCGAGCAGTTCGCGGAACGGGAGCTTGCCGAACTTCTTGTGCATCGCGTCCCAGCCTGCGACGGCCCCCGGGACGTCCACCGTGTACACGCCACGCTGCGGCATGCGGCCGTTCGCCACCTTCGACGCCACGAACTCCGCGGTCATCCCCGTCGCCGCCCAGCCGCTCGCGTTCAGGCCGTAGAGCTTCCCAGACTTCTTCTCGTAGATGATCGCGAACAGGTCGCCGCCGATGCCGTTCATCATCGGCTCGGTGACGCCGAGCGTCGCGTTCGCCGCGATCGCCGCGTCGATGGCGTTGCCGCCACGCTCGAGGATCTGCACGCCGGCCGACGACGCCAACGGCTGACTCGTCGCGACGATGCCGAACTGCGTCGCGATCACCGAGCGGCCGGGAACGGGGAGGCCCTTACCGTAGGGAAGCTTGTTCTCGCCCACGTCCTGCGCGGTCGAGACGTGCGAAGCGCAGGCGAGCAGGGCGGCGAGCACAAAGGCTGAGCGCTTCGACGGCGTCACGGAGGTGTCCTCGGCGTACGGGATGACTCAAATTGGAGCGCGGCGGGGCGCACGGCCAGCGAGCGCGCTAACTTTCGGGGCGATGACCGCCGAACGTTTCGAACTCCCGATCACCGTCCTCCCCGACGACATCGACGACCTCGGCCACGTCAACAACGTCGTGTACCTGCGCTGGATCCAGGATGTCGCCATCGCCCATTGGAGCACGGCGGCCACCCCCGAGCAGCAGGCCGAGGTCGCGTGGGTCGCTCTGCGGCACGAGATCGACTACAAGCTGCCGACGCTGCTCGGCGACGCCGTCGTCGCGCGCACCTGGGTGGGCACCGCGGACGCCTCGAAGTTCGAGCGCAACACGGAGATCGTGCGCGTGAGCGACCAGAAGGTGCTCGCCCGCGGGCGCACCATCTGGTGTCCTATCAATAGAAAGACCGGCCGGCTCACGCGAGTGAGCGAGGCGGTGCGGCAGCGCTTCTCCGTGCCGGCGCCCACTGAGCCACCGCGCGCATGAGCCGCGTCATCGCGCCACCCCGATGACGCCGCCTCGAGTGACGCTCGAGCGCGTCGCGCTGGCGGCGCGCACGATCGACCCGGTGTTCCTGCGTTCGCCGCAGTTCGAATGCGAGCCCCTCAGCGACGCGCTCGGCGCGCGGCTCTCGCTCAAGATCGAGTCGGTGAACCCCATCCGCAGCTTCAAGGGGCGGGGCGCCGACTGGCTCGTGTCGCGCGCCGAGCGCGGCGCGCCGCTCGTCTGCGCGAGCGCGGGGAATTTCGGACAGGCGATGGCGTGGGCCGGCCGCGCGCGTGGCGTGCCGGTGACGGTGTACGCCAGTGCGCACGCGAATCCGCTCAAGCTCGAACGCATGCGCCAGCTCGGCGCGACGCTCGTGCTCCACGGCGACGACTTCGACGCGGCCAAGCAGGAAGCGCGCCGCGTGGCCGCCGCGCGCGGCCACCGGTTCGTCGAGGACGGCTACGACGTCGAGACGCTCGAGGGTGCGGGGACGATCGCGCTCGAGTGGCTGGAGCGCGCCCCGTTCCCCGACGTCCTGCTCGTGCCGCTCGGCAACGGCGCGCTGTTCAACGGCGTCGCCACGGTGGTGAAGGCGCGCCGGCCGCAGACGCGGCTGATCGCCGTGCAGGCTGCGGGCGCTCCCGCGATGGTCGAGTCGTGGCGCGCGGGACGCGTCATCGAACACGATGCACTGCACACCATCGCCGACGGCATCGGCGTGCGCGTCCCGATCCCGCAGGCGCTCGACGACCTGCGCGGACTCGCCGACGACGCGATCCTCGTGCGCGAGGCGTCGATCCTCGCCGCCATGCGGCTGCTCCACCGGCACACGGGACTCGTCGCCGAGCCTTCGGCCGCCGTCGGCGTCGCCGCACTGGTGGAGCAGGGCGCCGCGTTCCGCGGGCAGTCCGCGGGCACGATCATTTGTGGCAGCAACCTCACACCGCAGCAGATGCAGGAGTGGCTATGACCCGCACGCTCGTCGCGTCGATCGAGGGTGAGTATCGTCGGTACAAGGCGCTCGCCGAGGGCGCCATGGACCAGCTCGACGAAGCCCAACTCTCGGAGCCCGGCCCCAGCCAGGGGAACTCCATCGCGACCATCTGCTGGCACGTCGCCGGCAACCTGCGCTCGCGGTTCACCGACTTCCTCACTACCGACGGCGAGAAGCCATGGCGCGCGCGTGAAGAGGAGTTCGCGGCCCGTCGCGTGACGCGCGCCGAGCTGCGCGAGAAGTGGGAAGGCGGGTGGGCCGAGCTCCTCGGTGCGCTCGGCGCGCTCGACGACACCGCCCTGAGCAGGACCGTCACTATCCGCCAGCAGCCGCTCGCCGTGCACGAGGCGCTCTTCCGGTCGCTCTCCCACGTGTCGTACCACGTGGGGCAGATCGTCTACCTCGCGCACGCGCTGCGTGGCCCGTCGTGGCGCTATCTCACCATCCCGCCGGGCGGCACCGACGCGTACAACAAGGCACCCACCCACGAGAAGCCGGGCGCGTACGTCGAGGCCGCGAAGACGCGCCCCGACGGGGCGTGACGGGCGTCCGATTGGCGCCGCGGTCGCGCACCGTGCAGACTTCAATAGCGGTTCGCGCCGACGCGGACACCCCCGTCACCATCGACTCCGAGCCGTCACCGTGAAGAAACTGTTCTCGTTCATCGGCGCGACCGCCGGCGGCTACGCCGGCTGGTACCTCGGCGAACGCTTCGGTTTCTTCACCGCGTTCGTGCTGAGCATGATCGGTACGGGTATCGGGATGTACTACGCCGTGAAGTACGCCAAGACGCATTTCGACTAGCGGTGGGCGTGCGACGCCCTGCCGCTCCGCGCGCCGCACGCACAAGCCATGGCCAACGCACCGCTCACGAGAGAGTCGCTCCGCCTGCCCGCACGCCACGCGGTGCGCGACGTCGCGCGCGGCCGGCTGCAGCGCGTGCTCGACCAGGCGGCGCGTCTCGAAGCCGCCGAGGCGGCGCTGAGCGCCGATCCGCTGATCGCCGAGCCGTACGCCGCCGACGCCGAGGCGGTGCACGACTTCCGCGTCGCGATCCGCCGGCTGCGCAGCTGGATGCGCGCCTTCCATCCGTTCCTCGAGGACACGGTCAAGCCGGCCACGGAGAAGCGCCTGCGGCGCCTCGCGCGCGTGGCCGGTCGCGCGCGCGACCTCGAGGTACAGTCGCATTGGCTGCGCACGCTGCCGTCGAACACGCCGCCGATGGCGCTCGAGGCGGCGCGCTGGCTCCTCGCCCGCAACGACGCGGCCTACGCCGTCGCGCGCCGCAAGCTCGCCCGCGAGGTGCACGACGACCTGCCGAAGATCGCCGCGAAGCTCGGCGAGCAGCTGCGCCATTACCTCCTCGACATCGACGTCGACGCGCCGGCGCGCGAGCGTCCGTTCGGCGCGGTGATGGGGCCGCTGCTGCGCGAGCACCGCTCGCGCGTCAGCGCCAAGCTCACCGAGGTGAGGACGCGCGAACAGCTCGCCGCCGTGCATGCGGCGCGCATCGAGGTGAAGCGGCTGCGCTACCTGCTCGAGACGCTCGACGACGTCTCGCGCGCCGCGAAGACGCACGGCCGCCGCCTCTCGCTGCTCCAGGACGTGTTCGGCGAGCTGCACGACGCGCAGGTGCTGCAGGAGCGCGTCGCCGAACAGCTGTCGGCGAGCGCACGGCGCGGGGTGCGCGCGCGCGGAGCGCCGACTCCCGACGCGACCGGGAACGCCGCCGCGCCGGGGCGCCGCGCGTGGCTCGCCCTGCAGCGCCGCCTGGCGCGGCGGTCGAAGAGCGACGCCGGCCGCGCGTTGCGGGCCGCCCATTCGAGCGCCACCCAGCGCACGCTCGCCGCGGTCGACACCGTCGCACAGCGTCTGGAACGCGCGCGCTGACCATGGCGCGTCACGTCGCGTTCCTGCGCGCCATCAACGTCGGTGGGCACGTCGTGAAGATGGACCGGCTCAAGGCGCTGTTCGAGGAACTCGGCTTCGACGCCGTCGAGACGTTCATCGCCAGCGGCAACGTGATCTTCCGCTCGAGCGCCACGGGGAGCGCGCTCGAGCGCACGATCGAACGGCGGCTGCTCGACGCGCTCGGCTACGAAGTGCGGACGTTCGTGCGCACCGACGTCGAGGTGGCCGAGATCGCCGCGTACCAGCCGTTCACGGCGCGCGAGGTCGAGGCGGCGTGGTCGGTCAGCGTCGGCTTGCTCGCCGAACCGCTCGGCGCGTCCGCGGTCCGCGCGTTGATGGCGCTGCGTTCCGAGGTCGACGACTTCCACGTGCGCGGCCGCGAGCTCTGGTGGAAGTGCCTGGTGGGGCAGGGCGAATCGAAGTTCTCGAACGTCGCGTTCGAGCGTGCGGTCGGGGCGGCGGCGACGTTCCGCGGGGTGAACACCGTGCGGAAGCTCGCGACGAAATACCCGCCCGGCCCGGCGAAGGGGTCGAAGTAGCGGGGCGGCTTGACAGATATCTCAGTACTGAGTAATATACAAGTCATGTATTCCATCTGGCCCGCGCCGACCGGCGCGGAGGAGGCCCCCCCATGTCCATCCGTCCCGTCAAACGCATCATCGACGCCCGTCCCACCATGGAAGGCGCCGGTGTGCACCTGCACCGCGGCTTCGGCTTCGGTGACACGACGGAATTCGATCCGTTCCTGCTGTTCGACGATTTCCGCAACGAACGCCCTGAGGACTACCTCAAGGGGTTCCCGTGGCACCCGCACCGCGGCATCGAGACGATCACCTACGTGCTCGCCGGCACCGTCGCGCACGGCGACTCGCTCGGCAACACGGGCGCGCTCGGCGCCGGCGACGTGCAGTGGATGACCGCCGGCAGCGGCATCCTCCATCAGGAGATGCCGAAGGGCGACGCCACCGGGCGCATGCACGGCTTCCAGCTCTGGGCCAATCTGCCGTCGTCGCTCAAGATGACGCCGCCGCGCTACCAGGACGTGCAGGCCAAGGACATCCCCGTCATCATCGACGACGACGGCACCACGGTACGCGTCGTCTGCGGCGACTTCTGGGGACAGCGCGGCCCCGTCGACGGCATCGCCGCCGACCCGCGCTACCTCGACGTGTACGTGCCCCCCGGCACGCGGAAGACGCTCCCCGTGGAGACGTACCGCCACGCCTTCGCGTACGTGTTCGACGGCAAGGGGTCGTTCCGCTCCGCCTCCGCGCCGCGCGCCGTGCGCACCGAGGACGGCGACGTGACCGACACGGTGACCGACGAGGCCGGCAACCGGTCGATCGTCCTCTTCGACAGCGGCGACGAGGTCACCGTGCAGGCGGGCGACGAAGGGATCCGTTTCCTGCTCGTCTCGGGGAAGCCGCTCGAGGAGCCGGTCGCGTGGTATGGCCCGATCGTGATGAACACGCACGATCAACTGCGGACGGCGATCGGCGAACTCAACGCCGGCACCTTCATCAAGCATGGCGCGTCCGGGATCCGTTAGATTGCACGCATGACGTCGAAGCGCGGCCAGACCATCGGCGAGGAGATCGCCAACAGCATCACGCACGGCCTGGGGCTCGTCGCCGCCCTCGCCGCGGCGCCGGTGATGATCGGCGTCGCCGCGCGCAGCAACGACCCGTGGCGCGTCGTCACGGCGAGCCTCTACGCCACCACGCTCGTGCTGCTCTACGCCGCCAGCACCGTGTACCACGCGGTGCCGGCGGTGCGGCTGCCGAGCGCGAAGCTGCTGCTCAAGCGCCTCGACCACGCGGCGATCTACCTGCTCATCGCGGGCACGTACACCCCCTTCCTCCTCGTGAACCTGCGTGGGCCGTGGGGATGGTCGCTGTTCGGCGTCATCTGGGGGCTCGCCGCGCTCGGCATCACGCTCAAGAGCGTGTACGGCGCGCACCGCCTGCCGGCCCTCTCGACCACCGTCTACGTGGCGATGGGGTGGCTCGCCGTCATCGCCGTGAAGCCGATGTTCGAGCACGTGCCGCACGCGGCGCTGCTCTGGCTCGCCGTGGGTGGCGTCTGCTACACGCTCGGCGTCGCGTTCTACGTGTGGCACCGCCTGCGTTACCACCACGCGATCTGGCACCTCTTCGTGCTCGCCGGGAGCGCCGCGCACGCGTGGGCGGTGCTCGGCTACGTGCTCCCCGCGCGCGGCTGAACCGTCGCGACGGCGCGACGCGAGCTTCCACTCGATCCGCCAGGGACCATGCCGTGACCGCCGCGGACTTCTCCTTCGCCGTCCGGCCGGCGACGCGCGACGATGCGGATATCATCGCCGCGCATCGCATGCAATTGTTCGCCGGCGAAGCCGCTGCCCCGGCGGACGCCGCGCTCGAACCGGCGAGCGAGCGCGCCGTGGTTCATCTACTCGACACGGGACGCGCCGGCGCGTGGGTCGCCGAGTCGGCGAGCGGCGAGCCGGTCGGCTCCGCGGTGCTGCTCTACGTGGACCGGTTGCCGTCGCGGGAGAATGCGTCGGCGGTGGAGGGCTACCTCGCGCAACTGCACGTCGTCGAGGGATGGCGATGGCGCGGCGTGGGGATGGCGCTGCTGCAGGCGGCGCTCGCCGATGGGCGAACACGCGCCCTCGGCCGCGTGCGGCTGCACTCGACGGGCGCGGCGCTCGGCTTCTACGCGCGCTGCGGCTTCACGCCGCGGAACAACGATCTCGAGTTGATGCTGTAGCGCGGCGGTTCACTTCCGGTTCCACACCGCCGGATCCTCGCTGCCGAGCACCCACACGGAATAGCCGCGCAATCCGTACTGCTTCACGAGCGCGAGCTTGGCCTCGAACGACCGCGCGTCCTCGATGAACACGTACTGGAACACGCCGTCCTCGTCCCAGAGCGCGAAGTAGCTCTTCTGCCGCTCGTCCCATGTCGGCGTGATGCCGCTCCGCGCGAGCACGCCCATCGCCGTGCCGTATGAGACGTCGCGTCCCGTGGTGCGCGGGCCGAGCTTCGCGTCGTACGCCGGGTACCACCAGTCGGAGTAGCTGGCGAGCCCGAGCGAGAGCTTCTGCGGCGGCACGCCCTGGGCGAGGGCGAACTTGAGCGCCCGCTCCATCCACGCGTAGCCGGCGACGGGTCCCGGGGTGGAGCCGCCGGTGTGTTGGGCGTACGTCATGTACGAGATGAAGTCGAGCGACTCGGCGAGCGCCTTCAGGTCGTAGGCGCCGCGCCAGTTGTCGAAGATCCACGCGTGGTACGGCGTCTGCCCGGCGAGATCCCCGGTGCGCGGGACGATCGCCGCCGAGAGCGTGCAGTGCGCGGCGTGGAGCGAGTCGGCGGTCTCGCGCGTGAACGATGTGAACGCGTCCTTGTCGCCGATGTGGATGTTCTCGAAGTCGAACTGGATGCCGTCGAACCCGTTCTCGCGGCACAGCGCCGTGATGCTGCGGATGGCGCGGCGCCGTGCGTCGGGGTGCACGAGGATGCGGTGCATCGTCGGCTGGTCGAACCCGGGGTTCATGACGAGTGGGACGACCTTCACGCCCTTGGCCCGGGCGGCGTCGACGAGGCGCCGGTCGATGTAGCCCGAGACGGTTCCGGAGCTGTCGACGACGTACGTCTGTGGCGAGACGATCGAGATGCGGTCGGCGTGCGCGAGGAAGCTCTGCACGCTCTCTTCCCCTCCGGTGGCGTACCAGAGCGCTTCGGGGCGGGACTGCGCGGCCGCGCCGCGAACGGCGACGGCGAGGGCGGCGAGTCGTGCGATGCGGGGGATGTGGCGCATGGGGTTACCGCTCCTGAGGTGGGCGTCGCGACGCGTGCAAGGTGCGCGCGCGACCGCGGCGGCCGCAACCATGTTTCGGTGCGCGGCCTGTGTGCGGCCTGTGTGCGGCCTGTGTGCGGCCTGTGCGAGGCCGGTGCGCGGCCGGTGCGCGGCCGGTGCGTGGCTGGTGCGCGGCCGGTCGGGCACGGCACGCTCGCTTCGTCGGGCCGGCGGCTTACACGCCACGAGCCTCGCGCCTGCTCGGCGCGAGTCTCTCGCTACGCCGCAGGCCCGCCTGCGCGAGCGAGCCGCGCCCTCCCTGCGGCGATCCGCGCGGGGCGGGCGCCCAGCTCCGCGCGCGATTCAGGGCTCGACGCGAAGGCCCCCGCGGTAGGCGCTCGCAGTGAGGACGCCGGACGCGGGGGCCTTCGTGTCGACGCCCGGGTCCGCCGGCACATCGCCACGGCGGGCCGACCCATGGTGCGCAGAGAATAACCATTAAACTGGTGCCCCTGTCGCAATTATGGCCGCACGCGGAGATTCCAGTCGACTCGACCTGTCGTCGTTCGCCCCCACTTCTCTATTGATGACGGCATCTTCCGGCCCTGCAGGTCAAGCGACACCCGGTTTCCAGACAACTCAGGATACGCTCGCCGCGGCCGAGGTCGCGGACGACTTCGCGCAACACCTGCTGCCGCAGGCCATCCCGCAGGCCCGCGCCGTCGTCGCCGTGGTCACCGCGGCCATCGTGGTGTTTGCGCTCTCCGACTACGACATCTTCGGCTTCAGTCGCACCTTCTGGGTCTTGAGCGCATTCCGCGCCGTGCTCGTCGTTTGTGGAGTCGTGGCGTTCACGCGTCTGCGCCCGGACGTGTCGTCGCGCACGCTGCGGACGACGCTGTTCGTCTATACACTGCTCGTCGCGGGCTTCTTCACCGCGCTGGCGCCGATCCGGACGCTCGAGACACTCTCGTACCCGCTCGTCGGCCTCGCCCTCGTCATGCTCTCCTACTTGATCCTCCCGCTGCCGCCGCGACTGCAGTTCTGGCCTGCGATCGTCGCGAGCTCCGGGGTGATGTGGTGGGCGTTCCACGGCGGTGCCACCGCACTCATGCGCATCGCGACGAGCGTGGTGTTCGTGGGCGGCAACGTCGCCGGTAGTCTCGTATCGTCGCAGCTCCGCTCCTGGCAGCGTCGGCACTTCCTCGCCCTCCGCGGACAGGCCGACGCGGTGGCACGCCTCGAGCAGGCGCTCGCCGAAGTCCGCGCCCTGCGCGGCATCCTCCCCATCTGCAGCTTCTGCAAGAACGTGCGTGACGACCGGGGATACTGGCAGGAGGTGGAGGTCTACATGCGGGCGCACTCCACCACGGAGTTCAGTCACTCCATCTGTCCCGAGTGCTTGCACGAGCACTATCCCGAACACGCCGCGGCCGTCCTCGAGTCGATCAAATGACCATGCGCCGTTTGCTGCGCGTCGTCGCACTGATGGCCGGCGCGCTCGTGCTGGTCGCGATCGCCCTCGTCGCTTTCAGTTGGGCCCCCGACCGCACCGTCGCCGAGCTGGCGCCACGTTGGGCGCCGCCACCGTCGAAGTTCGTCGCCGTCGCGGGGATGCAGGTGCACGTGCGCGACGAGGGCCCACGCGCCGACTCCCTCCCGCTCGTGCTCATGCATGGCACGTCGGCGAGCCTCCACACGTGGAACGGCTGGACGGACTCGCTCTCCAAGTCGCATCGCGTCATCCGGTTCGACCTGCCGGGGTTCGGGCTCACGGGGCCGATGCCCGGCGGCGACTACACGATGGCGCACTACGTCGTCGTCGTCTCCTCGCTCCTCGATTCGCTCCACCTCGGCCGCGTGATCCTCGCCGGCAATTCGTTCGGCGGCGAGGTGGCGGTGATGGTCACGCGCGCACAGCCCGACCGCGTCGCGAAACTCATCCTCGTCGACGCGGCGGGGTATCCGATGCGGTCGACGTCGGTGCCGCTCGGTTTCCGCCTCGCCCGCTCGCCGCTGTTCAGCAAGCTGATGCTCGTCACGCTCCCGCGCGCGATCATCGAGAGCAGCGTGCGCAACGTGTATGGCAACCCGTCGCTCGTCACGCCCGAACTCGTCGACCGGTACTACGAGCTCACCTTGCGGGCCGGCAACCGTCAGGCCGTCGCGGACCGGTTCCGGCAGTCGCCGAGCGACGGCATCGCCGGCGAGGTCGCGCAGCTCAAGCTGCCGACGCTCATCCTGTGGGGCTCGCGCGACCGTCTCATCCCGCCGGAGAACGCGGAGCGGTTCCATCACGACATCGCCGGCAGCACGCTCGTCATCTTCGACGGACTTGGCCACGTGCCGCACGAAGAGGATCCCGCGCGCACCGTCGCGGTGGTGCGCCGCTTCCTCGGCCGGTAGCTTGGCAGGAGCGGCCAGCGTCCTGCGCCGTCCGCTCGTAGAGTAGCGAAGGCCCCACCCGCCCGGAGAATCGATGCCGCTCATCCGCCGCGCCGCGCACCTGCTCGTCGCGCTGCCCTTCGCCGCAACGTTGTTCGCCCAGGCGAAGCCCACCGTCGCCGACTTCCTCTCTTCCGCCGAACCGCTCGAGCTGACGTCGGCGAAGCACGCCGACCGCCTCGCGTGGATGGCGTACGACCGGGGGATGCGCAACGTCTACACGGCCGTCGCGCCCGACTTCAAGGCGGTGCGGCTCACCGACTACCTCTCCGACGACGGCCGCGACCTTACGAACGTCGAGATCTCGGCCGACGGCAGGATCGCGGTGTTCGTGCGCGGCGGCGCGCCGAACCGGGCGGGGTGGATCGCGAATCCCGGGCACGATCCCGCGGGCGGCGACCGCGCGATCTGGGCCGTGCGCACGAGCGGCGGCCCGTCATGGCGCGTCGCCGAAGGCGCGGCGCCCGCGCTCTCCCCCGACGGCAAGTGGGTGTTGTACGCGAAGGACGGCCAGATCTACCGCGGCCGCGTCGTCGGCGACGGGCCGAAGACGGCGATGGACACCGGCGGCGTGCCGTACATCAAGGAATGGGGGCGCAACGGCAATCCGCGCTGGTCGCCGGATGGCTCGAAGGTGCTCTTCACGAGCGAGCGCGAGAACCACGCGCTCGTGCTCGTCTACGACGTGAAGTCGCGGAAGGTGACGTATCTCGCGCCGAGCGTGGACTGCGACGCGAGCCCCACATGGTCGCCCGACGGCAAGCAGGTCGCGTTCCTGCGGCGTCCTGGCGTGCCGTACGGATTGCAGTCGCAGCCCGGTGGTGGCGGCATCGGCTTTCCGCAGGGTGCCGCGTACAACCCGAACGCGTCCGCGGCCGGCCGCGGTGGCTTCGGCGGCGGATTCGCCGCCGGCGGTTGCGGCTTCGGTGGGGGACGCGGTTTCGGCGGCGGTCCGGGCGCGGCGCCCGCGCCGGCCGGGCGTGGCGGGCGCGGCGCCGACACGAGCGGTGTCCGCCGCTCGCCTGGCTTCTACAGCGCGACGTTCACCGGCGGCTACACGCTCTCGCTGATGATCGCCGACGCGACCACCGGCGTGGCGAAGGAAGTGTGGCACAACGCGCCGGGCGACAAGCTCTACACGATGATCAACAACATCCAGTGGACGGGCGACCGGCTCGTCTTCCCGCTCACGCCGGCGGAGGACGAGTTCGAGCGCTACTACTCGATGCCGGCGAACGGGGGGAGCGACCCCGTGCAGATCACGACGACCAACGGGCTCATCGAGAACCCGCAGATGGTCGCGCTCTCGCCGGACGGGCAGACGTTCTACTACGCGACGAACGCGGGCGACATCGAGCATCGCCACATCTGGGCGGTGCCGGTGGCCGGCGGAACGCCGCGGCAGCTCTCGACCGGCGCCGGCATCGAGGTGTTCCCCGCGCCGCTAGCGAGCGGCAAGCAGCTCGCGGTGCTCTACTACGACGCGCGTACGCCGGCATCGGTCGCGCTGGTCGCCGTGTCGGGGGGCGCGCCGAAGACCGTGTTCCCCACGCTGAGCAAGGGTTTCCCCACGGCGGCGCACGTGACGCCGGAGATCGTGCTCACCAAGGCGGCCGATGGGCTGGAGATCCACAACCAGCTCTTCCTCCCCGCCGACCTGAAGCCCGGTGAGAAGCGTCCGGCGATGATCTTCGTGCACGGCGGGCCGGTGCGTCAGATGCTGCCGGCGTATCACTACATGCAGTTCTACCATTGGGCGTACGCCTACAACCAGTGGCTCGCGAGCCAGGGCTACATCGTGCTCTCGATCAATTATAGAAGTGGCATCGGTTACGGCCGCTCGTTCCGCAACGCGCCCAACACGAATATGCGCGGCAACAGCGAGTATCAGGATGTGCTCGCCGGCGCGAAGTACCTGCAGGGGCGCGCCGATGTCGACGTAACGCGCATGGGGATCTGGGGGTTGTCGTATGGTGGTCTCCTCACGAGCGAAGCGCTGGCGCGCAACAGCGACATCTTCGTCGCCGGCGCCGACCTCGCCGGCGTGCACCAGTACGGTCCCGTGCTCGACACGAACAACCTCGCTTTCCGGTCGTCGGCCATCGGCGCGATCGACGGATGGAAGTCGCCCGTCTATCTCGTGCACGGCGACGACGACCGCAACGTCGATTTCGGCCAGACGGTGGGGTTGGTGCAGCTGCTCCGCGCGCGCGGCATCTATTATGAATTGAAGGTGATCCCCGATGATCAGCACGAGTCGATGATCCACAAGAACTGGGTCGACACTTTCGACGCGATGGGCGCGTTCTTCAAGCGCTTCGTGTGGAACAAGGAGAAGGCGCCCTGATGGAGGCGAAGGTCTGGTACGTCGCGCTCGCCATCGTCGTGCTGAACCTCCCGTTCGGTTGGTGGCGGGCCGGCGTCGTGAAGTTCAGTCGCGACTGGTTCCTCGCGGTGCACATCCCGGTGCCGATCGCGATCGGCATCCGTCTCGCCTCGGGGCTCGGGTGGCGCTTCGCGGCGCTCCCGCTGTTCATCTTCGCCTTCTTCATCGTGCAGTTGCTCGGCGGGCGCGCACGGCAGCTGCGCTCCCCGCGCGCGAACGCGGCCGGCGGCGCGGGTCCGTGATGGTGCCCCGTCGTGCGTGAACTCGACGGGTCGAGCGAGAGCCTCGCCCAGTTCGTGGCCCGCGAGGCGCGCACGGCCAGCGATGGCGTGCTCGCCGGCACCGGCGTCATCGGGGCCGTGGTCGTGGGGGGCGTGCTCCATTGGCGGCCCCCGGCGTGGCCGGTCTTCACCGCGGCCGGTCTGATGCTTCTCGCGCTCGCCGTGTGGGGCGCGGTCGATCGCGAACTCGACGAGCGCTCGCGCACCGGCGAGTCCGCGCATCCCTTCCTGCGGGCGACCCGCGCCGCCGTCGCGCTCGTCGGATGGGCGGCCATGCTCGTCGCCGTCTTCGGCCTGCTCGGCGTCGCCCTCGGCACCATCATCAGCTAGGAGATCCCATGACGGCTCGACTTCCGCTACGCCGCCGCGTGCCGCGCCTCGCCATGCTCCTCGCGGCGTGCGCCGTCGGCGCGTGCGGTGGCGCATCCCGCTCGGTCACGGGTGACTGGGACGTGTACGTCGCGCTCGGCTCCGCGCCCGGCTCCGGATTCGAGGGTTGGCGCCGCATGGGGTTCGCGCACTTCGCCGGCCACGATTCAGGGTTCGCGGGGTCCATCCGTCGGCGCACCGGCGAGGTGATGCTCGACGTCACGCGCCTCACGGCGCGGGGCGACACGCTCGTGCTCGCCAACGCGGGGAACAGCGCCGTGCAGACTGTTTGGCACGGTGACACCCTCACCGGCCCGCTGCTTTCCGACGGCAAGCCCGCCGGGCGCCGCTACCGGCTCGTGCGGCGCGCCACGCCGTTCGTCGTCGAGAAGCCGTACGCGTTGTGGCCGGGCGCGGTGAGCGACTCCGCGTTCGCCGTCACCGAAGACACCGCGGTCTTCATGAAGACGCGCGACGGCGCCCGCCTCGTGAGCTACGTCGCCCGCCCCGTGGGTGCGGGACCGTTCGGCGTCGTGCTGCAGCGCACCCCCTACACGCGCATCCTGCACGCGGCGGGCCGGTGGTGGGCGGCGCGCGGTTACATCTTCGTCGCCCAGCACGTGCGCGGCCGCGACATCTCCGACGGCAACGACTTCGGCGATTACGACACCGACGTGCGCGACGGCTACGACGCCGTGGAGTGGGCCGCGAAGCTCCCCGGCGCGAACGGCCGCGTGGGGATGATCGGCCACTCCGACGAGGGACGGCTCGCCTGGTACGCGGCGGTGAGCGCGCCACCCCATCTCGCCGCGTTGGCGCCGTCGGCGGCGACGGGCGATCCGTGGCGCATCGTGCCGTACGAGGACATGGTGTTCTCCCCCATCAACGTCGCGTGGGCCTGCCTCATGCGGGCACGCACGCTGCAGCGCACCGACGACCTCGACATCGGCACGGCGATGATGCACCTGCCGTTGAGCGACCTGCCGCAGACGCTCGGCTGCGGCCGCGTGCCGCTCTGGGACCGGTGGATCGCCCACCCGACGCTCGACGCATACTGGCGCGCGCACGCCGTCACGACGAACATCGCGAAGGTGAAGGCGCCCGTGCTGCAGATCGCCGGCTGGTACGACGATTCGCGCGGTCCCATCGACTACACGAACGCGCTCCAGGCCGTGCCGGGCCATCCGTTCATCCGGCTCGTCATGGGGCCGGGCGCGCACAAGGGGGTGGACTACGTCGCCGGCGAGTTCGGCCCGCAGTCGCGCGTCGAGACGCGCGCGCTGCAGCTCCGCTGGTTCGACCACTACCTGCTCGGCCGCGACAACGGCGTCGACAAGGAGCCGCCGTTCGACACGTTCGTGTTCGGCGACGACGCCTGGCGCAAGGAGGCGGCGTGGCCGATCGCGCGCGCCGTGCCGACCAAGTGGTACCTCGCCTCGGGAGGCGCGGCGAACACGAGTGGCGGCGACGGCGTGCTCGACACGCTCCCGCCGCGTGGCGCCGCGGCCGACACCTTCACCTACGACCCGGCGAAGCCCACCCCGTATCTCATCGACTCGCGTGAGCTCGAGACGTCGCTCAACGAGGACTTCACGGCGCTCAACGCCTCGCGGCGTGACGCGCTCGTGTTCACCTCGAAGCCGCTCACCAAGCCCATCGAGGTGACGGGACAGATGGCGGCCACGATCTGGGCGGCGACCGACGCCAAGGACACCGACTGGAACGTGATGCTGCTCGACGTCTTCCCCGACGGCCACGCCGAACGGGTGCAGGACGGGGTGGCGCGCGCGCGGTTCCGGAAGGGGAACGATCGCGAGGTGCTGCTCATGCCGGGGCAGGTGGAGCAGTACGCGATCGATCTCTGGTTCACGTCGCGCGTGTTCGAGCCGGGGCACCGTCTCCGGGTGAGCGTGTCGAGTGCGCTGTTCCCCAAGTACGATCGGAACCTCAATACGGGCGGGAACAACGAGCGGGATTCGACGTTCGTGGTGGCGCACCAGCGGCTCGTGCATGATGCGGCGCATCCGTCGCACGTCGTGCTGCCCACCGTGCCGCGCTAGCACTGCTTCGTCACGTTCATTGTGATGCGGGATGGCCTGAGTCGCCGTTCCCGCGAAGCGTTCTGGAACGAGCAGCTGACTCCACGTCGGGGCCGACAGACTCACCCAACCGGCGAGGCGCCGGGCTGGAGCACGAGATCACACGGTGGATGGCGCCGTTCCTCGAGGCGGTCGGGCTGAGCGGACTTCGTCGTTGGGCGCCGGTCTTCCTGCATGCAGGGCTTGCAAGAGTGTCCGGCCCGTGGCGGAACGCGTGGCGCTTGCTGATCACGAGCGGTTGCACCACTTCATCGCCAGCTGCGCCCGGAAGAGTGGACCGAGGCGCCCGCTCGACTCTGACGGGCGCGCGTGCCACGCGGCGCGCGCGCTTACCTCGCTCAGACGGGTACCACTACCAGTGGACCTTCCAGCCGTCTCTGCTCACGCGCGGATATCGATATTCTCCGGGAGCGTGTAATCGAGCACGAAACGAGGCACTACACAGAGGACAAAGCCTACTTTGATAGTGTCGATGTGATGCAGCGCATCGAGACGGCACATTCACCGGCGCTGCTTGGGTCGCTGTTAGCGGGAAGCGATGCGTGGATACTCGCGAAGAGCGCCGCGATAGACCGCGCGCTCAATCTCGCGTACTTGAAACAATGGGATGCCGTCGTCAACGTCCCCGTAGACGAGAACTATCCTGTTTTGACTCCGAATTGCAAGCGTTCCAATCCATGACTTGCATTGAGATGCCTACCCTCCTGACGAGGTCTCGCATGACTCCACGCTACCGGTCGATGTTCGTCCTCGCCTCGGCCATGTATGCCTCGTTGTGTGTGACTGTTTCGGCAGACGCGCAAGGTACCGGGCAGGGTGCGTCGCATGACTGCCAGCAAGCCGCCAACGTCTTGCGTGCCTTCGACCAGTCGGTGGTGAATAGCGGTGGGCACGCCAATCAGGGTGCGGGCAAACTCGAACAACGACAGCTCGCCGCCGAGAGACTTGCGACATGCGGAGCGGTGGGTGGATTGGCGGCGGCGCAGACGATCCGGGCGACGCGGGTGGTGACCGATACCGCAACACTTCGCGTTCTACTCGCGGGCTTTACGAATTTCCGCGACACCGCCGTCGTAAGTGCGGCGATGAGCGTTGCGGCCGACCCGGCGGCGACTATCCCCGCGCGCGTGTACGCGCTGAAGACCGTGTGGAACTTGCGCAAAGGCAATCCGTGGATTCCTTATGAGAACTTCCTGCCTTCGGAGCAGCAAGGAGCGATATGGTCTGCGCGGTGCGGCAGTGGTGTGCAACTCTCTGACGGACATGCGTACTGGACGGAAGGCGCCACCCCCCCCGGCGGGGTTCGAGTCGATGCTGCGGGCATTTGCTGCGCAGCTAGCCGACGATCTTTCTCAGCCGCTTCCTGTACGCACGGCCGCGCAGTGCGCGTCCTCCCCCTAAAAGGAGACTGGAGGGTACGGTCCCAACACACGCCTGGCACTGCCGAGATCGGCGTTCCTGGGAAGTCGCAGCTCGGCATCGGGGACGAAGGACTCAAGGGATCGACAGGACGTACACCTCCGAGACTTCGCTGTCTCGCGGGCATCGGGCGCGATGTTACGTCCGACACTCGATTGTGCCATCATCCGCTTTTCGCTAGAACTCATCCCACAAACCGGCGAGAGAGGATCATGATGCACGCGAGCTGGACAAACGCCAGAAAGTTCTCGACGTGCCGCTCATAGCGCGTTACGAGGCGCCGGAAGTTCTGCAGCCACGCGAATAGGCGTTCGATCTTCCAGCGACGGCAGTAGCGGCGGAGCTGTCGGCCGTCCTGAGTGATGTTCCGGCGCGTCGCACGGTGTGGGGCGATGAACTCGATGCCGCGCTTCGCGAGTTGGGCGTCTAGGGCGTCGCTGTCGTAGCCGCGGTCTCCGATGATGCGCGTCGGCAGCCGGCGGAGAAAACGGTGCTTCAGTGTGTCGCCGACGAGCGAGATTTCACTGGGATTTGCACTCGCGACAGTAACGGCGAGAGGAAGACCAGCACCGTCTGCGAGTGCCATGATCTTGGTGCCATTGCCTTTGCGGGTGAGGCCGACGGCGAGGCCCCTTTTTTCGCGCCCGCGAAGGTCGCGTCGATAAACGTCTCGGTGAAGTCATATCCCCCGGCCGCCGCGAACTCGCGCGCCAAGTGGTGGAGCACTCGGGCCAGCGTCCCGTTGCGAGCCCAGAGTTGAAAGCGTCGATGACACGTCTGATACGGCGGGTAGCGGTCGGGCAGGTCGTGCCAGGGCGCGCCGGTCCGCATCACCCAGAGCACACCGTTCAGTACGTCGCGCGGATCGCGCCAGGGACGACCCCGTCCATCGGGGCGTCGACGCGGCTTGGGGAGCAACGGCTCGAGGAGCTTCCACTGGGCTTCGGTGAGGTCCATGCGTCAACTCCGCGGAGGACGAAGGCAAACCGTCTTCGCCATGGACGAACGACGTCACCAAGCTTCACGCGCTTGCGCGATAGGTTCTAGCACTACTTGCTTCACCGCTGCGGAACCACTCGCCGAACGTCAGCATCACGCCGACCGCGGTATGTCGCCCAGAACCCGATGGCTGGATTGGTCTCGATTCTTGCCGACGATGGTTCTGCCGCGCAATGACGAGCGAACGCTTGACGCGCGGCAGCTCGCCGCCCCCCTCCGATGGGTCGGCGCTTCCTCTCGGACCGTGCGCCATTTCCCGCAGTCGGGTTGCTCGCCGAGCGCCGCGCCGAGACAGAGTGTCTCAATAGAGGACGCACGCGACGGTCACTATTCAGCCACGCCTTGCGTGACTCCGCGACCGCGCACTACAGTGCGCGCACCGGAGGCAGTGGCGCGCTGGAGATCCGTTCATCGTCTACCGCCGCCGCGACTCGCAGAATCAATCGGCCCGGCAATGCTGATGTCGCTCGCGGCGGCTTGAGTTTCGCTGGCAGAATCCACCGTCCTTCGTGAGAGCCGCATGCCTTTGGATCCAAGGAAGCGCGACGTGCAGGATCAGCGCGAACGACGGTGGATGGCTCGTCTGTTTCACGTCGGCGTCTCAGTCGCCGCCGTCGCCGTGCTCGCCGTGGCGTGCCGCGACGCGAAGCCGACGGAGTCGATCCGTGCGATTGGCGCGAAGCCTCAGAACGTGTGCTTCGTCAATCCAGGAGGCACCAGCTGCAGCTGCGACGCCATACCAGGTCCGCCGTTTTGGACCGGTGTCTGGCCCGACTGCACGCAAGTGCCCAGCCTATTCCACATCAAGATTGCCGTCGATTCCATGACGCTCGCGCTTGGCGACACGACGTTGTTTCGCGTCACGGCGCCCGGTGCGACGACCCTCCAGATTCAGTCGTACAGCTTCGATCCAACCGGTCCAGTGTTGGCGGCGGTCACAGCGCGCCAGCAGCGAGGAATTGGTCCTCGGTCTCCTACGGGGGCCGCAGGTACGACCGTCAACCCACTTTCGATGACGGCGACGTTTCTTCTGCCGCGCACGGCACCGTCGCAGGGCACGGTGGATCGACCCGGCACGCCGGGCCGAGGCGTGGAGGGAGTGACGGTGGTGCCTCCGAGGCGAAGCCACGACAGTTGGGGACTCGATACCCTTGGCGATTGCACCCAAGGGACGCTACTGCCGGCGTGCTACTACGCTCCGCCACAATCGGGGTATATGCTCGTGACGGGGATGGTTGACGGTGAGCAGCAGCGGGACAGCGCGTACGTGCAGGTGATTCAGCACGCGGCGACGTTGGTGCTCACGTGCAGCAATCCGGCCGGGCAAAGCGATTCCACGACACACGGCACGACGGTCGTGCGCGCAGATACCGTTAGCTGCAGCGCCTCGGTTTCATCCGGCAGCGTGGCGGCGTTGCACATCATCGGTTGGAACTTCCGGTCGGATGACGGAGAGTTCGCTCTCGACCGCTCCGGCAATGACGACGCATCGTACGCTATCGACTCCACGCGATGGCGCGGACCGGTGGTCACGCCAGGGAAGGTCACGCTCAGCGCGAGTCTCGCGAACATCCCGGCCACCGCCACCGCACCGATTCAGGTAGTTCCGAGGGCCTGGGCGAATCGCGCGATACCGTACTTCCCGTATCCGCAACCGCTCGGTCAAGGGAATCTCCCCGCAGAGCCAGATTCCGTCGCGGATCTGGGCCAAACCGTGTTCAGCTTCGATTCGAGCTTCGTCGTCCTTGTCACCGACAGTATTCTCGGCCACGTTCAGAGCGGCCCAAACTTCGATATGCTCTATGCGACGGGGATTCCGAAGTCAACATTCATTTCGATCAGTATTTGGACTAACGACGCCGCGCTCTCGTCTCGTAGCACATTCTACAATGCGCAGGTGCGGGATAACTCGAACTTCCTGCCACCGATTCCGTGTTCTCAGTCGACAGTGGTGTCGTCGTCTACACGACGGAAGATTCTTGCCCACGAAGGCGATTCGCTCCAAGCCTTGTCGCACGCGAGGCTCTGGACCGATTCGGCAAGGTATTGGTTCGGACGCCAGGTGGAGCGCGTTGTCGCGACGGGGCCGCAATTGCGAGCTCGCTGGATGACTGACGTGCAGACCCTCTTTCCGGTGCTTCGCCGTGCGGCGAAACGGGCGGACGACATCAACAAGGTAGACTTTGGCTGCACGTTCAACTTCAACTACCGATAGATTACGCTACACTCCCCGATAGTTTCGTCTGGCCTTCGATCTTCTTCACGAGAGTGAGCCACGTGTCTGCCTGTCGCCCGGGTTCGATCTGCCTGCGCACCGTGTTGGCGCTGGCACTGCTCGGCAGTGCCAGCTCGCGCGCGCGCGCTCAGAGACTAACGGAGAGTCAGGATGTGCATCTTCGAAACGACTGTCGCCTGGCGGCGCAGACGCTCAGCAAGGGCCACCCCGCGCCGAAGACCGATTGGGCACTCAGCATCATCTTCCGCTGTGATGAGTCGGCCGGCCCCGCGTTACAAGCGCTTTGGGCGACGCCACCGAGTGACAGCGTCGCTCTCGAGCAGCTCGTGGAAGCGAGTGCACGCATGCTCGACCATCGTGTATATCTGAGCGCGTCAACAATCGCTTCGAGCAGCGGCAACGCGCAAAGTGCGCGGATTGGCGCGCTCAGGGTACTCGCATCCTTCGTGGATGCGGAGTTCTACTACTATCCCGTGCAGCTGTTGCGACCGTCGGCTGACTCCACGCATGGCGTGGCATACTCGCACGGCATTTCGCAGGTAGTTGGCGCACAGCCCATCACCAGCGCCGATGTGCTGAGTATTCGCATACTGATCAAGACGCTCGCGCTGAGTGACCCTAACCCGGTGATTCGGTTCGCGGCGGGCCGTTTCCGGTCGCCCGGCTATTGAGCTTCGAGCTTCTGGGAGCTGGCCGGGAAGGCTCTGCGCGCCATTCTGCACCATGGATGCTCCTGAGCGTCCGTCTGCACCTTTCTCGCAACATCGCCACGGCTTTGCAACAGCATTCCGCAAGGCGCAGGAACAAGTCTGCGTGAAGTGACGCGGCGGATGGGCCGTTAGACTGACGCTCAGACGCCAGTAACACGATGACGGTGGCGCTGCGGTTCGGAAGTGTCCGCCTGAGACAACGGCGGATCGGCCCCGTGGGATCCCCGGCTCCTCTACCGCAGTCCAATCTCCTTCCCGCATAGGCCTCGACTCACGCGACGCTTCGTACAGGCCCCGAGGGTTTGTGAGATAGCTTCTAGCCACGTTCGCAGTCGCTGGCGCTCGGCGTGTGCGCGGGAGTCGGTGCCGTGACGCGACCGATGCGGCATCCGGACGTGTCATCGTCACGCGTCAAGTGCTCGCTCAGGAGATGTCCGTCCGTCGTGGTTGCATCAAGAGCGGAGCCCTTCTCTTCCCACGCCGGTCGAGAAGTGGAGAAGTAGCGTTAGAAGCGGCGCGGCCGGCGCGTCAGCGCACGCCGGTCGCCACCTCTTCTTCCACCGCGGCGCGCAGGATGCTCATGAAGTCCTGCGCGTTGGTGACGACGCCCACCGCCTGGTGGGTGCCGCGGTCCTTGAGCTTCGACACGAGGAATTCCGACGCGTCGACGCAGATCGTCGGCAGCTCGACGATCCCGCGCTCGGCGTCCTCGTAATACGCCGGCAGCATGTTCCCCACGGCGATCGAGTGCAGCGCCGTCGCCACCATCACGCTCATCGTCGCCTTCTTGGCATGGGCGCGCATCGCGTCCTGCGCCGCCACGGCGTCGGTGATCACGTCCGGGAGCGGCCCGTCGTCACGGATCGAGCCGCACAGCACGTAGGGCACGTCCTCCACCACGCAGGCGTGCATGATGCCGCCGCCGATGAGGCCGCTCCGCACGGCCGCGGCGATCGAACCGGCTCGCCGCACGGCGTTGATCGCCCGCATGTGCGCCGCGTGCCCGCCCTCGGTGGGCGCGCCGTCGCTCGTCATGCCGAGCGTCGTGCCCACCACCGCGGCCTCGATGTCGTGCGCGGCCACCGCGTTGCCGGCGAGCATCGCCTGCACGTAGCCGTGCCGGATGAACCAGACGAAGTTGTCGCGCGCCCGCGAGTGCACGAGTGCCGGTCCCGTCACCCACACCACGTAGCCCTCGCGACGGCGCTCCTCGACGAGCATCCGCGCGATGAGCTTGTAGTCGATGGGCTTCTCCCGCGACACCTGGCTCGACATGAAGTGGAAATCGCCCCCCACGTCGTCGCCGTACTGGAAGCCTTCGGCGTGCACGAGCACCCCTTGGCTCCCGTCCTCGGCGCGACCGACGACGACGAGATCCCCTTCCTTCACGCGGCGCCCCTCGCGCACGTACCACGCGCCGCTCCGGTCGAGCACGAGGCAGCCGTCCATGCGCGGCTCGCGCGGCATCGTCCAGCGTCCGTCGGCGCCCTTCACGTACGACGGCAGGTTGGTCGTCGCGAAGAAGTCGTCGGGAAGCACGCCGTCGGCTTCGCAACGCACGGTGCGCGCGGCGGGCGCCTTGGCGAATCGCGTCTCGGAGAAGTCGGGAGCGACGTAACGGGGAGCGGTCTGCGTGGTCATGGGTGCCTCAGAGGATGCGCTTGCCGAGCGCGCTGAGCAGGAGGTCGGTCGCGACGGCCGCCGTGCGATTGCGTTCGTCGAGCACGGGGTTCACCTCGACGAGATCGATCCCGACGAGCTTGCCCGTGTCGGCGAGCATCTCCATGGCGAGATGCGCCTCGCGGAACGTCATACCGCCGGGCACGGCGGTGCCGACCCCGGGCGCGGCTTCCGGCGTCACTACGTCGAGGTCGAAGGAGACCCAGATCCCGGCTGTCCCCGCGCTCGCCGTCGCGATCGCCTCCTCCATCACGGCGCGCACGCCGCGCTCGTCGAGGGCGCGCATCGTCAGCGCCTTCAGTCCCCACCTGTCGATGTGCTCGCGCTCCGGGCCGTCGAGGTCGCGTACGCCGACGAGCACGACGTTCTCAGGGCGCACCGCGGGACGCAGGCCGGCGACCGTCGCCAGCGCGGTGTCGCCGTGGCCGAGGAGGTGCGCGAGCGGCATGCCGTGCACGTTCCCCGAGCGGGACGTGCCGGGGGTGTTGAGGTCGCCGTGCGCGTCCATCCAGATGAGGCCGATGCGCTCGTTCTTCGCCGCGAGGTGCGCGGCCGCGCCGGCCACCGAGCCGGCGGCGAGCGCGTGGTCGCCGCCGAGCACGAGCGGCACGCGTCCGTCGGCGAGCGCCTGCTGCGACTGCTGCGCCACGATGCGGCACACCTCGGTGATGGCGCCGAGGTAGCGGGCGCCGCGCTGCGCGCCCTTCTCGGCGTCCTCGCGGAAGGGGACGTGCACGTTGCCGGCGTCCTCGACGGTGTGGCCGAGTTTCTCGAGCCGCTCGCGGAGGTCGGTGTATCGCACGGCGAACGGACCCATGTCCACGCCGCGCCGGGAGGCGCCCAGATCCATCGGCACGCCGATGATGCGAATCGTCGTCATGTATCGCAGCCTACATCCGTGCACCGCGAAGGGAAGGGCGGTGAATGGCTATGCGCTGGATGCGGGACTTATGCGGCGCTTCGCGGGTGAATTCGCGGTCCGTTCATCGCGCGCGAGTAACTCCTCGCGATGGTTCGCTTTCGCGGTGAACAAGAAAGACAACTGCTGGCCACGGATTTCGCGGAGAACTACCGGATACGAACAGATCTCTCTTGAGGGGGTCCCCAGGAAAGATCCGTGCGAATCCGTCGAATCAGTGAAATCCGTGGCAAGGTAGTAATACTCAAACCTCGATCCGAACCCTCGCATCCACTGCCATCACTCCGTGCTCGAACGCGAGCAACGGGTTGATGTCGAGCTCGGCGATCTCGGGATGCTCCATCGCCAGCTGCCCCAGTCGCACGATGACCTCGGCGATCTGGTCCTTGGCGACCGGCGGCGCGCCGCGCACGCCGTCGAGCACCTTCGCGCCACGGATGCCGGTGAGCATGTCCATCGCCTGCGCCGCGTCGACCGGCGCGATGCGGAAGACGACATCCGACAGCGCCTCGACGAACACGCCACCCAGGCCGAACATCAGTTGCGCGCCGAACGCCGCGTCGCGGGCGATGCCGGCGATCGTCTCGCGGCCGCCGCTCACCATCTTCTGCAGCACCACGCCGTCGATGCGTGCCTTGGGCGCCTTCGCCTTCACGAGCGTCATCATCTCGCCGTACGCCGCGAGCAGCGCCGCCTCGTCGGCGATCCCCAGGCGCACGCCGCCGACGTCGGTCTTATGCGTGATGTCGGGGGAAGCGAGCTTCATCGCGAGCGGGTACCCCACCGCCGCGCCGTCGGCGGCGAGTTCCGTCGGGCCGGCGACGAACCGCGTCTCCGCCACCGGGATGCCATACGCGCGCAGCAGCTCGATCGCTTCCACCTGCCAGAGCTGCTCGCGCTTCTCGTGACGCGCCGTGCCGAGGATCTTCGCAGCGCGGTCGCGGTCCACCGCGCGCGGGACGATCCGCGCTGGCTCGCGCGCCGCCCACTCGCGCCAACGGTTGAGCGCGTTGAGCGCGCGCGCCGCCGACTCGGGGAAGATGTACGCCGGCATCCCCGCCTCGTGCAGCTCGGCGCGCCCCTGCGGCAGCCCTTCGAGCCCCATCAGCACGGCGAGCATCGGCTTGTCGGGCGCCGTCTGCGCGGCACTGACGATCGCCTCGCACACGTCCTCCTGCTTCACGCCGAACGGCGGCACGAAGATCGGCACCACCGCGTCGATCGCCGGATCTTGGAGGAAGGCGGTGAGCGCCGCCTTGTATCCGGCGGGCGTGGCCGACGCGATCATGTCGAGCGGATTGCGGATCGACGCCTCGGGCGGGAAGAGCGGGCGCAGCGCCTCGACCGTCTGCGGGCTCAGCTCGACGAGCTCGAGTCCATGCGCTTCCATCGCGTCGGCGGCGAGGATCCCCGGGCCACCGGCGTTCGTGAGCAGCGCTGTGCGCCGCGACCGCGGCGGCGTCTTCACGCCGAACCCCATCGCCATGTCGAACAGGTCCTCGACCGAACTCGCCCGCAGCACCCCCGCCTGCGCGAGCATCGCGTCGACGGCGACGTCGCTCGTCGCCAGCGCGCCCGTGTGCGAGCTCGCCGCCCGCGCGCCGGCGCGCGACCGCCCCGACTTCACCACTATGATCGGCTTCTTCTTCGTGATGCGCTGGGCGAGCGAGAGGAACCGGCGCGGGTCGCCGAAGTTCTCGACGTACATCAGGATCACCTTCACCGCGTCGTCCGTCTCCCACCGCTCGATCAGGTCGTTGCTGTCGACGTCGGGGCTGTTGCCGATCGAGACGAATTGCGAGATGCCGATGCCGTAGGCGCGCGCGTAGTCGAGCACGCTCAGCCCGAGGGCGCCGGACTGCGACACGAACGCCGCGTGCCCGAACGGCGGCATCGTCGGCGCGAACGTCGCGTTCATCGCGACGGCGGGGTCGGCGTTGATCACCCCCATGCAATTCGGGCCGATCATGCCGAGGCCGTACTTGCGCACGGTCTCCATCAACTGCGCCTCGCGGCCGACCCCCTCGCCTCCGACCTCCCGGAACCCCGCCGAGATGACGATGAGTCCCTTCGCCTTCGCTTGGCCGCATTCCTCGATCGTCTGGATCACGTGCTCCTTGGGCACGACGACGATCGCGACGTCCACCGCCTCCGGCAGTTCGCCGATATGCGGATACGCCTTCACGGAGCAGATGGAGGGCGAATGCGGGTTCACCGGATACACCGATCCGGTGAAGCCGTAATGGATGAGGTTGTAGAGGATCTGCCGCCCCATGTTGCTCTCGCGCCGCGACGCGCCGATGACGGCGATCGACTTGGGGGCGAGCAGGGGGGTGAGGTCTTCGCGCGCCTTCGGCGCGGCGGGGGTCGCTGCGGTGGACATGGTCGGTTCTCCTGGCCTTCAAGGTCGCACCCGCGACACCCGGGCGGGATAGGGCAACCCCCGACGCCCCTCGTCAGCAACGCCTCAAGCGGTGCACATTCCACGTATATGATGCGCTCCCGGCTTGTCCGAATCCTGCTCTCGATCCTCGCAGTGCTCGCCGCGCTGGCGGTCGTCGCGCGACGCACCTTGCACGCGCAGCCGGCCCCCGTGCGTCCCAGCGTCGGCTTCGTCGTCACGCATTCGACACGCATCGCCCCGGGCACGTACCGCCTCCCCGCGGGCACGTCACCCGACGCGGCGTTCCTCATCGTCCGCGGCGACGGCATCGTGCTCGACCTCACCGGCGTCACCTTCGAAGGGGCGCCGCCCTCCGCCGACCCCGACGCCGCCTTCGCCACCGCCATCCGCGTCGAAGGCGGGCACAAGGTCGAGATCCGCAACGGCCGCATCCGCGGCTTCAAGTTCGGCATCGTCGCGCGGCACACCGTCGACCTGCACGTCACCGGCACCGACCTCAGCTACAACTGGAAGCCGCGCCTCTTCTCCCTCATCGAGCACGAGAGCCTCGCCGACTGGCTCTCCTTCCATCACAACGAGAAGGACGAGTGGCTGCGCTTCGGCGCCGCCCTCTCGCTCTGGGACGTCGACGGTGGCACGATATCGAACGTGCGCGCCGAGCAGGGGATGAACGGGCTGATGATGACGCGCACGCGCCACCTGCGCGTCACCGGCAGCTCGTTCTCCTTCAACTCGGGGCTCGGCGTCGGCATGTACCGGTCGAGCGACAACGTCATCGCGAACAACCGCATCGACTACGACGTGCGCGGCTACAGCGACCGCGTCTACCGGCGCGGGCAGGACTCGGCGGGGCTCCTGATGTTCGAGCAGTGCCTGCGCAACGTCGTCGCGTACAACTCCGTCACCCACGGCGGCGACGGGCTGTTCATCTGGGCCGGGCAGCAGACGATGGACGATGGCCAGGGCGGGGTGAACGACAACGTCTTCGTCGGGAACGACTTCAGTTATGCGCCGACGAACGGCATGGAAGCGACCTTCAGCCGCAACGCGTTCATCGGCAACCGCATCGCCGGGAGCGACCATGGCTTCTGGGGCGGCTACAGCTACGAGAGCGTCGTCGCCGGCAATTGCTTCGCCAACAACCGTATCGGCATCGCCGTCGAGCACGGGCAGCAGAACACCGTGGTCGCCAATCGCTTCGACGGTGACACGCTCGCCATCCGTCTCTGGGCCGATTCCATCGAGCCGGGCGACTGGGGCTATCCCAAGCACCGCGATACGCGCAGCCGCGACTGGCGCATCACCCGCAACGTGTTCGCCGGCAACAAGAGCACGATCGACGCGAAGAACACCACCGCGCTCGACACGCTGGGCAACGAGCACGCACCGCGGCAGGCGGCGATGTGCGTGCCTCGCATCCCCAAGGAGTTCGCGGCGAAGGTGCCGGCGCTCCCCGGCGTCACGCGCGCCGCGCCCGTGAGCGCCGACGCGCGGCGGCCGCGCAGCGCGATCGTCATCGACGAGTGGGGGCCGTACGACAGGCGCTCGCCCAAACTCACGCCGCTCGACTCGTCGCACGCGGCGCTGCCGCGGTTCGTCGTGATGGGGCCGGCGGGCGGATGGCGCGTCGTCGGCCGGCGCGGACTCGCCCGCGTGAGCGACGAGGCAGGGAAGGTCGGCGACACGATCACCGTCACGCCGGCGCCCGAGACGTCGCACGATTGGGAGCTGGTGCTCGAGTACGTTGGCGGCGCGACGGTGTCGCCCCGCGGCGAGGCGCAGCCGGCGGGCGTGCCTGTGCGCTTCTCGTACGCGCACTACGAGCCGCGCACGGAGTGGAACGTGCGTTTCTTCGTGTGGCGCGATTCGACGGTGAAGCCGACGCCCGAGGGATTCACGACGCTCATGGCGGGCGCGCCGGCGTTCGAGCGGCGCGCCCCCCGGCTCGATTACGAATGGTACCGGCCGGCGATCAAGGCGCTCCCGCTGGAGAAGTGGGCGCTCGACGCGACGACGCCGGTCGACATCCCGGCGGGGGAGCACTCGCTGCGCGTCATCAGCGACGACGCGGCGCGCGTGTGGATCGACGGCGTGCTGGTGATCGACCACTGGCAGCCGCACGAATCGCTCGCCGATTACGCCGCGCTCACGCCGGGCAAGCACGCGCTGCGCGTGCAGTACTATCAGCTCGACGGCTGGACGGAGCTGCGCGTCGACATCGTGCGGGGCTCCGCCCGCTCGATGGGGTCCGCGGGGCCGCACTAGTCACCTCGCTGCGCCGCGCGATCGGCGCGAGTTCGGCCCGGGCGCTCACATGTGCGCTCTCGTGTGCGTTTTCGCGTGCGCGCGATTCGCTTTGGTGCGCGGCCGGTCGGGCGCGGCACGCTCGCTTCGTCGGGCCGGCGGCTTACACGCCACGAGCCTCGCGCCTGCTCGGCGCGAGTCTCTCGCTACGCCGCGGGCCCGCCTGCGCGAGCGAGCCACGCCCTCCCTGCGACGATCCGTGCGAGGCGGCTGCTGCACGCCGTGCGGTGCACCGATCAGGGCGCGACGCGATGGCCCCCGCGGTAGGCGCTCGCTGTATGGACGCCGGACGCGGGGGCCTTCGTGTCGACGCCCGGGTCTGCCCACACGGAGCCCCCGCACACAGAGCCCCCGCGCGCAGAGCCGAGCGCGCAGAGCCGAGCGCGCAGAGCCCAGCGCGCAGAGCCCGATCGCGCTACACCCGCATCGACGCCGACTTTGCGTCGGCCGGCGCGATGAGCACGCGCTCATACTCCGCGATCACCTGCGCGCCGAGCAGCAGGATCACCGCCGCCGCTTCGACAGTCAGCAGCGCCGCGATCGCGGTCGTCAGCGAACCGTACACCGCCTGGATGTGCGAGACGCTCGCGAGATACCACACCAGCACGTGCCGCGTGATCTCCCACAACAGCGTCGCCGTCGCGCCACCGATGAGCGCGTGCCGCCACGACGGCACGCCCACGGGCATCACGAGATAGACCGCCGTGAGCATCATGACCTCGCCGGCCACCCCCATCGCATAGAGCGCGAGGCCGGTGAGGTCGCCCATGAGACCGGGGAGGCCGAACAGCACGAAATGCTTCGCCGTCAGCAACGACAGCCCGCCCGACACCGCGGTCACGACCACGAGCCCGAGGCCGAGCAGCATGATGAAGAAGTAGGGCAGCAGCGCCGAGACGAGGAAGCGACGCCGGTGGATGAGTACCCGGTGCGCGAAGATCACCGACATCGCGTTCTCGAGCACCGTGAACGCCAGCGCGCTCGAGAGGACCATCGTCGCGAGCAGCACGCCGCCGATCGCATGCTCGTGGTCGAGGAACGCGGAGAGGTCGTTCACGACCGTCCCCGACTCGCCGGCGACGACGAACTGCAGGTACGTGTCGACCGTCGAGAGGAGCTGCGCGCGGTCGATCAGGTGCGACAGCGCGAACAGGATGAGGATGAGGAGCGGCACCAACGACAACAGCGCGTAGTACGCCACCGCGCCGGCGAGGAGCAGTCCCTGGTTCGCGCGGAACCCCTTGAGCACGCGCAGCGCGAACTTGCCGGGGTGTCGCACGATCTCGGAGCGCGGGTCGTGCGTCGGGTGTGCTGGCATCGGGGTCGGCGTGGCCTCCTCCTCGAATGTAGCGCGAAACACCTCGCGTGCGCGGCCGGCGCGCGGCCGGCGCGCGGCCGGTGCACGTCCGGCGCCCGTGCGAGGCGCTTCCGAGCGCGGCCGGTCGGGCGCGGCACGCTCGCTTCGTCGGGCCAGCGGCTTACACGCCACGAGCCTCGCGCCTGCTCGGCGCGAGTCTCTCGCTACGCCGCGGGCCCGCCTGCGCGAGCGAGCCGCGCCCTCCCTGCGGCGATCGGTGCACACACCGATCAGGGCGCGACGCGATGGCCCCCGCGGTAGGCGCTCGCCGTATGGACGCCGGACGCGGGGGCCTTCGCGTCGACGCCCGGGTCCGCCCGCACGGAGCCACGGCGCACCGAGCCACCGCGCACGGAGCCACCGCGCACAGCGCCACGGCGCACGGTATCTTCTACGTCGCACCGTCACCTCACGCCCGCCCCCGCGCCCCCGTGAAGCTCCTGACCGCTCTTCTCACGCTCGGCATCGCCGCCGCGCCCGCTGCCGCGCAGCGCGCCGATACCGCCACGTACAAGCTCTCCCTCCTCGCCGCCGACCGCGCGCTCGCCACCGACATCGTCACGCGCGGCGCCGGCGCGTTCCTCGACCGGCTCGCCGTCAACGCCACCGTGCTCATCCCCGACGCGCCCGCCTACCGGAGCGCCGCCGAGGCGCGCGCGCCATGGCTCGCGCGCTATGCGACGCCCGGGACCCGCTTCGTGCACGAAGCCCAGCACGCCGTCGTCGGCGTCGACGGCGTCTTCGGCTGCGTCGTCGGACTCACGCGCCTCTTCGTGAAGGGCGACAAGAGCGACACGCCGCGCTACGGCCGCTACATCGCCTGCTGGCGGCGCGCCGGTGAGCGGGAACCGTGGAAGGTGGTCGGATACACCTGCACCAACGACGCGCCCGGCACGCCCGTGCCGAGCGGAACGCTCGAGCACCCGCCGCACTCGGCGAGGGTGCGTGCCGCGGCCAACGGTGAACTCCACGCCGCGCAGGACGCCGACTCGGCGTTCGCCGCGATGAGCCCCAAGTATGGTCCGGGCGAAGCGTTCGGCACGTGGAGTGCCGCCGACGCGATGATGATCGGACTCGCGCCCAAGCCGCGGCAGGGACCCGCCGCGATCCGCGACGCCTTCAAGTCGTTCCCGAAGGACGGCGTCTTCCAGTGGGCACCCGACCGCGCGCTCGGCGACGCCGCGGGCGGACTCGCGTTCACGAGCGGCGAGGCGTTCAACGTCGTCGCCGGCAAGCGCACGAACACGAAATACATCACCGTGTGGCGGCTCGAGCCCGGCGGCGCGTGGCGTTTCATCTTCGACAGCGGCAGCGAACGTCCGTAGCGCGATCCACCGAGCGAGTCTCCCCGCGATCCACCGGGCGATCCACCGGGCGACTCAACGACCGATTCCCGCCGTCGCCCGCCGCCGCGGTCCCGCGTGGCGCTGGCCGTTCGCCCCGCCACTCCGTAACATTGCGTCTCCCGGTGAAATCATTATCTTACTACTGAGATGAAAACGGCCACCGCTGAGTCCCTCACGCCGACGGCGCCCACGCGGGCACTCGAATCGGCAGATCCGAAGACCGCCACCGCCCTCAAGCTGTGGGTGGTGCTCGCGCGCGCCTTCAACGCCGTCTCGGAACGGTCGCAGGCCGACATCGTCAAGCACGACCTCACGCCGGGTGAGTTCGCCGTGCTCGAACTGCTCTACCACAAGGGGCCGACGCTGCTCGGCGAGATCCAGAAGCGCGTCCTCGTCTCGAGCGGCGGCATCACCTTCCTCGTCGATCGCCTCACGCAGCGCGGCCTCGTCGAACGCCGCAATTGCCCTACCGACCGCCGCGCCCGCTACGCCGCCCTCACCCACGACGGCGAGAAACTCCTCCGCCGCATCTTCCCGGGGCACGCCGAGGCGATGGCCGAGGCGGTCTCGGGGCTCAGCGCGGCGGAGCAGAAGGCGGCGACGGCGTTGCTGAAGAAACTCGGTCACTCTGCGGCGGCACAGGCCGGATAAGTCGTTGTGGGTAAATGAGTTCTGTCCCTTCTAATTCTTGAGGGGATCAGATCTGATCTTCAGTGATCAGAACTGGTCCCCTCAAAAATTCGCCGGCTCCGGCCCACCCCCTTGCGCACCGAACCCTTATCACTTATTATCTCAGCAGTGAGAAGTTCAGTAGAGAATCAAACAGTCACCACACACAGGAGCCGTCATATGAAGTGGAACCTCGACACCACCCACAGCATCGCCGAGTTCGCCGTCAAGCACCTCATGATCAGCACCGTGAAGGGGCGCTTCAAGACGGTCGCCGGCACCGCCGAGACGAACGCCGATGGCACGCTGAAGAGCGCCGCGGTCACGATCGACGTCGCCAGCATCGACACCAACGTCGAGCAGCGCGACGCGCACCTCCGCTCGGCCGACTTCTTCGACGTCGCGAACTTCCCGTCGATGACGTTCACGAGCACGAAGATCGTGCAGGACGGCGAGGAGATCGCGATCACCGGCGACTTCACGATCCGCGGCGTCACGAAGCCGCTGACGATGAAGGGCGAGATCACGGGCATCATGAAGGACCCGTGGGGGCTGAGCCGCGCCGCGATCAACGTGAGCGCGAAGATCAAGCGCTCCGACTGGGGGCTCACCTGGAACGCCGCGCTCGAGACGGGCGGCGTGGTGGTGGGCGACGAGGTGAAGATCGCGCTCGAGGCGGAGGCGGTCGCCGAAACGGCGGCGGTGGACGCGACCGAGGAAGTCGCCGCGGCAGTCTGACGGCTCCCGGCGGCGCACGGCGGGCGTCCGGGGAACATCCCGGGCGCCCGTCGTCACGATGCACGCTCGCCGCGCGGCCGCCTTATTCTTGCGTCCATCGCGTCAGCAGTCGCACCACTCCCGGGCGCTGCCGCACCAGGTACCAGCCCGCGAAGAGCATCGGGATCAGGTTCGCCACCACCACCGACCACCAGGGCACTAGCGGCCGGATCGGATCGCTCAGCAGGCCGACCACCGCGACTGTGACGAGGAACCCGGCCGCGAGCATCAACGATACGAAGGGTGCGCTGCGCGGACGGCGTTCGGCGAGCTCCACGAAGCCGCACACCGCGAGGCCGATCGCGAGTGATACGACGAAGTGCAGCGCGTTGTACGCCATCACCGCGCCCATGTCGATGTCGATGGGATGCTGCAGCACCGACGGGTCACGCAGTCCGCGGAACACCGCCTTGCCGAGCAGGTCGACGGTGTAGAGCGTGCCGCGTGCGGCGAGGAAGTCGAACGCCGCGTAGAACGCCGCGACCGACAGATAGGCGATGAATCCGACGGTCAGTCCCTGCACGATCGTGCGCCGCATCTCGATCCTCCGTTCGTGTCAGCGTGTCGTGGCGAGCCGTGTCGCCAATTGACCCAGGTCGCCGTCGAAGCGCGACGTGATGCGTCCGTGCCCGTCCAGCAGCATCACCACGGTCGCGTGCGCGACGTTGCCGGTGTCCGGGTCGCGCGCGCGTCCGACGGCGAGCGCGTCGAGCGTCCGCTCCACCGCGCCGACGTCCCCCGTGAGCACGTGGTCGTCCGGTCCCAGCTGCCATTCGCGCGCGATGGTCGGGAGCCGTTCGGCGGTGTCGCGCCACGGATCGACCGTCACGATGAACAGCGGCATCGTCGTGCGCCCGGCGCGCTCGCGTGCCCGCTGCACCTCCCGCACGATCGTGGGGCACACCGTCTCGCAGTGCGCGAACGCGACGGTGAGGATCGCCGGCCGGTACAGGATGCGCAGCGACACCGCGTTGCCGTACTGGTCCACGAGCCGCGTCGACGGCGCGGGGCGCTGCACCTCCGTCGGCGCCCGGCCAGCGCCGCCGGCGACCGGCGCCGCGGTGGCGCGGGCGACGATCGCCGGGGCAAGCCCGAGCAGCACGAGTCCGCCCGTCGCGAGCACCGCCCGCTGCCCCGAGGGCGTGCCCCCGAGCCGGCCGAACAGGCCGCCGAGCTCCCGCCGCAGCGACGATCCGGCGATGGCGTAGAGCGTGCCGATCATGCCGAGCGGTTCGCCGACGAGGAGGATCCAGCCACCCGCATCGGGCCGCCCGGTGCGCGCCGATCCGAAGCAGGCGTCCTGCGTGCGGAGCACCCAGTCGGGGGTCGCGACGCCGGCCGGCCAGAGCGCGAGCGTCCACCACGCGGCGGTGATCACGAGGATCGCCGCCAGCGCGAAGGATGCCGCGCCGGGCCGGCCGGTGCGCGTCGTCACTATCCGATCTTCCAGAGGAACGTGAGCAATTTCCAGTTGGTGAAATAGTAGAGCATGAAGGCCACGAGGAACACGGCGACGAGCACGAGCGTGCCCGGCGTCGCGCCCGCGATGCCGCGCGCCGGCGCGTGCATCGCCTCGTTCAGCTCGTCCGCGTTCTTCGGGTGTACCGGCGGGTGCGTGAGTCCCTGCGGGACGCCCTCCATCGCGACGCCGCGCGTGAACTCCGTCACCGTCTCGCCGAAGAACACCGACTTCACGGCGATCGCGATGAAGGAGAGCGCGCCGGTCACGGCGAGGATGCCGCCGATCCCCATCACGGCGAGGAAGAGGTCCACGGCCGGGCTGAACGCCACGTCGAACGGCGCCTGCGAGAACGAGATGTCCCAGTGACGCCGCGGCACGCCGAAGCTGCCCGCGAACGTCATCCCCATCTCCACCATCAGCATGCCGAGCGAGAAGAGGTAGGGCTGGACCTTCGCCAGCTTCCAGAACGCGACCTTGCGCTGGAAGACGAGCGGCAGGAGGTAGTAGGTGGCGCCCATGAACGACATCGCCGTGCCGCTCACGACCGTCGCGTGGAAGTGCCCGGGCACGCGCAGCGTGTTGTGCACGGTGATGTTGATCTGCTCGGTGCCGATCGTCACGCCGGTGATGCCGCCGAAGAAGCCGAACACCACCACCGAGAGCACGAGGGCGGAGAAGCCGGGATCCCCCCACGGCGCGCGGCGCAGCCAGCCGAACAGGCCGTCGGTGTAGCCGCGCAGCCGCATGCCGAGCTCCATCCCCGCGGGCACGGTGAAGCCGTGCACCATCGAGGCGAGCACCGCCATGTACATGAAGTACGACGTGTTCACGATCTTCCACGCCGGGCCGAAGCCGGGGTCCACCAGCAGGTGGTGCGCCGAGGCCATCGAGATGAAGAGGATGTAGAGCACGAACGCCGAACGGCTCACCTTCTCGTTGAGCACGACGGCGCCGACGGTGAGCGCGCCGAGCATGTACCAGATGGCGACCATCGCGGCGACGTTGATCTGCTGCGACGAGTGGCCGAGCGCCCACCAGAGCAGGCGGTACACCTCGGGGTCCACCGCGGGGATGAGCCCGAGCGACCAGAGGAAGGTCGGGATGTACACCGCCGCGCCGTGCACCAGCGTGATGACGGCGATGATCGCCGCGGTCATCGCGCCGTACACCACGAGCGGCATCGACCCGGCGTACGTCTTCTCGCGCTTCGCGATGACGAGCGTCGCGAAGAACTGCCCGACGACCCCGAGCGCGCCGACGGCGAAGAGGATCACGCCGAGATAGAAGAGCGGGTGCGCCTTGAGCGGCGGGTAGGACGTGAAGAGCACGTCGGCGCGGCCGCTCCACTGCATCGACTCCACGAGCAGCGCCCCCGAGACCATGAGGGCGAAGTTGAACCAGCCGTACCGCGGCGCCGCGGGGCGCGAGTCGAGCAGCACCGTCCCCGCGAACCAGAGCACCGCCATCTCGAAGAAGATGATGAAGAAGATCAGCATGTTCATGCCGTGCACGCCCAGGATGCGGTAGTACCACACCGCGGGGAGCAGGTGCACGGCCTGCCAGCGCGTGAGCACGAGCAGGAGCGCGGCGATGGCGCCGACGAGCAGCGCGACGACGGCGGCGACGGCATTCACCCTCACGAGCCGCTCGGCCTGCCGGTCGATGCGGTGCCCCGTCGCGGGGCAGGTGCGGAAGGGGTGGAGCGCGGGCGCGGTCATTCGGCACCTCCGCCGAGGAGGCTCGGACGACGGTTGTCGGCGACGGGCTTGTCGGCGGCGTCGACGACGATGACGCGGCCCACCATCGTGTGGTGGCCGATGCCGCAGAACTCGTTGCAGATGATGCGGAGGTCGCCGGCCGCGGTGGGTGTGACGCGGAGCGCGTAGTCGTAGCCCGGTACCACCTGGAAGTTCACGCTCAGCGGGAAGAGCGAGAAGCCGTGGTTCACGTCGAGCGACGAGAGGTGGAGCGTGTACTCCCTGCCGCGCTCGAGCTTGAGGATCGGGTACCACTGGAAGGTGAGGCCGACGAGGTAGACGTCGGCGCCGGCCGGGGGCGCGGCGATCGGGAGGCCGCGATCCTCCCCCACCTTGTACTGTGTGGCGAACGCGATCGTGCGGGCGTAGTAAGCCTTCGGGTCGACGCGGCGGCGCGTGCCGGACGGGTTCTGCCCGCCCTTCCAGTGCCAGAGCGGCATCATCGCGAACAGCACCATGCACCAGGCGAAGGCGATCGCGACCCACACGCGCTCGGCCTTGTGCGCGGGGCGCCACCAGATGCCCGGGACCGGCTCGAGGCCGGTGTGGACTTTCGTGAGCATCGTGTCCTCTTAAGGAAGGGTGGCCTTCGGCATGGAGAGGATCTCCCACATCCCCCAGCCGGTGAAGGCGACGAACATCACCAGCAGCCCGAGACCGAGCAGCAGGAAGACGTTGTCGAACAAGCGTTGCCCGAGCGGGATCTTCTCCGTGGTCGCGCCAGGGTCATCCGGTGGTGGGGCCATGCAGCATCCTCCTCGGTGGGACGTCGTCGCGCGGACGGTCAGGTCCGGCGCGCGGTCGGTGAGTTGGGGGGACGGGTGGGGCGTTTGCGCCTGGCGGCCTTCGGCGCGGCTTTGGGCGCGGCCTCGGTGATGAGGTCGGCGACGGTGGTGCGGGCGAAGAAGTCCTCGACGCCGGTGGCGACGCCCGACCAGCGGTGGTGGGCGGTGCAGGGGTGCTTGCCGCCGCACTCGGGGCGCCCGAAGAGGCAGCGGCGCTGCGCGACGGGCTCGAACGGGGCGATGACGCGGGCGATGGGAAGCTCGCGGGGCGGGTCGATGAGCTGGAAGCCGCCCTTGGGGCCGCGTTCGGAGCGGAGGACGCCGGCGCGGGTGAGGGCGTGGAGGGTCTTGGAGAGGTAGTTGCGCGGGCAGTCGAGCGCGTCGGCGATCTCGTCGACGCGCACGGGGCGTTCGGCGCTGCGCTCGGCGAGGTAGAGGACGGCGCGGATGGCGTGCTGGGCGGTGCTGGAGAGCCACATCGGGGGAGGGGCGGAGGACAGATTCTGGCAAACATCATGACGATATGATAAACTTTCCGCAAGAGTCCATCCCATGCGCATCCTCGAACGCCCCGCCCGCCGCGCCCTCGCCGCCCTCGACGCCCTCGCCACGAGCGCGTACGGCTGGGCGTGGAACCCCCTCCACCAGACGGGGACCGTCGCCGTGGCGATGCTCCTCGCGCTCCTCGCCACCGGGCTCTACCTGGTCCTCGTCTACCGGCTCGGCGCGCCGGCGGCCTCCGTCGCCCGCATCGCCGCCGACCCCTGGCTCGGCGCCTGGATCCGCTCCCTCCACCGCTACGCCTCCGACCTCTTCGTCGTCGCCGCCGCTCTCCACGCGTTCCGCCTCTTCGCGCAACGGCGCAGCTGGGGACCGCGTACGCTCGCCTGGATCTCCGGATGCGGCCTCTTCCTCATCGGCCTCGCCTGCGCGTGGACGGGCTACGTGATGGCGTGGGACACCTTCGGCGAGCGGCTCGCGCGCGAAGGCGCGCGACTCTTCGACGTGCTCCCGATCTTCTCCGAGCCGCTGAGCCGCATCTTCGCCGGTGACCGCCCGGTGCCGGGGGCGTTCTTCTTCGTGAACCTGTTCGTCCACATCGTGCTCCCGCTCGCCATGGGCATCGGGCTCTGGCTGCACGTCTCGCGGCTCGCGCGGCCGACGCTCCTCCCGCCGAAGCGGCTCATCTGGGCCATCGTCGGTGCGCTCACCGTCGCGGCGATCGCCTTCCCCGCCGCGCTCGGACCGGCCGCCGACTCGTTCACGCTCGCCGAGCGCACGCCGGTGGACCTCGTGGCCGCGTGGTGGCTGCCCCTCTCGGAGCGCCTGCCCGCGGGTGTCGCGTGGAGCGCAGCGCTCGCGGCGCTGATCGCCGCGCTCCTCGTGCCGCGCGTCACCCGGCGGCCGCGCGAGGGGAGCTGGGCGCCGAGCCACGTCGACCCGCGACTGTGCACCGGATGCAATCAGTGTCCGCAGGACTGCCCGTGGGACGCGATCACGATGGTGCCGCGCGACGACGACCGCCCCTCGCTCGTCGCGCTGGTCGACCCCGCGCGCTGCGTCAGTTGCGGCATCTGCGCGGGCTCCTGCGCGCCGATGGGGGTCGGCCCCGCCGGACTGACGGGGCGCGACCAGTTGACGGCGCTGCGCTCGTGCGCGCTCACGGCGCTCGGCGCGGCCGTCGACTCACCGATCGTCGCGGTGTGCTGCGCGCAGGCGCCGGTGACGCACGTGGCGGCGCTGCGCGCGCGCGGCGCGCTCGTGCACCAGGTGCCCTGCGTCGGGAACCTCCATTCATCGGTGGTGGAGCTGCTCGTGCGGCAGGGCGCGCCCGGGGTGATCGTCTGCGGCTGCCCGCCGCGCGACTGCGTGGGACGCGAAGGCCCCAAGTGGCTCGCCGAGCGGTTCTTCAATGAACGCGAGGCGGAGCTCCAGCCTCGCGTCGAACGTGACCGCGTGCGCATCGCGACGATGGCCGGCGGCGACCTGCGCGGCACGCTCGCGGCGTACGACGATTTCGCGCGCCACGTCGCCGCGCTGCGGCGCCCCGAGCGCGAGGCGAACGTGGAGCTCCAGGCGGAATGCGCGCCGCCGGCGCTCGCCGAGGACGCGTCGTGAGCAGTGCGCACCGGCTCGCACGCGTCGCGTCGGCGGCCGTGATGACGATCGTCGCGATCATGGCCCTCGCACGCGCGACGGCGCTGCCGCTCGCGTATCATCCGTCGCCCGCGGCGCGCCTCCGCCTCTCGTTCAGCGCGCGTCCCGAACGCATCGAAGTGTGCCGCACGCTCTCGGCGGAGGAACTCGCGCAGCGCCCCGAGCACATGCGACAGCGCGTGGAATGCGACGGCAAGTTCGCGAGCTACCGGCTGCGCATCGACGTCGACGGCCGCCCCGCGGGCGAGAGCGTGGTGCGCGGCGCCGGACTGCGACATGACCGGCCGCTCTACGTGCTCCGCGAGTACGACATCCCGCCGGGCAGGCACGCCGTGCACGTCACCTTCGAGCGCCGCGAGCAGACCGACGACGACGCGGAGGCATTCGCGCCGGCCGTCGCGGTCGGCGCCGACACGGGGATCTTCGCGGGACGCGCCCAGCGCGAGGCCGCCGAGCACGCGCGGCGGGCCGAGGCGGCGATACCGAAGCGCCTGCAGTTCGACACGACGCTCGTGTTCGCACCGCGCCGGGTGACGCTGCTCACGTTCGACGCCGAGCGGCGCGCGCTGCGGCTGTTCGGCGCGCTATGACAGCGCCTCGAGCAACCGCTCGATGTCCCTCATGTCGTTGTACACCGACGGCGACACGCGCAGCCAGTGCGTCGCCACCCGCACGTTCACCTTCGCGGCGGCGAGCTTGTTCGGCACGTCGCTCGCGCCGACGTTCGTGCGCGCGAACGTCACGTTCCCCCCGGTCGCCTCGCTCGGCGTCACGGCGGTGAAGCCGAGTCGCGGCATCTCCTGCTGCAGTCGCTTGATGAGCGGCTGGCGGTACGCCTGGATGTTCGCCACGCCGAGCGAGAGCACGTAGTCCAGCGACGCGCGGAGGAGCGCGACGTTCACCTCCACGCTCCCCGTGAGCGAGCCCGTCTCGAACATCCCCTTGGCCGTGCGGTCGAACGTGTACGTCACGGGGGTGTACTCGCCGCCCGGAAGGTTGGGCGGATAGTTCGCGTCGATGTCATCGGCCTGGTAATAACCCACCACGGGACGCTCGATCCTGTCGAGCACTTCCTCGCGCGCGTACAAGAAGCCGAGCCCGAAGTCGCCCATCAGCCACTTGAAGCTCGAGCAGCTCGCGAAGTCGATGCCGCTGGCCTTCACGTCGAACGGCCCGGCGCCGGCGGCGTGCACGATGTCGGCGTACACGTACGCGCCGTGCGCGTGCGCGAGGTCGGCGACCGCCTTGAGGTCGTGCTGGAAGCCGTTGTACATCGCCGCCGCGGAGACCTCGATGAGGCGCGTCTTGCGGTCGACGGCGCGCTCGAGGTCGCGCATGTCGATGCGCGCGTCCTTCGTCGGCGCCACCACCCGCACGTCGAGCCCCTTCTTGCGGAGCTCGAGCAGGTGCATGATCGACCCTTCGAAGTGCAGCCCGTCGGTGACGACGTTGCCGCTGAAGTCGCGATGCAAGCCGAGCGCCTGCACGACGAGGTTCTCCCCCTCGCTGGTGCTCGAGACGTGCGCGATCTCGCCGGGCTTGGCGTTGATGAGCTGGGCGAACAGTTCGCGCGGCGTGAGCGGGCGCATCCCCGTCTTCGGCGCGGTGCGCATCGTGCCGCGCGCGAGCGCGGCTTCGCGCGCCGCCGCCACTGACGCTTTCGGGATGGGATGCGTGTACGCGGCGTTGAGATAGGTGTAGCCGGGCTCGATCGTGAAGTCCGCCTTGCGAGGGAAGGGGGCGCCGGCCGGCGCAATCGCGGCCGGCGGGTCCATCGAAGCAGCGGCCGCCCGCACATCGGCGCCGATGCCGAATGCGCGGGCGGCCGCGAGCCCGCCGAGCGAGTAGAGTACGTCGCGTCTGTCCATGGCCGGAATGTACCGCGCCCCGACCACCCCGGCTTGACGCGTGGCCGGCGATCGCTACCGTATCACCTCGTCACGTCGTCACCACGTCACGTTGCCGCTGTTCGGCGCGCAGGAGAAGTTCTGCGACAGCCAGGGCGGCGTGCCCGGGCCATCGTTCTGCACGTAGAGCTGCACCGGGCTCCCTTTGAGCGCCGCATAGTCCGCGTAGCTGTAGTAGACCGTCATCTCGTCGTTCGACGCCCAACTCCAACTCGAGCCGCCGAAATCGGTCCGCTTCATCACGAGCATCTGCCCGGTGTATCCCGCGTTCGGATAGTTCGCCGACTTCACGCAGATGCCGCCGAGTCGCGCGAGGTTCTGCCCCGTCACCTTGTATTCGACGAACTGGGTGCCGGCGATGAGGCTGACGCCCGTCACCACTGACGGCCCCGAGATGACGACGAACGCCGGATGCGTGCCACCGCCCGGCAGCGCCACCGTGCCGGTGAGTGTCGAGGTGCCGACCTCGTTGGTCAGTCCGATGGGGCCGCTCATCGTGCCGGCGCCGAGCTTGAAGGTGACCGACCGGTCGGTGCTGGCCGTCACGATGGCCGGCACGCCGCCGACCGTCACCTTCGGCGTTTGCCCATAGGTCAGGAAGACTCCGTTGACGGTGACCGTGCTGCCGGCTTCGGCCCAGAGCGGGGTCGCGCCGTCCAGTCGAGGCGGTTGCTCGACGAACACCATCCCCGTCACGGTGGAGGTCACCGGCGCCTGATAATCGGGGTCACTGAGGTTGTTCTCCATGTACAGGATGCCGCTGCACTTCGATGCCGCGGAGATGGTCACGTTGAGGAAGCCGTTGTTCCCCACGCTCGGCGCGAACGTGAACGGACAGTTGTTGCCGGCCTGGTCGTGCACGCGCGTGACGTACTTCAGGTTCGTGCCGCGGATGCTGATCGTCGAGCCGAGCTTCACGTCCACGTGACCGTCGGCGGACAGTGTCGAGCCCTCGATCGCGCCAGCCGGCGGATCCTTCACGCACGCCACGCGGATGACGCCGTCGGGAAGGATGATCTCGGGGGTCCCGCCGGTCCGCGGCGCCGTGAGCATGAGGATCCCCTCCTGGTCGCACGTCGGCGGGAGCCAGAGCTCGACGTATGTGTCGGAGAGATTGCCGAGCGGCACCGACTGGTTCGTCATCGAACCCATCTGTCCCGTGCCGAAGTACGCGTTGTCGATGCCGGCATATTGCGGGAAGGTGATCTTGTCCGCGAAACCGATGCCGTTGATGCGGATGCGTCCCTTGTTCGAAAGCACCGCGGTCATCTTGACGCTCGTGATCTTGCGCACCGGCGGACGGTAGCCGATGGCGAGGCTGCTCCTCGCGGTGTCCATCATCCGCGAGACGACGAGCGTGAACGGCCGCGTGCCCGGCGCGGCCTGGTACAACGGCAAGGTCGCGGGAACGACGAAGCGGAAGCCGTTCGTGGTGCCCGCGAACGTCGCGACCGGGAACGCCGTCGGTTCGCTCGCGTTGAGTTGCCCCGTCGTGCGCAGCGAGACGCTGGTGACGCCGAGGAAGCCGGCGCCCGTCACGATGAGCGTGTCGCCCGGGTAGGCGTTCGGGTAGCCGCCGAGGATCGGGTGAGTGTTGGTGACGCTCCCGATCGACATCGCCCCAACAGGCGACGGCGCCACGGGGGGCGTGGCGGTCGCACGTCCGGTCGTGACGGTCTGCGCGGCGGTGGCGCCGGCGACCGGGGGAGGGGGCGGCTGGAACGCGACGGCCGCGCTCACGCTGCGGCGTCCGTCAGCCGCGACGGCGCCCACATGGTAGGTCGCCGCGGCGTTGAAGCCACGGTCGAAGAACGTCAACGCCGGCGCGGCGACGGTGCCGACCACGGCGCCCGCGGTGGTGGCGCTTGATGCGCGCTCGATCACGTACTGCGTGGCGCCGGTCACGGCCTGCCACGCGACCTGCACACCGCCCGTAACTGCTTTGACCGTTACGCCCTGCGGCGCGGCGAGTGGCACGGTCTCGACCTTCGGTACTGCCTTGGGCGCCACGCCACGTTGGGCGACGGCGAATGTGGGAGGGGCAGCAACGAGCGCGGCGCACAGCAAGCGCATGGCGGGGGTGGTACGCACGGGGGTCTCCGGTAAAGGACTGCGGCTGGCCGGCGCTGGCGACCTCGCTCCTTGCTGCGGGACTACCGAGCGGACGCCTTCGTCGGAGACTGAGCGCGATACGATGAAGCGTCCTGGCGCATGCCGCAAGCACGTGCGTCACAATTGCGCGCTGTACTCCGCGTGCCGCGGTCTCCGCGTGTCGCGCGATCGGGTTGCGTTCGTGCGGGCTCCGCCTGCACGGTCGGGCGCGCAGCGCTCGCTCCGTCGGGCCTGCGGCTTACACGCCACGAGCCTCGCGCCTGCTCGGCGCGAGTCTCTCGCTACGCCGCGGGCCCTCCTCCGCGAGCGCTGCGCGCCCTCCCTGCCAAGCTGACGCTGCGCGCTGTCCCGGCCATGGTGAGGGCGCGCGCGAATCAGGGCTCGACGCGATGGCCCCCGC
>JACQBG010000030.1 GCA_016194585.1 Gemmatimonadota bacterium
CGCGCGACCTTGCGGAGCGCGGAGTTCGGCTTCTTCGGGGTGGTGGTGTACACGCGAGTGCACACGCCACGCTTGAAGGGGTTCATCTTGAGCGCGGGGGCCTTGTCCTTGGCGACAACGGCCCGACGGCTCTGACGAACGAGCTGGTTGATCGTCGGCATTCTGCCCTGATGTGTTCGTCGATCTGATTCTACGTGGATCGCCCGGCGGGCGGCACGGAACAGACTCTCAACTTAGTACAGAGCGGGCGGAGGGTCAACCTTCCGACGGAGTGGGAGGGCAAGTCTTGGGCGGGGGAGGTCGAGTGGGAGTGGGAGCCGAGTGCGAGTGGGACCCGAGTGGGGGTGGGAGTGGGAGATACACCTCTAAGTTCTTTTGCCGCAAGCACTTCCGATCACCGCCGCTCACTTCATCAACAAGTCCATCGGCAGGACGTCGCGACGGCGGACGGCCTGCTCGAACTCGCCGAGGAGGTGGGCCACGGAGTTCGCGTAGTAGCTGATCAGTTCCCTGCCCCGCGGCAGGATCGCGTAGGAGACACCCTCGCGGGCGATCACTCGGCGCATGTGCAGCAGGTCGTAGGCGCGGTCGAGGGTGTCGGCCACCGGCTCCGCGGGGTCGAGCACGATGTGCCCGTGATGGAGCAGTGAGGCGCGCATCTCGTCGATGCGGTCGACGAGCGCCTTGCGTGTGACGAACTCGCTCTCGAAGGTCTGCAGGGCGGCGCACACGAGGGGCACGGGCGTGACCGGGATGATGGCGCCGATGCGCTGCATCATCCCGTCGACGAGGCCCTGGACCTCGGCGAGCCGCTCGCTCCGTTCGAGCGTGAAGAGGGGCGTGCCGCGCGCCGCGAGCGCGTCGAGCCACGGCTTCAGGGGCGCCGGTTCGCCGATCACGATCGCCGCCGTGCCGTAGCGTTTGAACCGGCGGAACACCATGCGCCAGACGTTCCACACGAAGTAGCTCATCACCTCGCGCAGTTGCGCGACTCGGCCGGACGGTCGGTCGCCTTCCTTCACGCGCAGTTCGCGCAGCAGCGATCGGTCCTCGAGCACGCGGTCGTAGTTGATGGCGACGGGCACGACGTACATGCGCTCGGCGAAGCCGGGCTCGCGCGCCACGCCGAGGATGTAGTCGAACAGCCCGATCTTGGCGGGGCGCAGCGTGCCGTCGCGCGTCAACCCGCCTTCGGGGAAGATCCCCTGCGTGACGCCGTTGCGCGTGATGAGCTGCACGTACCGCTCGAGCACCGTGTGGTAGAGCGCCTCGCGGTAGCGCCGGCGGATGAAGTACGACCCGAAGCTCTTGAAGATGTATTCGAGCGGGAACACGCGCGCCCATTCGCCGACGGCGTAGGAGATCGCGACCTGCCCGGCGAGCGCGTAGCCCGAGAACACGTAGTCGGCGTTGGAGCGATGGTTGAGCAGGTAGATGACGATCGATTCGCGCGGCAGCGCGTCGAACGCCGCGCGCCGCACGTGGCGCACGTCGGTGCGATAGAACAGGTGGAGGAGGCCTCGCGAGAGCGAGATGCCGTACTCGTAGTAGGCGAGCAGGTTGAACACGGGCACGATCTCGCGCACGTAGGTGCGCACGCGCTGCCACACGGCGGCTTCGCTCATCCCGTGCTCGGCGGCGTGCGCGCGCACGGCGGCGGCCACCGTCTCGTCGGCGAGCAGCGCCTCGGAGATGTACGCCTTCGTCGTGAGTTTGAAGCGGTCGACGCGGGCCCGGAACTTCCGCACGGCGGTGATCGCGGCGCGCCGCGTGAAGCGGCGCCACGTGAACCACCCGAGCACCGCGAAGAGGGCGACGGAGGCGAGGGCGGCCGCGCCCTTGGCCGAGAGGAATGGCATCGGGTCGAACGTGGGCCGCGTGGGCGACGCGGTCAAGCGCGGCCGGCCTGGCGGCAAGCCGGCCGCCGGGCCGGCGCTACGTGCCCTGCGCGGCCGCCTCGAGCGCCGCCCAGTCGCGCTTCTCGTCGGTGACGGGGCGCAGGATGACGATGCTCACGAGCACCATCGCCAGCAGCGTAACGATGGCGAACGCCTGGCCGGTGAGCGCGGGCATCCCCATGCGCTCCACCGTGATGTAGGTCGTGAGCCCCCAGAGCGCGGGGCCCGTCACGGCCGAGAAGCGGCCGACCATCCCGTACAGTCCGTAGAACTCTCCCACGCGGTCGGGGGGCGTGAGGCGGAGCATGTAGGGCCGGTCGCTCGCCCATGTGCCACCGAGCGAGATGCCGGCGACGCAGGCGACGAGGTAGAGCCAGCCGATCGGGAGGTGGAGGAATCCGACGCAGGCGGCGACGGTGAACGTGCCAGTCCAGCAGCCGAGGATGATGGTGAGGGTCTTCTTGGGACCGATGCGGTCGACGACGAACCCCCACGCCACGCCGCCGAGGATCGCCGCGGTGATCGCCGACATGAGCACGAACTGGGCGCGCTTCTCGCCGTCGGCGGCCGAGAGCCCGGTGCTGATCGCGACGTTCACCGTGTAGAGCGACATGAACGAGATGACGGTGTTGATGGCGTCGGTGTAGAACGCACGTCCGATGAGGAAGCGCAGCAGCCCCGGGAACCGCTTGCCGGCGCGGAGCGTGCGCCACGTCTCCTGCAGCGACTCGGCGATGGCGCTGGCCCGGAAGATCGGCCGCGGGTTCGGGTTGCCGCGCTCGTGCACGAACAGGAAGCAGGGGAGCGCGATGAGGAGGAAGAGCGCGGCGATGGCCGTGAACAGGATGGCCTTGTCCTTGGTGCCGAAGACGAAGCCGAGCCCGACGGCGATGTAGGAGCCGAGGTAGCCGAGCCCCACCGAGAGCCCGTTGATGCGGCCCCGGTTCTCGTCGGTGCTGACCTCGGGGAGGAGCGAGTCGTAGAACTGCACGCCGGCCTGGTAGCCGCCGTTGGCGATGACGAAGAGGATGGCCGACACCCAGAACGGGCCGCGGGCGAGCAGCGCGGTGGCGGCGCAGGAGACGAGCGTCGCCCACACGAGGAACGGCATGCGCTTGCGGGCGCGGTCGGTCATCGCGCCGAGGAGCGGCGAGAGGAGGAACATCAGCCCCATCGCGACGGCGGTGATGGCGCCGTAGGTGCTGTCGGCCTTCGAGGCGTCGGCCTGCTCGCGCACGTAGAGCGAGAAGTAGAGCGAGATGACGCCCATCGAGAAGATGACGTTCGCCATGTCGTACAGGATCCAGCTGACGACGGAGCGGCGCGGGATGGCGCGAGGGGAGTCGGTCATGCGAGAGAATGTGGCGACGCGGCGGGACGGGCGCGAGGCTCGGCGCTCCGCGCCGCGCGGCGGAGCTCTGCGCGACGCGGTCGGGGCAGGGGAACTCGCTTCGCGGACGCTGCTGCTTACACGCTTCGAGCCCCGCGGCGTCGCCGCGGGTCTCTCGCTACGCAGCGGCGTCCGTTGTGCGAGCACCCCTGCCCCTCCCTGCCAGAGTCGAACCGGTGCCCGCTCAGGCCGGGGCGCTAGTGCGCCGACAAGCCGGGCCCGTGCCGTAGCAAGAGACTCGCGCGCAGCGCGAGGCTCGCAGCGTGTAAGGCACAGGCCCGGCGGCGCGGCGCACCTGCGCCCCCGGCCGCGCGCGGATGCCACGGTGATCGGCGCGAGCGCGTCGCCGGCGCGAGCGCGTCGCCGACGCGAACGCTCCAATGCAGCGCGCCCCGCACGGCGAACCGTGCGGGGCGCGTGACCAGCGGTGACGCGGTCGGCCTACTCGTCGTCGGGCAGCGGCGCGAACGGCGACGCGGCCTCGGCGAGCGGCGTGCCGAGCAGCCCCGCCGTGGCGAGCGGCTCGATGCCGAACACCGGCTCCGGCATCGGCGGCGGCGCGACGTCCATGTCCACTTCCTGGTACCGGTACATGCCCGTGCCGGCCGGGATGAGGTGGCCGATGATGATGTTCTCCTTGAGGCCGAGGAGGTTGTCCTTGGCGCCACGGATGGCCGCATCGGTGAGGACGCGCGTGGTCTCCTGGAAGCTCGCCGCCGAGATGAACGACTGCGTGGTGAGCGACGCCTTCGTGATGCCGAGCAGGAGCGGCTCGCTCTGCGCGGGCTTGTCCTTCTTCTTCTTGGCGCGGTCGTTGGCGTCGCGGAACATCGCCTTGTCGACGTTCTCGCCCTCGAGGAATTCGGTCTCGCCCGAGTCCATGACGCGCACCTTCTGCAGCATCTGGCGCACGATCACGCCGATGTGCTTGTCGTTGATCTTCACGCCCTGCAGGCGGTACACCTCCTGCACCTCGTTGAGGAGGTATTCCTGCACGGCGCGCGGGCCCTTGATGCGCAGGATGTCGTGCGGGTTCACCGGCCCCTCGCTCAGGCGGTCGCCGGCGCGCACGCGGTCGCCCTCGTGCACGCGCAGGTGCTTGCCCGACGCGACCTCGTACAGGTGCGCCTCGGCCTGTTCGTCGGCGGTGCCGTCGGCCTTGACCGGCGCCACGAAGATCTCGCGCTTGCCGCGCTTGATCTCGCCGAACCGCACGATGCCATCGACCTCGGAGATCGTCGCCGGGTCCTTCGGGCGGCGGGCTTCGAAGAGTTCGGCCACGCGCGGCAGGCCGCCCGTGATGTCGCGGGTCTTGTACGCCTCGCGCGAGATCTTGGCGAGGATGGTGCCCGACGAGATCTCGTCGCCGTTCTCCACGATGAGCTGGGCGCCCACCGGGATGACGAAGTCGCGCACGCGCTTCTCCTTGCCGCCCTTCGAGCTCCAGATCTCGATGTGCGGGTGCAGCTTCTTCTCGCGGTCCTCGATGACGACGCGCTGGCGGAGGCCCGTCAGTTCGTCGAGCTCCTCGGACACCGACTCTTCCTCGACGAGGTCGACGAAACGCACCTCGCCGGCGACGTCGGAGATGATCGGGTTGGTGTACGGGTCCCACGTGAACAGCACCTGCTCCTTCGCCACCTCGTCGCCGTCCTTGGCGAGGAGGATGGCGCCGAGCGGCGTCTGCAGGCGCGCCGTGATGGGCGCGTTCTTGTCCTTCGAGGCGCGGATGAAGATCTCACCCTCGTACGACGTGACGATCTGCGCGCCGTCGCTGTTCGTGACGTGCAGCAGGCGGTCGCCGTACTCGATGACGCCGGCCACCTTCGACTTGCGGGCGGTCGTCTCGGCGATGCGCGCCGCCGTGCCGCCGATGTGGAAGGTGCGGAGCGTGAGCTGCGTGCCCGGCTCGCCGATCGACTGCGCCGCGATGATGCCGACGGCCTCGCCGATGTCGACCATGTCCATCGTCGCGAGGTTGCGGCCGTAGCACATGCGGCACAGCCCCCGCTTGGCCTCGCAGGTCAGGACCGAACGGATCTTGATCGACTCGATGCCCGATTCCTCGATCGCCTTCGCCGTCTCCTCGCTGATCATCTGGCCGGCCTCGACGAGCAGGGCACGGCGTCCGGATTCGTCGAGCAGCTGCGGATCCTCGACGTCCTCGGCCGACACGTTGCCGACGATGCGCTCGGCCAACGGCTCGATGATGTCCTCGCCTTCCTTCAGCGCGGCGACCTCGAGTCCCATCACCGTGCCGCAATCCTCTTCCGTGATCGTCACGTCCTGGGCGACGTCGCAGAGGCGGCGCGTCAGGTAGCCGGCGTCGGCCGTCTTGAGCGCCGTGTCGGCGAGACCCTTGCGGGCGCCGTGCGTCGACGAGAAGTACTCGAGCACGGAGAGCCCTTCACGGAAGTTCGACTTGATCGGGTTCTCGATGATCTCGCCGATGCCGCCGGTGAGCTTCTTCTGCGGCTTCGCCATGAGGCCGCGCATGCCGGCCAGCTGGCGGATCTGGTCGCGCGAACCGCGCGAGCCCGAGTCGAACATCATGAACACCGGGTTGAACCCGTTCTGCGATTCGCGCATGCGCTTGACCATCGCCTCGGCGATGTCGTTGTTCGCGTGCGTCCAGGTGTCGATGACCTTGTTGTAGCGTTCGCCGTTCGTGATGTTGCCGGTCTGGTAGGCCTTCGTGAAGCGCTCGACGCGGGTCGACGCCTCCTCGAGCAGGCTCTCCTTCTCGACGGGGATCTCGAGGTCCTCGATGCCGATCGAGACGCCACCGCGCGTCGCGTTGCGGAAGCCGAAGTCCTTGAGGCGGTCGAGCAGCGCGACCGTCGCGCCGAGCCCGGCGTGGCGGTACGACTCGAACACGATCTCGCCGAGCGCCTTCTTCTTCATGTCCCGGTTCTGGAACGGCAGTTCCTTCGGGACGATCTCGTTGAACATGACGCGGCCGGCCGTGGTGACCTCCCACGTGCCGGGGCCGCCACGCTGCACGAAGAACTTGATGGCCGAGTGCGTCGTCAGGTGCCCGAGCGCCATGGCCATCTCGACTTCGGTGGCCGTCGTGAAGGTCCGCAGCGCCTTGAGCTGCTTCGGGTCCTTCAGCAGTTCCTCGAACCCGATCGGCGCCTTGGTCGCGAAGTAGCAGCCGAGCACGATGTCCTGGCTGGGCTCCGCCACCGGGCGGCCGTCGGCCGGCTTGAGGATGTTGTTCGACGACAGCATGAGGACGCGGGCCTCGAGCTGCGCCTCGTACGACAGCGGCACGTGCACGGCCATCTGGTCGCCGTCGAAGTCGGCGTTGAACGCCGCGCAGACGAGCGGATGGATGCGGATGGCCTTGCCCTCGACCAGCACCGGCTCGAACGCCTGGATGCCCAGGCGGTGGAGCGTCGGCGCGCGGTTGAGGAGCACCGGGTGGTCGCGGATGATCTCTTCGAGGATCTCGTACACCTCCGACGACTCGCGCTCCACGATCTTCTTGGCGCGCTTCACCGTCTCGGCGATCCCCTTCTCGACGAGCTTGTGGATGATGAACGGCTTGAACAGTTCGAGCGCCATCGCCTTGGGCAGGCCGCACTGGTGGAGCATGAGTTCGGGGCCGACGACGATGACGGAACGGCCCGAGTAGTCCACGCGCTTGCCGAGCAGGTTCTGGCGGAACCGGCCCTGCTTGCCCTTGAGCATGTCGCTCAGCGACTTGAGCGGACGCTTGCCGCGGCCGCGGATCGCCTTCGAGCGGCGACCATTGTCGAACAGCGCGTCGACCGCCTCCTGCAGCATGCGCTTCTCGTTCCGGAGGATGACTTCCGGCGCGCGATGCACGATGAGCTTCTGCAGGCGGTTGTTGCGGTTGATGACGCGGCGATACAGGTCGTTGAGGTCCGACGTCGCGAAGCGGCCGCCGTCGAGCGGCACGAGCGGACGCAGGTCGGGCGGGATGACCGGGATGACGTCCAGGATCATCCATTCCGGCTTGTTGCGCACGTCGCTGTGGTCGCCCGAGTTGCGGAAGGCGTCGACGATCTTGAGGCGCTTCAGCATCTGCTTCTTCTTGTGCTGCGACGTCTCGGTCACGACCTGCGCGCGGAGCTCCTCGGCGACCTTGTCGATGTCGAGGCGGCGCAGGAGGTCGCGCACCGCGGGCGCGCCGATGTCGGCGTGGAACGCGGCGTCGCCCTCTTCCTTCGCCTTCATGCGGAGCGTGAGGTACTGCTCCTCGTCGAGGAGCTCGTTCGTGCGCACGTCCTGCTCGCCCGGCTCGATGACGACGTAGTTCGAATAGTAGATCACCTTCTCGAGGTCACGGAGCGTGAGGTCGAGGAGGTTGCCCATCGGGCTCGGCAGCGTCTTGAAGAACCAGATGTGCGCCACCGGCACGGCGAGCTCGATGTGCCCCATGCGGTCGCGACGCACCTTGCTCAGCGTCACCTCGACGCCGCAGCGGTCGCAGATCACGCCGCGGTAGCGGATGCGCTTGTACTTGCCGCAATGGCATTCCCAGTCCTTGACCGGACCGAAGATGCGCTCGCAGAAGAGGCCGTCCTTCTCCGGCTTGAACGACCGGTAGTTGATGGTCTCCGGCTTGGTGACCTCGCCCCACGACCACCACGACCGCAGGCCGGCCATCTCCAGCCGCTCGCGCTCCTTGGAGTCCTTGGGGCCGCGGATCTCCTCGGGGGAGGCGATGCGGACCTGGATGTAATCGAACGCGGATGCGCGGGCGTCCCGCGCGTTACGGAAGTCGATCATGAGTTATTCCTCGCCTGCGCTGAAGGGCAACCCGCTGTAACCACCCTCTGCGTTGGCATCCATCGTCACGTGAATCCCGAGGGCCTGCAATTCCTTCACCAGCACGTTGAACGATTCCGGCGTGCCCGGCTCGGGCAGGTTCTGCCCCTTCACGATCGCCTCGTACACGCGCGACCGGCCGTTCACGTCGTCCGACTTCACCGTGAGGATCTCCTGCAGCGTGTGCGCGGCGCCGTACGCCTCGAGCGCCCACACTTCCATCTCGCCGAAGCGCTGGCCGCCGAACTGCGCCTTGCCGGCGAGCGGCTGCTGCGTGACGAGCGAGTACGGTCCGATGGACCGGGCGTGGATCTTGTCGTCGACCAGGTGCGACAGCTTGAGCATGTAGACGCTGCCGACGGTCACCGGCGAGATGAAGTTCTCGCCCGTGCGGCCGTCACGGAGGTGGATCTTGCCGGTCGGCGTGAGCCCGGCGCGCTGCACGAGCTCGAGCGACGCCGCGTTCACGTCGGCCTCGCCCTTCGGGCCGAGCATGCCGGCGAGCGCCGGCAGCCCCATCGTCTCGAGCAGTTCGGCCGGCGACAGCGCGGCCTTCTTCTCGACTTCCTTCAGCGACTTCTTGATCTCGGCCCGGCGCGGCACCGCGATGGATTCGTCGTCGGCGGCCGCCTGATGGAACGCGACGGCGTGCTGCAGGTCGACGAGCTCGCGCTCGGCGAGCTCCTTGGCCGCGGCCGCGATGTAGTCGCGCACGCGGTGGTAGACGTCCTTCGTCTCGGCCGAGAGGCCGCGCTTGTTCAGGTCGGCGAGGTCGGCGTCGTGCATGAGCTCGACCTTCTCCTCCCCGACGGCGGGGCGCAGCTCGCCGAGGAACCCGCGGATGTCGGCGTCGCTCACCTCGAGCATCGGCGTCTTGAGCGCCAGCGCGTCGTGCGACCAGCGCAGCGACGCGAGCCGCATCAGCAGTCCGATCTCCTTCTCGTTCGCTCCGGAGAACACCGGCGTCTTGGCGTAGAAGCCGAGGATCTTCGCGGCCCACCCGAGGTGGGTCTCGAGGATCTGCCCGACGTTCATGCGCGACGGAACGCCGAGCGGGTTGAGGACGATGTCGACCGGCCGCCCGTCGGGCAGGAACGGCATGTCCTCTTCCGGCACGATGCGCGCCACGATGCCCTTGTTGCCGTGGCGGCCGGCCATCTTGTCGCCCACCGAGATCTTGCGCTTCTCGGCGAGGTAGACCTTCACGAGCTGGATGACGCCCGGCGGGAGTTCGTCGGGCTGGAGGATGCGGTCGATCCGCTCCTCCGCCTTCTCCTCGATCTTCGCCTTCACCGCGTTCGCGGCCTCGATGATCTCCCGCATCGCGTCGTTGACCTTCTTGTTCTCGACGCGGAACGTCTTGAGGTCGAGCGTCGCCAGGCGGATCGTGTCGAGCACGTCGGCGGTGAGCTTCGTGCCCGCCGGGATGGCCTCCTCGACCGTCCCCGACTTGAGCGCGAGCGCCACCGTCTGCCCCTCGAGCAGCTCCTTCAGCTCGGCGTCGCGGACGTCGTTGACGCGCACCTTCTCCTCGCCCTCGAGGCGGCGCACCTCGCCGATCCGCTCGCCGCGGTCCTTCTCGACGACCTGGTCCTCGATGCGCGAGAAGATCTTGACGTCGATGACGACGCCTTCCATCCCCGGCGACACCTTGAGCGACGAATCCTTCACGTCCTTCGCCTTCTCGCCGAAGATCGCCGTGAGCAGCTTCTCTTCGGGCGACAGCTCGGTCTCGCCCTTCGGCGTGATCTTGCCGACGAGGATGTCGCCCGGGCGCACGTGCGCGCCGATGCGGACGATGCCGCGCTCGTCGAGGTCGACGAGCGAGTCCTCCGACACGTTCGGGATCTCGCGCGTGATCTCCTCCTGCCCGCGCTTCGTGTCGCGCACGTGCAGTTCGAGCTCCTGGATGTGGATCGACGAGTAGACGTCGTCCTTCACCAGCCGCTCGCTGAGGATGATGGCGTCCTCGAAGTTGTGGCCGTACCAGCTCATGAACGCCACGAGCACGTTCGAGCCGAGCGCCAGCTGCCCGTGCTCGGTGGCCGCGCCGTCGGCGAGCACGTCGCCGGCCTTCACCTTCTGGCCGAGCTTGACGATCGGCCGCTGGTTGATGGCGGTGTCCTGGTTCGTGCGCCAGTACTTCTTGATGCGGTAGCGGTCCTGCTGCGTGAGCCGCGCGAGCGGCTCCTCGGACCCCTTCTTCCCCTTCTCCACCGGGCCGGCGTCGACGAGGATCTCGTCGGCCGTGACCCGCGTGACGATGCCCGAGCGGCGCGCGATGACCGTCGCGCCGGAGTCGCGGGCCACCGTCTCCTCGAGCCCGGTGCCGACGAACGGCGTCTGCGGGTTGAGGAGCGGCACCGACTGGCGCTGCATGTTCGAGCCCATCAGCGCGCGGTTGGCGTCGTCGTGCTCGAGGAACGGGATGAGCGCCGCGGCGATCGAGACGAGCTGCTCGGGCGCGACGTCCATGTAGTCGATGCGCCCGGGCGAGACGAGCGGGAAGTCGCCCTGCTGGCGGCACAGCACGAGCTCGTCGAGGAACGTGTTGTCCTCGCCGAGCGGCGCCGAGGCCTGCGCGATCGTCGCCTCTTCCTCGCGGTTGGCGTCGAGCCACGCGATCTCGTTCGTCACCTTGCCGTTCTTCACGACGCGGTACGGCGTCTCGATGAAGCCGAGGTCGTTGACGCGCGCGAAGCACGCCAGCGACGTGATGAGGCCGATGTTCGGGCCTTCCGGCGTCTCGATGGGGCACATGCGCCCGTACTGCGAATAGTGCACGTCGCGGACCTCGAACCCGGCGCGCTCGCGCGTCAGGCCGCCCGGTCCGAGCGCCGACAGGCGGCGCTTGTGCGTCAGCTCGGCCAGCGGGTTCGTCTGGTCCATGAACTGCGAGAGCTGCGACGAGCCGAAGAACGCCTGGATCACCGCCGAGACGGTGCGGGCGTTGACGAGGTCGTCGAGCGCGATCTTCTCGGTGTCCTGGTTGATCGACATCCGCTCCTTCACCAGGCGCGCCATGCGCGACAGGCCGACGGAGAACTGGTTGGCGATCAGCTCGCCCACCGAGCGGATGCGGCGGTTGCCCAGATGGTCGATGTCGTCGACGTGCCCGCGCCCCTCGTGGAGCTCCACGAGGTAGCGGACGATCGCCACGAAGTCGTCCTTCGTGAGCACCGTGTGGCTCGCCGGCGTGTTGAGGCCGAGGCGCTGGTTGATCTTGTAGCGGCCGACGCGGCCGAGGTCGTAGCGCTTCGGACTGAAGAAGAGCCGCTCGAGGGCCTGCTTGGCCGTCTCCTTGTTCGGCGCGTCGCCGGGCCGGAGGAGCGAGTAGATCTGCTTGAGGGCCTCGTCCTCGCCGTGCGTCGGGTCCTTGGCGAGGGTGTTCTTGATGAGCGTGCTCTCGGCGCGCCCGCTGGGCACGAAGCACTGGACCTTGATGAGGCCGTGCTTGCGCAGCCGCTTGGCGAGCGTCTCCTTGAGCGCCTGGCCGGCTTCGGCGACGACCTCGCCCGTCTCCGGGTCGATGGCGTCGACGGCGATGACGCGCGGCACCGGGCGCTCCTGGCGCTCGATGGCGTCGAGTTCGTCACGGACGTCGACGGTCGTGTAGCTGGCGAACACCTTCACGGTGTCGATCTTCTGCCGGCGGAGGCGGTTGAACACCTCCTCGGTGAGCTCGTCGCCCTGGCGGACGAGGAGCACGTTCTCGGAGCGCTCGCGCTCGGCGCGGGCCTTCTTGGTCTTGGCCTTCGGCGCGTCCTCGGCCGTGGCCTCGCCCGGCAGCTCGATGTCCTCGGCGATGATCGCGCCGACGACTTCACGGTTCTCGGCGCGCCCTTCGCGCTTGCGCGTGAGGTCGAGCTCGCGGACGGCGAAGAAGAGCCGGAGGATGTCGGCGTTGTTCCCGAAGCCGAAGGCGCGGAGGAGCGCGGTGGCCGGGAACTTCTTCTTCTTGTCGATGTGGACGTAGATGATGTCGTGGATGTCGACGGTGAACTCGACCCACGAGCCGCGGAACGGGATGATGCGCGCGGAGATGAGGCGCTGCCCGTTGGGGTGCGTCGACTCCTCGAACACCACGCCCGGCGAGCGGTGGAGCTGGCTCACGATCACGCGTTCGGCGCCGTTGATGACGAAGGTGCCGAGCTGCGTGAGGAGCGGGAGCTCGCCCAGGTAGACTTCCTTCTCGATCTGGTTCTTGACGCGCTTCTTGCCGTCGGCCGCCGACTCCTCGTACACGGTGAGGGTGAGGGTGGCCTTGAGCGGCGCGGAGTACGTCATGTCGCGCTCGATGCACTCTTCCACGGAGTACTTCGGCTCGCCGAGCGTGTAGCGCTTGAAGTCGAGCGAGAAGTTCTCGTGGACGTCGGTGATCGGGAACAGGTCCTTGAAGACCCGTTCGAGACCGACGTCTTCGCGGTCGTGGGCGGCGGCGTCGAGCTGGAGGAGCGACTCGAACGCTCGCGTCTGGATGTCGAGCAGGTGGGGCATGCCCATGCCGTGCTCGAGCTTTCCGAAGGAAATCTGTTTGATCATATCAACCCGGGTTCACCCAGAGACAGGCGAAAGCCGCCCCACCCCGTCGCCGCGGGTGTTCGCGGCGTGGAGGGGAGCGCAGAAGACGTCAGTTGTCGCGCGGAGCGGATGCGTGCATGGCGGAGACCAAGTGAGGGAGGTGGAGCGTGCCGGGGCGCGAGCGGACCTTCCGCCCCGGCACGGACCGCCCGCCCTTACTTGATCTCGACGACGGCGCCCTGCTCTTCGAGCTTGGCCTTCATCGTGGCCGCCTCTTCCTTCGTCGCGCTGGCCTTGATCGCCTGCGGCGCGCCGTCCACCATGTCCTTCGCTTCCTTCAGGCCGAGGCCGGTGAGCTCGCGCACCACCTTGATGACCTGGATCTTCTTCGCGCCGGCTTCCTTGAGGATGACGCTGAACTCCGTCTGCTCCTCGGCGGCGGCGGCCGGGGCGCCGGCGGCGGGGCCACCCGCGGCGACGGCCGAGATCGTCACGTTGAACTTCGTCTTGAAGGCATCGATGAGCTCGGCGAGTTCGATGACGGTCATGCCGCCGATCGCCTCGAGGATCTCGTCCTTGCCCATGGTCGCGTTAGCCATTGTTGCTATCTCCTTGGAATCCCCCAGGCAGTGCTGGGGCGTTGTTGGTCAGGCAGACGCCTGGGGAATCAGTTGGACGTTTCGAGCTGGGTCTTTCTCGCCTCGAGGGCGAGCGCGAACATGCTGAGGACGCTGTTGAAGCAGCCGAGCAGCTGGCCGAGCGCCTCGTCGCGGGTCGGCATCGACGCGAGCTTCTTGACCGTCGCGGCATCGACCTGCGCGCCTTCGTAGAGGCCACCCTTCACCGCCGGCCGCGCGTCGTTCTCCTTCGCGAAGTCGGTCAGCACCTTGGCGGCGGCGATCGCGTCCTTCGCGACGACGACGCCTGTGGGCCCCTTGAGCCGCACGCCCGCGAGACCGCTCTCGTTCACGGCCTTGAGCGCGAGGGAGTTCTTGATCACGACGTACTCGACGCCGTCCTTGCGGAGGCGGCGGCGCAGGTCCGTCATCCGCTTCACGTTGAGACCGGTGAAGTCGGTGTAATAGAGGGCGCTGGCGCCCACCATCTTCGCCTTGAGCTCGGCGACGAGCTTTTCCTTTTCGGGTCGCTTCATCGCTCGTTACCGGTAGGGAGTGGTGTCGACCCGCACGCCCGGGCCCATCGTGCTGCTGACGGCGACCGTCTTCACGTACACGCCCTTGGCCGCGGCGGGCTTCGAGCGGACGATCGTGTCCATGAGGGCCTGGAAGTTGGTCTCGAGGGACTCGAGCGGGAACGAGACCTTGCCGATGGCGGCGTGCACGTTGCCGCCCTTGTCGACGCGGAACTCGATCTTGCCGGCCTTGGTCTCCTTCACCGCCTGGCCGATGTTGAACGTCACGGTGCCGGCCTTCGGGTTCGGCATCAGGCCGCGGGGACCGAGCACGCGACCGAGCGCGCCGATCTGCCCCATCTGGTCCGGGGTCGCGATCATGATGTCGAAGTCGAGCCAGCCTTCCTTGATCTTGGCGATGTACTCGGAGCCGACGAAATCGGCGCCGGCGGCCTCGGCCTCCTTCGCCTTGTCGCCGACGGCGATGACGAGCACGCGCACGCTCTTGCCCGTGCCGGCCGGCAGCACCACCGTGCCGCGGACGACCTGGTCGGCGTGGCGCGGATCGACGCCGAGACGGATCGCGACGTCGACGGTCTCGTCGAACTTCGCGAACGCGGCCTTCTTGATGATCTCCAGCGCCGCCTTCGGCTGGTACGCCGATTCGATGGTGCGGAGCTCGGCGGCCTTGCGGAACTTCTTGCCGTGGGTGCGCATCAGTCGGCGACCTCCACACCCATCGACCGCGCGGCGCCGGCGACCATCTTCATCGCCGACTCGAGCGACTCACAGTTCAGGTCGGGCATCTTCAACTCGGCGATCTTCTTCATCTGCGCCTTGGTGATCTTGCCCACCTTGTTGCGGTTCGGCTGGCCCGAGCCCTTCTCGAGGCCCAACTCCTTCTTGATGAGGATCGCCGCGGGCGGCGTCTTCAGGATGAAGGTGAAGGACTTGTCGGCATAGATCGTGATCTCGACCGGGAGGATCGTATCCTGGCCCTGCGTCCGAGCGTTGAACTCTTTGCAGAACGCCATGATGTTGATCCCCTGCGGACCGAGCGCGGTGCCGACCGGAGGGGCCGGGTTCGCCTTGCCTGCAGGGATCTGCAGCTTGACGAAACCGGTGACCTTCTTTGCCATGGGACTCCCCTAGACACGTATAGCGGACCAGTGCCCGGAGCTCGAGAACGAGCCGGGAACGGTGCCGCTGACTTCCACGGTGTGATTTTCGTCGTCGTGGTATCCGACGGTGCGCTCCTCGCTGTGTCGCAGCTGCCCCGCGCAAGGGCACGTACTTTCTATTGAACTACAACCGCCGTGTACCGTGCACGATTCACCGTGACCGGTGAACCGTCCACGCGTCGTCGTCTCAATGCGCGCGGAGCTGGAGGTAGTCGAGCTCGACCGACGTCGGCCGCCCGAACAGACTCACGCTCACCCGCACCTTCCCCTTGTCGGCCATCACGTCCTCGACCGTCCCGTTGAAATCGGAGAACGGCCCTTCCGTGATCGCCACCGCCTGGCCGACGAGGAACGGGATCTCCTCCTTCGGCGCCTCTTCCACCGCTTCGTCGGCGATGCCGAGGAGGCGGTTCACTTCGTCCGGCCGGAGCGCCTGCGGGTCGCGATCCTTGCCCACGAACTTGATCACGCCCTGGATCCCGTTCACCGTGTGCAGCGTCTCCTGGTTCAGGAGCATCTCCACCAGCACGTAGCCCGGGTACACCTTGCGCTCGACGGCGACCTTCTTGCCGTTCTTGATCTCGACCACCTGCTCGGTCGGCACCAGCGCCTGCCGGATGGCGCGCTGCTCGGCCGGCGAGGGATCGGCGTCGATCTTCCGCTGCAGGAGCGACCGCACCTTGTTCTCGTGGCCCGACGTCGTCTGGACCGCGTAAAAACGATGCGTCACCTCAGGCCCCCACGAGCTTCGGGATCCAGTTCACGAGCACCTGCTGCAGGATGCCATCCATGATGAAGATCACGAGCCCGATGAACAGCGACAGCGCGATGACGCCGATCGACAACTGGCGCACCTGCGGCCAGTCGGGCCACGTCACGCGGCGCATCTCGGCCATCACGTCATGGTAGAACGTGACGACCTTCTGGAGGGCGCCGGGCTGCTGGGGGACGACCGGGGTCGTCATCTACTTCGTCTCTTTGTGGAGCACGTGCTTGTTGCAACGCGGGCAGTACTTCTTCCACTCCACGCGCTCCGGGTGGAGGCGCTTGTTCTTCATCGTGAAGTAGTTGCGGTTCTTGCAGTCACTGCACGCCAGGATGATCTTCTCACGGGGCATGGCCCGGGCCTCTCGATGTCAAAACCAACGTGTATTGACGGTTCACGGTTGACCGTCCCCGTGGCACGATCGTGCCATGTCCTGCGACCTGCCCCTGCATCCACAGAGCACGCGACCGGGATTGAACCGGTGACCTCACCCTTACCAAGGGTGTGCTCTACCGACTGAGCTACGCGTGCATCGGACCTGCCACTCTCCCTTCGTTCCTGCCACACCGCAGAGCGGGAGACGGGGCTCGAACCCGCGACATCAAGCTTGGAAGGCTTGCGCTCTACCAGCTGAGCTACTCCCGCAAACCCGGCCCTTCGCTTCGCGGCGATCCCTCACCGCACCGCCATTCACCCTATGGTGGGGGAAGGATTCGAACCTTCGAAGGCTTGCGCCGGCAGATTTACAGTCTGCTCTCGTTGGCCACTTGAGTACCCCACCGCGACACACCCGTACCGCGCCCCGCAAGCAACCGAGTCCGACTGACAGCGACAGCAGAGCTGACGGCGAGAATCGAACTCGCAACCGCCTGATTACAAATCAGGTGCTCTGCCAATTGAGCTACGTCAGCGGCAGGCTATTTGCGCGAGACTCATAGAATACCCAGACGGCCGACCCAAGTCAAGCCGTTGAGCGGCACGGCGTTAGGTGCGTACCACGCCCCTCAGTGCACCTTCTTCCAGCGCGTGCCCGTCGGGGAGTCCTCGATGGCTATCCCCTTTTCCTCCAACGCCTTGCGCACCGAATCGGCCGTCGCGAAATCGCGCCGCTGACGTGCCGCCGCACGCTCCGCCAACTGCTGCTCCACCCACGCCGCCAGCGTGGCATCCTCGACGACCCGGTCGGGGACGATGTCGAACACCGCGTTCACCTGGCGGAACGCCTCGCGCGCCCGCGCCAACGCCTCGGCGTCCTTGCCGCGCACATCGAGCTCGCGGTTCGCCGCCGTGATGAACTCGAACAGCGCGCCCATCGCGCGCGGCGCGTTCAGGTCGTCGCCGAACGCGTTCGCCACCTCGACGAGCAGCGTCTCCGCCGCTTCGGCGAGCCCGGGCGTGCCGGCGCGTTCGCGCTCGAGCCGCTCGGCGAAATCGCCGACGCGGCGCACCGCCTCGACGCTCCCTTCGAGCGCCTCGCCCGAGAGGTTGAGCTGCTTGCGGTAGTGCGTCGAGAACATGAAGTGCCGCAGCGCTGCCGCGCTCACGCCGTTGGCGCGCAGGTCGGCCACGGTGCTCACGTTGCCGACGCGCTTCGCCATCTTCGCGCCGTCGGTCAGCAGGAATTCGCCGTGGCACCAGAAGCGGCTGAACGGCTTCCCCGTCGCGGCCTCGCTCTGGGCGATCTCGTCCTCGTGATGCGGGAACTGCAGGTCGATGCCGCCGGCGTGCAGGTCGATCGTCTCGCCGAGGATCGCCATCGCCATCGCCGAGCACTCGAGATGCCACCCCGGGCGGCCGCGCCCCCAGGGCGAATCCCACGCCGCCTCGCACGCCTCGTCCTCGGGCTTCGCGCTCTTCCACAGCGCGAAGTCCTGCGCGTTCTCCTTGGCGTAATCGTCCTGCGCGACGCGCGCCCCCGACTTGATCTCGCGCGTGTCGAGCCGCGAGAGCTTGCCGTAGCCGGGGAACTTGTCGATCGCGAAGTAGACCGACCCGTCCTCCGCCTTGTACGCGACCCCCTTCTCCTCGAGGCGCCGCACGAGCGCGATCATCTGCGCGATGAAATCCGTGGCGCGCGGGTAATGCTCGGCGCGCTGGATGCGCAGGAACTCGCGGTCGTCGTGGAAGATACCGATCACCGGGTCGGTGACCTGGCGGATCGTCTGCCCCCGCTCGGTGGCGCGCTTGATGATCTTGTCGTCGACGTCGGTGAGGTTCATCACCTGCTCGACCGCCCACCCGCGCATGCGGAGCACGCGCCGCAGCAGGTCCTCGAACAGGAAGGTGCGGTAGTTGCCGAGGTGCGCCGGATTGTACACGGTCGGCCCGCACGCATAGAGCTTGACGGTGTGGCCGTCGGCGGGGGCGAAAGGTTCGATCTCGCGGGAGAGCGAGTTGTAGAGTCGGAAGTCGGGCACTCCCTAAACTACAGTGGGAGAACGGGGAGTGTGGAGTGGGCGAACGGGTCCCGCGATCGTGGCGCGACGCGGGAGCGGCGCGAGGCCGAGGGGGCGTGAGGCGAGCGCGTGAGGCGTGAGGCGAGCGCGTGAGGCGGGCGCGTGAGGCGGAGCGTGAGGGGTGAGGCGGCGGACGGCGCGAGCGAGGCGTCCGCCGGGACGCTCCGGCGATTCAGGAGGCGTCGTCGAGCTCCTCGTGCGCGTCCGGCTCGGCGACCCGGCCGGGTGGCCCGGCCGACACGATGCGGCTGCCGCGGACGCGGATGCCGAGCGCGAGGCAGGTACTGAGGATCTCCTCGGCGGAGGCGCGGGCGAGCGGGACGCGCAGCGTGCGCCCGCGCCGTTCGACGCCGGTGAGATGCGAGGCGAGGATGCCGGCGGCGGCGATGGGCGTGCGCACGTGGAGCTCGATGGCGCCGGGATCCTCCGATGCGTCGAGGAGACGACCGGCATCGAGCGTGACGACGCGCGCGGCGACGGGCGCGAGGAGCGCCCGATGCCGGGCCGAGAGCAGGAGCGCCATCCCGTCTCGCTGGAGCGACGCGAGGAACGTCGCGTAGCGTCGACGCTCGACGGGGCCGATGCCGGCGAGCGGCTCGTCGATGCAGAGGAGCGCGGGACGCGCGAGCAGCGCGTGGGCGACGCGGAGCCGGGCGCGGAACCCGGCGGTGAGCTGCCCGACCCGCGATCCCGCCACCTCGGCGAGCTCGGCGCGTTCGAGGATCGCCGCGAGGTCGCCGTCGCACGAGCGGCCGGCGAGCTCGCGCTGGCTCAGCGCGTATTCGAGCGCGCCGCGCACGGTGAGGAAGCCGAGCGCGTCACTCGCTTCGTCCACCCACTCGGCGGAGGCGCGCCACACGGCGCCGGCGTCCGGGGAGAGGAGCCCCGCGGCGACGAGCAGGAGCGTCGTCTTCCCCGCGCCGGACGGGCCGCAGACGCCCACGCACTCGCCGCGCGCGACACGCAACGAGACCTCGCGCAGCGCCGTGACGACGGCGGAGCAGCCGTCGATGCCGGCGCGGAACCGCCGCGAGACGCGGCGCATGTCGAGGGCGTTGGAGGACACGCGCCACGATGACATGGCGAGGCGCGTAGTGCGTGACCCGCGCAGCGCGAGGCGGGACGGAACGTTGCGGCGGTCCGTGCGTGCGGCGCGCCGCGACGGGCGAAGCCGCCGGTCAGGCGGGCGTCGCGGGCTCGGCGCGCGCAGCGCCGTCGGCCGGGGCGGCCGCATCGGCGCGGTGCTCGCGCGGCGGGTCGCCGTAGATCCCCTCGATGAGCACCTTCCGCACGAGCACCATCACGACGGCGAGCATCGGCACGGCGACGAGCAACCCGGCGGGACCGAGCAGCTTGCCGACGACGAGCACGGCGAGGATGGAGAAGACGGGGGGCAGGTGCACCCCCTTCTGCATGATCAGCGGTGCGACGACGTTCGCCTCGACGAGGTGCACGACGACGCCGATGAGGAGCACGATCAGGGCGCCGCTCACGCCGCCGGCGCCGCCGAGCACGAAGAGCGCGGGCGCGACCGTCGAGACGAGCGTGCCGAAGAACGGCACGATGGCCGCGACGCCGGCGAAGATGCCGAACGTGAGCCAATACGGGACGTCCACCAGCCAGAAGAGGAACGCCGTGAGCACGCCGAGCACGGTCATGGCGAGGAGCTGCGAGATGACCCAGGCGCGCAGCGTGCGCGCGAGATCGGCGAGCACGGCGCGCGCCCGGTCGCGATAGCGCGGCGGCGTGACGGCGACGAGCATCCCCTCATACGTGCGCGGATGCAACGCGAGGTAGAGCCCCATCACCAGCACCGAGACGACGTTGATGAACCCGTGCACGATGTCGAACACGTGCGGGATGAGTCCCGAGAGGAAGCCTTCCGCCTCGGCGAGCGCCGAGTTGACGAGGTCGGCCTGCCGGTCGGCGCCGACGTACGGCTCGAGCGCCGGGAACCGCTCGACGAGGCGCGCCACGCGGTGTTGCCACGCGACGGCGAAGTCGGGGAGTCGCGTGATGAGCTGGCGCGTCTGCTCGACGACGGGGGGCACGAGCAGCGCCCAGATGACGTACACGCCGGCGAACGTGAGGACGACGGCGACGGTGATGGCGACGCCGGGCGTCAGCCGGAACCGGCGGGCGAGTCCCTCGCGCAGGGCGTCGAGGTAGACGCCGAGCAGGATCGCGAGGAAGAAGAGCAGCAGGATCGACGCGATGCTCCGCGCGAACCAGAGCAGGAGGAAGAGCGCGATGACGCCCGCGAGGCCGGGCGTCAGTTGCACGAGCCGGACTTTCGCCGCCGTGTCGGGGCGCGGGTCAGCCAACGCTATTTCTTCTCCGGCCGGGCATCCTCGACCTCGGCGTGGACGGTCTCCTCACCGGCCCCGATGCGACGCGGTTCGCTGGCGCCGCCCGAGGGAAGGAGCCCCATCTTCTGCTTGAGCTCGAGCAGGCGCTGGTCGGCGCTCACCGAGCCGGCGACCTTCTCGAGGCGCTTGAAGTCCGACGCGAGCCGGTCGCCCGAGAACTCCTCGTCGATCTCCGTCGAGGCTTTGATCATCCGCTCGTTCTGCTCGACCTTCTCCTCCATGCGGGCGAACGCCTCGAAGGCGCTCTTCTCCGACATGGACGACATCGTCTCGGCGATGCGCTGCTGAGCCTGCGCCCGGCGCTGCCGCGCGAGGAGGAGGTTCTTCTTGCGCTTGGCCTCCTCGATCTTGTCGTTGAGGTCGCGCAGCTGGTTCTTGAGCTTCTCCGTCTCCATGGCGTGGGCCTGCCAGGTCTGCTGCAACTGGCGCCCATGCTCCTCGTGCTCGCTCTGGCGCATGAGCGCCTGCTTGGCGAGGTCCTCGCGATTCTCCTTGATCGCGAGCATGGCCTTCTGCTCCCAGTCCGCGGCGGCGCGCAGCTCGGCCTCGGCCTGGTCCTTGAGGCGCTTCTCGTCGGCGATCGCGCTGGCCACCTGCTGCTTGGCCTTGGCGAGCTGGTTGCGCATGTCGACGACGATCTGGTCGAGCATCTTCTCCGGATTCTCGGCCTTCGAGATCAGGTCGTTGATGTTCGACTTGAACAACGTGGCGATGCGATCGAAGATGCCCATCGTCAGCGAGCCTCGCGGAACGACGCCAGTTCGCGGATGTGCGACGCGAGCGCCATGGTGATGCTTTCGTATGCGGCGAGGAACTCCTCGAACTCCAGATGGGAGAGTTCGAGCGCCTCGGTGAGGACGACCGTGTTGTTCTGGATGCCGTACGACCCGTGGAGCATCTCCGTCGCGTTCATCTCGAGGAGGCGGCGCGTGAGACCGTTCGTCGACTTGGCGTCGGCGGGGAGCTCCATCACCTTCACGCGGATCACGACGACCGGGGGCGAGTAGTGGACGACGACCCCGAAATCGAGCTCGCCGGCGGGCTTCACGTTCCAGAGCCCGTCCTCCACTTCCGTATAGGTCGCCCCGTCAGCGGACAGGCGGTCGAGGTAGCTCTCGATGTCTTGCTGCGTCACCATGTTGGCCTCTCGCGGGGTGGTCCGATGAGCGCCTTACGAGTGGAGCCCTGCTGCAAGTTTCACTAGGACACGCTGTTGCGACAGGGGGAGGGGGAGGGATAGGGGGAGGGGGAGGGACAGTGGGAGTGGGAGTGGGAGGGCTCACCCTCTGGTCCTCAGTTCCCCGCGCGCTTGATCTGCACCAGGCGTTCCCGCGCCAGGCGTCGTCCGGTCGGGGTCTGGGCGAGGCCGCCGCCGGCGGTCTCGCGGTAGCGCACATCCATATCCCGGCCGATCTCGCCCATGACGTCGATCACCTCGTCGGCGGGGATGGCGAAGGTGATGCCGGCGAGGGCCATCTCGATGGCGGCGAGCGCGATGGCGGCGCCGGTCGCGTTCCGGAAGACGCAGGGCAACTCGACGAGACCGCCGAGGGGGTCACACACCAGCCCGAGCGTTCCCTGCTGGGCGAGGGCGACGGCATGCCCGGCCGCCGAAGGGGTGCCGCCGAGCATGTCGACGGCGGCGCCGGCGGCCATGCCGGCGGCCGCGCCCGTCTCGGCCTGACAGCCACCCTCGGCGCCGGAGAGCGATGCGCGCTCGGCGACGACGGCGCCGATGAGCCCGGCCGTCGCGAGGGCGTCGACGACGCGCTCATCGTCGATCCCCTTCGCGTGGGCGATTCCGGTGAGCACGGAAGGGAGCACCCCTGCCCCGCCGGCGGTGGGCGCGGCGACGATGACGCCCATGGCCGCATTCACCTCCTGCACGGCGAGCGCGCGCGCGAGCACGTCGGTGAACACCGAGCCGGCGAGGGGGCCGGCGGTGCTGGCCGCGAGCTTCGCGGCGTCCCCGCCGACGAGGCCGCTCGCGCTGTACAGATCGCCGACGAGTCCCTGATCGGTGGCGCGGCGCATCACCTTGAGCGCGCGCCGCAGGGCGTCGCGGATCTCCTCGATCGGGCGCCCCTGGTCGCGCGCTTCGGCCTCGAGCGCGACCTGGCTCAGCCGCTTGCCGGAGGCGGTCGCGTCGTCGATGGCGGACTGCAGAGACGTATACATGTGAGTAGCCCCGTGCTCAGCCGGAGACCTTGTCGAGACGGTGCGTCCAGCGCACCCACGCGAGCGCGCGGATCGCGTCGCGCACCGTCTCCCCGGGAAGGTCGTCGACTTCGATGACCATGAAGGCGTCGCCGCCCCGTTCCTTTCGCGTGAGCCGCAGCGTCGCGATGTTGATGCCGCCGTCGGCGAGGAGCTGCGCGATGCGGGCGACCGACCCCTTCACGTCCTCGGCGACGAGCACGATGGTGTGGTGATTGCCATGCACCTCGACCGGGAAGCCGTCGACCTCGGTGATGTGGATGCGCCCCGCGCCGAGGGACTCGCCGATCATCTCGTGCGTGCGGTCGCCGCGCTCGAGGGTGATGCGCACGGTGTTCGGATGCGCGTCGTCGGCGATGGTGGTCTTCTCGAACGTGTACGCGAGGCCCTCGCGTTCGGCGATGTCGAGCGCGTCGCGGATGCGGTCGTCGTCGGGGCGGAAGCCCATGAGGCCACCGGCGATCGCCTTGTCGGTGCCGTGCCCTTCACCCGTGCGCGCGAACGAGCCGTGCAGCTCGATGCGCGCGCGCTCCGGCGTGCCGCCGACGAGCCCGCGCGCGAGGAGCCCGATGCGGCAGGCACCGGCGGTGTGGCTGCTGCTCGGGCCCACCATGACGGGGCCGATGATGTCGAGGAGAGAGACCACTAGGGCCGGCTACGGTGAACGGTGCATGGTGAACGGTTCACCGTTCACCGCTTCGACTTCGCTTCGCGCTGCAGCATCGGTCTCAGATACTCGCCGGTGTAGCTGGCCGCCGTCCTCGCGACCTCCTCGGGCGTCCCCGCCGCGACGATCGTCCCGCCGCGCGAGCCGCCGTCGGGCCCGAGATCGACGATCCAGTCGGCCGTCTTGATGACGTCGAGGTTGTGCTCGATGACGAGCACGGTGTTGCCGCGCTCGACGAGGCGGTGGAGCACGTCGAGCAGCATGCGCACGTCCTCGAAGTGGAGCCCGGTCGTGGGCTCGTCGAGGATGTACAGGGTGCGGCCGGTGTCGCGCTTGCTCAGTTCGGTGGCGAGCTTCACGCGCTGTGCCTCGCCGCCGCTGAGCGTGGTCGCGCTCTGGCCGAGGTGGATGTAGCCGAGGCCGACGTCGTTGAGCACGCGGAGCTTGTCGGCGATGCGGGGCTGGTTCTCGAAGAGGGCGAGCGCGTCCTCGACGGTGAGGTCGAGCACCTCGCTGATGCTGAGCCCGCGGAAGCGAACCTCGAGCGTCTCGCGGTTGTAGCGCTTCCCCTTGCACGTCTCGCAGGTGACGTAGACGTCGGGGAGGAAGTGCATCTCGATCTTCACGAGGCCGTCGCCCTGGCACGCTTCGCACCGGCCGCCCTTCACGTTGAACGAGAAGCGGCCGGGGCCGTAGCCGCGCAGCTTGGCCTCGGGCATCTCGGCGAACAGGTCGCGGATGGGCGTGAACAGCCCCGTGTACGTCGCCGGATTGGAGCGCGGCGTGCGGCCGATGGGGCTCTGGTCGATGTCGATGACCTTGTCGAGGTGCTCGAGCCCGGTGATGCGCCGGTGGGCGCCGGGGACGACGCGCGCGCGGTAGAAGTGGCGCGCGAGGGCGCGATGGAGGATGTCCTCGACGAGCGTGCTCTTCCCCGACCCGCTCACGCCGGTGACGGCGACGAAGAGGCCGAGCGGGATCTCGAAGTCGACATCCTGCAGGTTGTGCTCGGTGGCCCCCTCGACGCGGAGCACCCGCTTCGCGTCGCGCGCGCGGCGCGCGCCCGGCGCAGCGATGCGCTTCACGCCGGTGAGATACTGGCCGGTGAGCGAGCGCGGATTGGCGAGCACCTGCGCGACCGTCCCCTCGGCGATCACCTCGCCGCCGTGCTTGCCGGCGCCCGGGCCGAGGTCGATGAGGTGGTCGGCCTCGCGGATCGTCTCCTCGTCGTGCTCGACGACGAGGACGGTGTTGCCGAGGTCGCGCAGCTGCTTGAGCGTGCCGAGCAGTCGCGCGTTGTCGCGCTGGTGCAGGCCGATGCTCGGCTCGTCGAGGATGTAGAGCACGCCGACGAGCCGCGACCCGATCTGCGTGGCGAGCCGGATGCGCTGCGCCTCGCCGCCGGAGAGCGATTCGGCGCTGCGGTTGAGCGTCAGGTAGTCGAGGCCGACGTCGATGAGGAAGCGCAACCGCTCGCGCACCTCCTTGAGGATGGGCCCGGCGATGTCGGGGTCGAGTCCGGCGCGTCCCGGGGCGCGGAGCACGATCGATTCGACGAAGGCGCTCGCGTCGCTGACGGAGAATTCGCCGAACTCGCCGATGTTCCGTCCCGCGATCGTCACGGCGAGCGACTCGGGCTTGAGGCGCAGCCCGTCGCACTCCGGGCACACCGCGACGACCATGTACTCCTCGAGTTCGGCGCGGATCGCGTCGCTCGTCGTCTCGTTGTAGCGCCGTTGCACGTTGGAGAGGATCCCCTCCCAGCGCGCCTCGCCCTCCTCGCCCTTCTTGCGCGGCTGCCCGAACAGCAGCACGTCGCGCACCTTCTGCGGGATCTTCCCCCAGGGCGCGTTGAGCTCGAAGTGCAGCTGCTTCGCGAGGCCGGGCAGGATGACCCGCCGCAGGTAGCCGTCGGGCTCGCCCCAGGGGAGGATGACGCCCTCGAGCATCGAGATGCTCGGGTCGCCGAGCACGAGTTCGGCGCTCGCCGTGCGGCGCGTGCCGAGCCCGCTGCACGCAGGGCAGGCACCGAACGGGGAGTTGAAGGAGAAGTGGCGCGGCTCGAGCTCGGGCATCGAGAGGCCGCAGGCCGGGCAGCCGTACTTCTCGCTGAAGAGCTGCGTCTCCTTCTTCGTGCCGTGCCGCACGACCTCGACGAGACCGTCGGCGAGCCGGAGGGCCGTCTCGAGCGAATCGACGAGCCGGCCGCGATCGTCGGCGCGCACGGTGAGGCGGTCGACGACGACCGAGACATCGTGGTTCAGGCGCCGGTTGAGCTTCGGGGGCTCGGCGAGCTCCACGACATCGCCATCGACGACGGCGCGCACGAAGCCCTGCTTGCGCGCCGATTCGAAGAGGTCGCGGAACTCGCCCTTGCGGCCACGGACGAGGGGGGCGAGCACCTCGAGACGCGTGTCGGCGGGCCACCCGAGGATCGTGTCGGCGATCTGTCCCGCGCTCTGGCGCTCGACGGGGCGGCCGCAGTTCGGGCAGTGCGGCGTGCCGGCGCGCGCGAAGAGCAGGCGCAGGTAGTCGTGGATCTCGGTGACCGTGCCGACGGTCGAGCGCGGGTTGTGGCCGGCGGTCTTCTGCTCGATGGAGATGGCCGGGGAGAGCCCCTCGATGGCGTCGACGTCGGGCTTCTCCATGAGCCCGAGGAACTGCCGGGCATAGGCGGAGAGCGATTCGACGTAGCGGCGCTGTCCCTCGGCGAACACCGTGTCGAAGGCGAGCGACGACTTGCCCGACCCCGAGAGTCCCGTGATGACCGTGAGCCGGTCGCGCGGGATCGTGACGTCGATGTTCTTGAGATTGTGCTCGCGGGCACCGCGTACGATCAGCGCGTCTTCGGGCATAGCCTGTGTAAACTGGACGGGACCCCGGGGGGAAACAAGCGGCGGCGTGTGAGTCGCCGGATCGCCGGGTGCGCCGCGCGGGCCGGCAGGCGGGCGGCTGGGCGCGTTTGGCCACGCGCGCCGCCCCAACTATAGATTTCAGCCCCGATGCCCCATACCGACGCCCTCGTGGTGCTCACCACGGTCGCCGACGCCGCCGAAGCGGAGGCGCTGGTGCTCGCCCTGCTCGACCGTCGCCTCATCGCCTGCGGCACGATCAACGCGCCCTCGCGGTCGTTCTATCGGTGGGAAGGCAAGCTCGCGAAGGAGACCGAGACGGTGGTCATGCTCAAGACCCGCTCGGCGTGCCTCGCGGCGATCGAAGCGGCATTCGAGGAGTTGCATCCGTACAAGCTTCCCGAGCTGATCGCGCTCCCCGTCTCGTCGGGGAACGCGAAGTACCTCGACTGGCTGAACGGCGAGACGTCGCTCGCCATCTCCTGACGCGCCGATGAACCGGAACACGCCGTGGGGAGGAGTACCGTCGTCGAGCGACAGCGACCAGCTGCCGCTGGGCGCGTTCGAGGGCGCACCGCTCCTGCCGGTGGCGGAGGCGCCACGCGAGCCGGTGGAGAGCGACGCGCCCGCGGCGTACCGCGAACTCCCCGTGTGCGGCGAGTGGACGTACGACACCGGTGACGACGCGGAATCGCGCGGTGGCGCGACGGTCATCGAGAGCCTGCCGGCGATCGCGATGCGCGGGATGGCGGCCGGGCGCGCGGGAGCGGCGAGCGGCGCCGTGCCAGGCGCGCGGACTTCCGCGTCGCCCGATCAGGCGCCGGGCACCGCCGGCCGGCCGCCGGCCGCGGCGCGCGCCGCGGCGGCGGCGCCGACACCGCTCCGCCCCGTTCGCCCGCCGATGACGCCGCGCATCGTGCCGCAGGTGAGTCACGCGCCGACGCCGCTCCCGGCGCTGGACGAGTTGAAGAGCCAGCACGAAGCGCACCCGGGCGACGGCAAGACGGCGGTCGCCCTCGCCGAGGCGCTCGACCAGCGTGGCAACATCGCGGCGGCGCTCGGCGTGTTGCAGCGCGCGATCGACGCGGGCGCCGAGTCGGTGCCGCTCCGGTGCGCGCGGGCGGCGATCCTGAGCGGTCGCCTGCGCTACGACGACGCGGAAGCGGAGCTGAAGCGCGCCACGAAAGTGCACCCCGACGACCCCGACCTGCTGTTGCAGCTCGGCATGCTGGCGTGCCGCCGCGCGAAGTGGCGTGACGCGGTGGAGCCGCTGGCCCGCCTCGTGAAGCTCGACGGCGCGTCGGCGCAGGCGCACTTCTACCTTGGCGAGGCGCTCAACAAGCTCGATCGCCTCGAGGAAGCGCTGGTGGCGTACGAGCGCGCCGCGGAGCTCGACGCGGCGAATTGGCGCGCGCTGAAGGGGGTGGGGATCGTGCTCGACCGCATGGGGCGCCCCGCCGACGCCGCGGCGTACTACCGGCGGGCCCGCGACGCGCAGAGTGGCTGAGTGACGGACGCGTTCAGCGCACGGCGCGGTCGCCGTCGCGTGGCGGTCGCCGTGGTCATCGTGCTCGCCTGGGTGGCCGGGCTCGTCACGCTCTGGCGGCGCGAGTTCCAGGTGTCGGCGCCACAGCGGCTCGCCGAGATGGCGCAGCGGCTGAGTCCCGGCGCGACGTTCTTCGTGGTCGAGCAGGGAGGGAAGCAGATCGGCTTCGCCTCGAACACGATCGACACGGCGAGCACGGGGATCGACGTCATCGACTACTTCGTGGCCGACCTGCCGCTGGCCGGGAGCGCGCGGCGCGCGTCGGCGCGCAGCGTGGTGCGGCTGTCGCGGGCACTCGCGCTCGTCGGGTTCGACGTGCAGGTGGAATCGCAGGACGCGCCGTTGCGCGCGGGCGGGCACGCCGAGGGGGACACGGCGATCGTGTTCGCGATCACCACCCCGGGCTCGGCGAAGGCCGACAGCCAGCGCATCGCGGTGCGCGGCCCGGTCTACCTCCCGACGCTCGTGCCGCTCGTCGTCGCGCTCGGCGAGAAGCCGAAGGTGGGGCGGAGCTACGCGCTGCCGACGTTCAACCCCACCACGATGTCGCAGGCGACGATGCGCCTGACGATCCGCGCGGAGTCGCTGTTCACGCTCGTCGACAGCGCGCGGTTCGACGACCGCTCGGGGGTGTGGGTGAGCGCGCTCACCGACACGGTGCGCGCCTGGCGGGTGGAGCCCGACGGGGCGGCGGGCGGCTTCAGCGGGTGGGTGGACGGCCAGGGGCGCGTCGTGCAGAGCACGCAGCCGGGCGGGATCACGCTGCGCCGGATGGCGTACGAGATCGCGTTCGAGAACTGGCGCATCGCGCGCGACCGGGAGATCGCGACGGGCGCCGGCAGCGAGCGGGGGGACATCCTCGAGCGGACGGCGATCGCGGCGAACGCGGCGCTCGGCCGCACGAAGCTCACATCGTTGCGCGCCCGGTTGTCGGGCGCTGACCTGCAGGGTTTCGACCTCGACGGCGGGCGGCAGCAGTTCCACGACAGCACGCTCGTGGTGACGCGCGAATCGGAGGGGGAGCTCGTGCCGGACTGGTCGCTCGTGAACGACCTGCCGGCGATCCGCCAGCGGTTCAAGGCCGAGTTGGCGAGCGAGCCGCTGTTGCAGGCGAACGACCTGCGCATCATGCAGCTCGCCATCCGCATCGCCGGCACCGACCGCGACCCGCGGGTGCTCGCGCAGAAGATCAACACGTGGGTGCACGACTCCCTCAAGAAGGAGATCGTGTTCAGCGTGCCGAACGCCCTCGAGGTGCTGCGGACGCGCAAGGGCGACTGCAACGAGCATACGCAGCTCTACACGGCGCTGGCGCGGAGCATCGGCATCCCGACGCGCATCGCGACGGGGCTCGCGTACGTGAACGGCAAGTTCTACTACCACGCGTGGCCCGAGGTGTGGCTCAAGGGGTGGGTCGCGGTCGACCCGACGTTCGGCCAGTTCCCGGCCGATGCGGCCCACTTGCGGTTCATCGTGGGCGGGCTGGGGCGCCAGGTCGAGTTGCTGCGCCTCATCGGCAACCTCCACATCAAGGTCACGGACGCGAAGTAGCGCGCGTCCCCATCGGCACCGACGGAGCGACGATGATCGAAATGCGGGGACTCACGAAGCGCTACGGCAGCTTCACGGCCGTCGACTCCATCGACCTGACGGTGCCGCAGGGGGAGCTGTTCGGCTTCCTCGGGCCGAACGGCGCGGGGAAGACGACGACGCTGCGCATGATCGCGGGAATCCTCCAACCGACCGCGGGTTCGGTGCGGATCGGAGGACTCGACATCGCGGCCGACCCGGTGGGCGCGAAGACGAAGCTCGGCTTCATCCCCGACCGGCCGTTCATCTACGAGAAATTGACGGGCGCGGAGTTCCTCCGGTTCGTGGCGGGGCTGTTCGGGCAGGCGGGCGCGGACGTCGAGCACCGGGCGCGGGAGCTGATGGCGCTGTTCGACCTCGAGGAATGGCGCGACGAGCTGGTGGAGAGCTACAGCCACGGGATGCGGCAGAAGCTGATCGTGAGCAGCGCGTTCGTGCACCGTCCCGACGTGATCGTCGTCGACGAACCGCACGTGGGGCTCGACCCGAAGTCGATCAAGATCCTCCGCGACCTGTTCAAGGAGTACACGCGCCGCGGGCACACGATCATGATGAGCACGCACACGCTCGAGGCGGCGGAGAGCCTGTGCGACCGCATCGCGATCATCCATGCCGGCCGCATCGCGGCGTGCGGCACGATGGACGAGCTGCGCGCGGGCGCGGCGAGCGGCGGCCGGGGGCTGGAGGAGATCTTCCTCAAGCTCACCGGACAGAACGCCGCGCGCGACCTCATGGACGTGCTCGATGCCTGACCGGCCCTCGGGCGCGGTCGCGGCCGTGCCGGCGGCTCCGCCCGACGCGCACCTGTTGCACATCCTCGAGCCGAAGTGGCTCACGGCGCGGGCGCGGGCGCTCGCGAACGAACGGGGGCGCGGGGCGCGGTTCACGATCCTCGCCGTCGTCGGGCTGCTCTTCTGGGGCTTCATCTTCGGCGTGCTGTACAAGCTGCTCGCCTACTTCCGCGGCGTGCAGGAGATCGGGCCGTTGCTGGCGGGCAAGCTGCTCGGCCTGATGCTCGTCAGCTTCTTCTCGATCCTGCTCCTCTCGAACGTCATCACGGCGCTGTCGAGCTTCTTCCTCGCGAAGGACCTCGACCTGCTGGTGAGCGGCCCGGTGGATTGGCTGCGCCTCTATGGGGCGAAGCTGCTCGAGACGGTGGTGGCGAGCAGATGGATGGTGGCGCTGATGGCCATCCCGATGTTCGCCGCCTACGGCGTCGTGTATCACGGCGGGTGGTTCTTCGCGCCGTTCGCCGCGCTGACGTTCCTTCCCTTCCTCGTCGTGCCGTCGGTGATCGGGAGCGCGGTGACGCTGGTGCTCGTGAACGTCTTCCCGGCGCGGCGCACGCGCGACATCCTGAGCGTCATCGCCATCGCCGCGGCGTCGGCGATCGTGCTGCTGTTCCGCCTCGTGCGGCCGGAACGGCTCGCCCGCCCCGAAGGGTTCCGCTCGCTCGTCGACTTCGTCTCGGTGCTGCGCACGCCGACGTCGCCGTTCCTGCCGAGCGAGTGGGTGCAGCGGGCGATCATGGGCGAACTCGGGGGCACCCCCGACTGGCTCGCCTTCTACTTGCTCTGGTCGACCGCGGCGGCGTGCATCGTGATCGGCGCCATGCTGCACCGGAGCCTGTACCTGAGCGGGTTCAGCAAGGCGCAGGAGAGCGGGCAGCGGTGGGCGAAGACCGGCGTGCTGACCCGATTCGCCACTCGCGTGCTCGCCCCACTCGGCGTGCTGCGCCGCGAGATGGTGCTCAAGGAACTGCGCGTGTTCTTCCGCGACACGACCCAATGGTCGCAGCTCATCCTGCTCGCCGTGCTCGTGGTGGTGTACGTGTTCAACATCAAGTTCCTGCCGTTGCGCGGAGAAGGGGTCACCTTCTTCCTGCAGAACATCGTGCCCTTCCTCAACCTCGTGCTCGCCGGGTTCGTGCTGGCCTCGATCGCCGCGCGTTTCATCTTCCCCGGCGTCTCGCTCGAGGGGCGCACGCTCTGGCTCCTCCGGTCGAGCCCGATGCGGATGCAGGACATGCTCTGGGCGAAGTTCTGGGTCGGCACGCTGCCGCTGCTCATCCTCGCGCTGATCATCGTGGGCGTCACCGACTACCTGCTGCAGGTGACGGAGTTCCTGTTCATCGTCTCGACCGTCACCATCACCCTGATGACGTTCGCCGTGAGCGGGCTGGCGATCGGCTTCGGCACGCTGTTCCCGCAGTTCGAGACGGAGAACGCCGCGCAGATCCCGACGAGCTTCGGCGGCCTGTTGTTCATGATGGCGTCGGTGGGCGTGATCGGGGGCGTCGTCGTGCTGGAGGCGCGGCCGGTGTACAGCTACCTTGCCTCGATCGCGTTCAAGCAGCCGGCGAGTCTCATGGAGATGCTCGCCGGGTTCGGACTCGCGGCGCTCCTCTGCATCCTCGCCACCGTCGTGCCGATCCGCGTCGCGCTGCGGCGCCTCGAACAACTGGAACACTGATGCGCGTCGAACGGGCCAACGAATCGGACATCCCCGCGCTGGTGGCGCTGAACAACCGCTACGCGCCGCAGGGACTCACCCTGCCGCGCTCGGAGACGTTCGCGTACGGGCACCTCGCCGACTATCGCGTGCTCCGCGACGCCGACGGCGCCGTGATCGGCTGCGTGGCGCTCGACGAGTACTCGCCGTCGATCGTCGAGCTCATCTCGCTCGCCGTCACGCCCGAGGCGCAGGGACTCGGCCACGGCAAGCAGCTCATCGCCGCCGCCGAACGGTTGGCCCGGGCGCGCGGGTACCAGGAGATCTTCGCCGTCTCGTTCTCCGACGAACTGTTCCTCTCGTGCGGCTTCGAGCACGCCGCGCTGTCGCACTTCCCCGAGAAGATCGCGCGCTACGCGTCGGTCGACGCGAGCGAGATCCAGGTGGGCGAGAAACACTGCTTCACGCGCCGGCTGGGCTGACGCCGGCCACGACCCGCACGCCACACGGAGAGACCATGCGCCGCTCCCTTCGCCTCGACTGGTTGGCCCTCGTCCTGCTGCTCGCGTCCGCCCCGGCGGCCGCGCAACGCGCCTCGTCGGTCAACGGGCTCGCCCGCACGCCTCCGATGGGGTGGAACAGCTGGAACCATTTCGGCTGCGACGTGAGCGCGCAGCTCATCCGCGAGGTGGCCGACGCCATGGCCGCGAACGGCATGCGCGACGCCGGCTACCAGTACGTCACGATCGACGACTGCTGGCAGGTGGGCCGCGATGCCGCCGGCGTGCTCATCGCCGACCCCGCGAAATTCCCAGACGGGATCAAGGCCCTCGCCGACTACGTGCATGGCAAGGGACTCCGGTTCGGCATCTACACCGACGCCGGCCGCAAGACGTGCGAGGGGCGACCGGGCAGCTACGAACACGAGGCGCTCGACGCGAAGACGTTCGCCGCGTGGGGGGTCGACTACGTCAAGGTCGACTGGTGCTGGGCCGAGGGACTCGACGCGCGCACGCAGTACGCCACGATGCGCGACGCACTCCTCGCCGCCGGACGCCCGATCGTGTTCAGCATCTGCGAGTGGGGGCAGAACCAGCCGTGGGAGTGGGCACCGCAGACGGGCAACCTGTGGCGCACCACCGGCGACATCTCCGACAACTGGAACAGCCTGCTCTCGATCGTGAACCTGTCGATGCAGCACGCCACGGTGGCCGGGCCGGGCCATTGGAACGACCCCGACATGCTCGAGGTCGGCAATGGCGGCATGACGCGCGACGAATACCGCGCGCACTTCAGCCTCTGGGCGATGATGTCCGCGCCGCTCATCGCCGGCAACGACGTGCGCCGGCTCGCCGACGACACGCGCCTCGCCCGCGACGCGCGCGACATCCTGCTCGAGCGCGAGGTGATCGCCGTCGACCAGGATTCCCTCGGCGCGCAGGGGATCGTCGTGCAGTCGCCGCACCCCGACCTGCAAGTGTGGGCCAAGCCGCTCGCCGACGGTTCGCGCGCGGTGCTGCTCTTCAATCGGGCGTCGGTGCCGACGACCATCCGCGCCGATTGGGCGCGCGTCGGGATCCGCACGAAGAGGGCGACCGTGCGCGACCTGTGGCAGCACACCGACCTCGGCACGCTCGAGACCTACGGCACGACCGTCGCCGCGCACGGCGTGGTGATGCTGCGCGTCACACCCGTCGCCGAACGGTGAACCGCGGGGCGCGCGACGCCGGTGCGTCGCGCCCGCCCCGTCTAGAACTCATCTCACAAACGGTGACAGGTGCCTTAGCTGCATACCGATATCCGTTTGCTTCCGGCTCCACACCTTGAAGGCGCTACAGCGGCCATATGCACGACTCGGCGAGCGGCAGACGGAGCACCCAGCCGACCTCCGGCGTCACGAGCAACGTGTCGACGCGTCGTAGGTAGCCGATGTTGTGCGGATTTCGGCGATGTCGATCACGCAGTTCGGTCGAAGCCGATCACCCCGTTCGGTTGATGGCGATCACCCATTTCGGATGATGCCGATCAGGACGTGGGGGCTGCGCCGCGGGATCAGTTAGTCGTGGCTGGGGTCGGTCGTGGTCGCGGTGGGGGCGTGGAGTTTCCGCAAAGAGCCTCCGGTGAGCGTGATGCGGTGCGCGTGATGGACGAGCCGGTCCAGAATCGCGTCACCAAACGTGGCGTCGCCAATGAGGTCGTGCCAGTGTTCGACGGGCACTTGGCTGGTGATGAGCGTGGCGCCGCGGCCGGTGCGGTCCTCGATGAGTTCGAGAAGATCGCGCCGCTCGCGGTCGCCGAGAGGGGCGAGCCCCCAATCGTCCAAGATCAAGACGCGGGCCTTGGCGAGCTGCTGGAGCAGCTTGCCCCACGAGCCGTCGCCGCGCGCGAGCGCGAGCTCGCTGAGCAGCCGCGGGATGCGCGTGTAGCGCACGAGATGGCCCTGCCGGCACGCGGCCAGCCCGAGCGCGCAGGCTAACCACGATTTGCCGGTGCCGGTGGGGCCCGTGATCAAGGTGACTTGGTGTTGCCGGATCCAGTCGCCGCCCGCGAGCCGGAGGAAGAGCGCGCGGTCGAGCCCGCGCTTGACGCGGAAGTTCACATCCTCGATACACGCCGCGTGCCGAAAGCGCGCGAGTTGCAGGAGCCGCGTGAGGCGCCGATCCTCGCGCGCGAGCTTCTCGCGCTCCAGCAGCAGCGCGAAGCGGTCGTCGAAGGCGAGGCGGGCGATGTCGGGCAGGCCGCCCTGTTCTTCCAGCGCGGCGGCCATGCCGGTGAGGCGGAGCGTGTGCAAGAGCTCGAGCGTTTGTTGCATCAGCATGAGGAAGGTCCGGACGTGAGAGACAGATCGCGGGGCAGATCGAGCGCGAGGTAGTAGGCGGGGCCGCGGACGTTGTCGTGCGTGGCGGGGAGCCGGAGCGGCGGCGGCTCCTCGCGCGGGAGCTGATCGAGGCCCGCGACCAAGATCGACTTCACCGAGCGATAGCTGATCGCGCCGGTCGCGTGGGCGCGGGCGCGGGCGCACGCAGCCTCGAGCCGCACGGCATCGTAGCGCCGGCGGAGCGAGAAGAGCCCGAGGCACGCGCGGTAGCCCTGCTCCGGATGTGGCTTGTGCGCCAGGATGTATTGGATGACCGCGGCCGTCGCCGGCCCGACCTCCGCGCCCCAGCGGATCAGGCGCGACGGCGGCCAGTCGCCATGCGCCTGATGACTCTTCGGGCGATGCGCGGGGTCCGTCGTGTAGCGCCCGCGCCCGGACGGCCCGACGCTGCGCACGTGCGCGGCTACGCGCCGCCCCTCATGCAGCACTTCGACCATCGTCGCCGTGAGCCGCACGCGCACCGTCGCGCGCAGCAGCGGATACGGCACGCTGTAGAAGTGGCGCTCGACGGCGATGTGGTAGTCGATGTTCACGGTCGCCGTCCGCCACTCGGCGAGTTCGTACCGCTCCGATGGGAGCGGGCGCAGCGCGGGCGCCTCCACCGTGGTGAAGAGCGAGCGGCGCGTGCCGTCGAGTTTCTGAAACGGCCGGTCGTTGATCGCCTCGCGGCACCGCGCGATCTCGGTGTTCAGCTCGGCGAGCGACGTAAACTGATAATCGCGCAGCGGCGCCACGATCCAGCGCTCGGCGATCTGGACGCGCGATTCCACCTTGGCCTTGTCGCGCGGCTTGGCCACGCGTGCGGGCAGGATCACCGTGCCGTAATGCTGCGCGCAGTCGGCGTAGGTGGCGTTCACCTCGGGCTCGTAGTAGGAGGCAAGCGTGACGCCGGCTCGCAGATTATCGGGGACGATCAGGGCGGGCACGCCACCGAAATACTCCCGCATGCGGACGTGCGACGCGATCCAGTCGGGGAGCGTCTGCGTCCACGTCGCCTCGGCGTAGAGGAAGTTGCTGGCGCCGAGCACGGCGACAAAGAGCTGGGCCTCGCGCTCCTCGCCGGTCGTCGGATCGAGCACCGCGATGGTCGGCCCGGCGTAATCGACAAAGACCCGTTCGCCCGGCGCGTGCGTCTGCCGGAGCACCGGATCGAGCCGCGACGCCCACGTGTGGTAGTGGTGGCAGAACTGGGTGTACTGATACCCGTCCGGGACCCCCGCCTTGTACTCGAGCCAGAGCAGGTGCAGCGTGACGCCCGTGCGCCGCAGCTCCTGATGCACGACGGCCCAGTCCGGCTGCGCCCGGCCGTGCAGCGGCGGGCGTTCCGGCTGCGCGAAGAGGCGCTGTTCGAGCGCGGCCTCGTCGACCTCGTCCGGGACGGGCCACGGCAGACCGCTCGCCGTGAACCGGCGCAGGTATTCGTTGATCGTGCTCTGGGACAGCGCGAGACAGCGCGCGATCTCGCGCTGGCTCAGGCGCTGGTCGTAGGCCAGGCGCAGGACATCAAGCACCTTCCGCATGGAAATCCTCACTGCTGGCACCGCGTCGCTCCGGGAGAAGGGTCCCGGAAGGATCGCCGCCAGCGGGTGGGATCCCGCCGCGCTTACCTCACGTCATGATCGGCTTGGACCGAATCCGTGATCGGCATCGACCGAAACGGTGATCGGCTTCGTCCGAAACGGGTGATCGGCTTGCTCCGAAATCGGTGATCGCCTTCGACCGAAATCAGTGATCGGCTTGGTCCGAAATACGCAGTTGCGTATCTCGAGTACGTGGAGGCCCACGGGTACATGCTCGAACCGGAAGGTGCTGTCCGGGGGTGTGTCCTTCTCAAGCCCCACGCGCTTGCCGTCAAGGCTTACAGACGCCATCGGCGTGTACGACCATCCAGCAGCCGTGAGTACCACGATTCCGCGAATCGTTTGCGGCGCGCGCGCGTCCGTCCGGAACTCCGCGTCCGGCAACTCGTGCCGCCATGCAACGTCCGGACACGTCGGTACGACCCACGGGCGATGGAACGGCACCGGCGTACACGCAGTGAGACAGGCGAGCGCAATGATCGAGAGTGCGCGCGTCATGCGCGCGAGTTCACTCGCGTGTGGTGCAGTCTCCCGCGATTCGCCGTCCTGCGATGGCATTGGCACCTTCCCACGCTTCAACTCATCTTGACGGCCCCACCCCGTTCTTCCCGCCACGCAGAGGGCTACCTCACGGTAGGGGACGAACTTGAACTTACGCGAGTTGTAAGAACCGTCGAGATGCAGTGCGCGCCCCACGACCCGCCACTGGGGTCCCGAGACACGAGACACTTGAACCCTTCTGTTCGGGTGCCATGAGCGACGGTCGCCCAGATCCGCACGTCGTCGCGGGCCCAGGCTTTGACGGGGCCGACGTCGATCCGATACGGGTCAATCCATCCCGCAGGCGCAGGTGGATCGAAGTTACCAAACGGGCTGCCAACGCCCTGGTACGTGCGCGGGCAGACGATGGGCGACACCGCGCGTCGGTTGGGGCGCCCGATCCGGCGCAGGGTCTCTGCATCGGCGGGAACGGCCGCCGCTCCCTCGCGCATACTGACGCAGAGTGTGACGGTGTCCCGCGTGTGCTGCGGGTAGTATGTCATCGAGTCGGCCGCAATCGCGCCCAGCGCGCTGCGCTGCGCCTCGCGCAGATCCTCGGCCGAAAGCCGCGCCGCGTCCACCGTGTCCAGTCGCGCGAGGGGCGCGACCGTGCGCGGTACGGCATCGCGCACGGTGTCGGTCCACATCGAGGGACGCTCGGGGGCGTAGTCGAACTCGCGCGGCACACGGAACGCGAACACCTCTTCATAGCGAACAGCCACGCGGCGGCCGTGCAACTCGGCGGGCGTGAACTGCCACCCGGCAAACACGTTCCAGATGGACCTGCTGAATAGCTCGTGCGCTGCGTGCACCACGGTGAACGAACTCGGCACGGGATGCCCGGAGGCATCGACGACGTAGCGCACTCGCACATCGCCCTCCATGCCCATGTTCCAGAACACGTCGGGAAACTCGGGGAGCCGCCGGTGCGCCATCGGCGCCGCCATGCGGTCGACCTGTCGCGCCTCGCGGACTTGGTCGTCGAGCGGTGGGAGCTGCGACGCCCGTACACACCCCGCGAGGAGCGCGAGCCCGAGCCCCAGCAGTAGCCGCAGAGGCACCTCGGCACGAAGGCCGCGTCGCACTCCGATGGTGTTGTCGCTCTGGCTCTGGCTCATGCACGCAACCTAAGGTGCGCGGGGACGGACGCGTTCAGGCTTGGAGTAGTGAGACGGAAGATAGTTGACAGAGCGTGGAGGGCCACGCCGTCTGTCCTGAAAAGGGACTCGTCAGACGCGAGTATGCTTTACGCCCCGGTACGGAGAGAGACACTGCCCTCGGACTCAATCCGGAAGCTGGCGAGAGAGGATTATGATGCACGCCAGCTGGACAAACGCCAGGAAATTCTCGACGTGCCGCTCGTAGCGCGTCACGAGGCGCCGGAAGTTTTGCAGCCACGCGAAGAGCCGCTCGATCTTCCAGCGGCGGCAGTACCGGCGGAGCTGGCGGCCATCCTGGGTAATGTGGCGACGTGTCGAGCGATGCGGAGCGATGAACTCGATGCCGCGCTTTGCGAGTTGCGCGTCTAGGGCGTCGCTGTCGTAGCCGCGGTCGCCGATGATGCGCGTCGGCAGCCGGCGGAGAAACCGGTGCTTCAACGTGTCGCCGACGAGCGAGATCTCGCTGGGGTTTGCACTTGCGACAGTAACGGCGAGAGGAAGACCAGCACCGTCCGCGAGTGCCATGATCTTGGTGCCTTTCCCTTTGCGGGTGAGGCCGACAGCGAGGCCCCCTTTTTCGCGCCCGCGAAGGTCGCGTCGATAAACGTCTCAGTGAAGTCGTAGCCCCCCACGGCGGCGAGCTCGCGGGCCAGGTGGTGAAGCACTCGGGCCAGCGTGCCGTTTCGAGCCCAAAGTTGGAAGCGCCGATGACACGTCTGATACGGTGGGTAGCGGTCTGGCAGGTCGTGCCATGGCGCGCCGGTTCGCATAATCCAGAGGACGCCGTTGAGCACATCGCGGGGATCGCGCCATGGACGACCGCGTCCATCGGGGCGTCGCCGAGGTTTGGGCAGCAACGGTTCGAGGCGCTTCCACTGGGCTTCGGTGAGGTCCATACGCCGTCTCCGAGGAGGACCAATGCCAACCGTCTTCCCCAGAGACGAACGACCCGACCGCGGCACTACGCATTTACGAGATAGGTTCTAGGGTGTCCCGGTCGCCGAGATGATCACCGGTGACGCGGTCGACGCGGTCACCGCCGCCGTGTTCACGCCCGGCACGGTCCCGAGCGTCCACTTCGCCACGACCTCGCCGAGGGCGGTCGTCACCGCGCTCTGCGGAGAGATCGCGCCGCCCCCAGCGGTGATCTGGAAGGCGACGGTGATCCCCTGCATCGGCGTGTTGTTGGGTCCGAGCACGCGGATCACGATCGAGTTCGTGAGTCCGCTCCCGGCCCGCGCCGACTGGTTGTTCCCCTGCGCCACGACGATATCCGTGGGCAGCAGGGCGACCGCGTTGAGCGTGACGGCACTGACGCCGGGCGCGGTCGCGAAGAGCGTCTGCGTCGCCTGCAGCGTGCCCACCGTCCACTTCGCGGCGATCTCTCCCTTCGCATCGCTGAGCGCGGAGGCGGGCGTCACCGCGCCGCCGCCGTCGCCGAGGGCGAGCGTGATCGGCACGCCGGCGACGCCGGCGCCGGACTTGTCGGTCGCGCGCAGGACGATGGCGAGCGGGAGGTCCCTCCCGCCCTGCACCGCCTGATTGTTCCCCTGCACGATGGTGAGCGCGTCGACGGTGACGACGCCCGTCGTCGCGTCCTTCTTCAGGCAGGACGCGAGCGTGAGCAAGCCGGCACCGCCGAGCGCTCGAAGGAGGCGAGTTGAGATGGACATGGCTCTTGCCCTGAGCATCGGCACGAGCGGGAGAAGCTGAAGCGTCAGCCGGTGGCGCGATCCTCGCCGGCGGCAAGCGAGAGCAGCCCCGCGACGACCACGAGCGCGCCGCCGAGCCAGAGGAAACTCGCCAGCGGCCAGAAGCGGATCCGCACGCGCGCCCCGGCGTCGTTGGCCTCGAGCAGCTGCACCTGCACGTCCTGCAGGAGCGACACGCGCGAGCCGACGCGCACGATCGGCGCCGCGAGCTCGTTCTCGTCGACGTCGAACGGCTGGCGTTCCTCGGTCGTCACGATCCCGACGCGACGTCCCCCCGTCGTCACCGCGAACGGCAGCGAGCTGATGAAGAAGTTGTTGTGCACGAACCGGCTCGTCCCCTGGCTCGTGAACGTCCACGGACGCCCGAACAGGTCGCGCGCGACGAAGTTCCCCCCGGTGCCGAGTGCCGCGTCGACTTCGCGCCGGAGCGGCATCACCGCGCTCGCGACGAGGAACAGCGCGATGCCGGCGTGGGACAGCCGGCTCGCGACGCCGGCGAGCGCGTTCCGAGGCGCGGCCGGCGTCGCTGCGTCCTTCGCGACCGACGGCCTCGGCGCCATGAGCCACGCGAGACGGGTCACGACGAGCCACGTGGCGAGCGCCGCGGCGGCGATGCCGATCGCGGCGAACGACATCGCCGCGCTTCCCTGCACGAAGGCGTGCACGGACCGCAGCGCGTCGCCTCGCGCCGCCCACGCGCCCGCCATCGTCAGCGGAAAGGGCGCGAGCGCGAGCAGGGCGAGCTCGAGCCGCGACGTGCGCGCCGAGCGTATCACGTGCACGAGCGCGCCCAGCACGACGAGCGGGATGACGCCGGCGACCTCGACCGGGTCCCACGCGAAGTATCCGCCCCACCCGGGTTCGGTGTACGCCCAGCGCATCCCCACGACGACGCCGGCGACGAGCAGCGTCCAGGCGACGAGCGCCCAGCCGCGCGCCACCCCCCGCCAGGCGTCATCGAGCCGGCGCGCGCCGAGGGCGGCGACGGTCGCGGCGAACAGCGGCAGCGTCGCCGCCGCGCCGGCGAGCAGCAACGGCGGGTGCAGCAGCATCCACGGACTCTGCAGCACGGGATCGAGACCGCGCCCGTCGCGGATCTCCGCGGCCAGCGTGGCGAACGGATCGCCCGAGAAGGTCGTCGCGGCGGCGAGCAGAGCGACGACGGCACCGAGCGGCGACAGGAACCAGCTCCATCGATCGGCGAAGGCGCGACGATGCGCCAGCAGCGCCACCGACGCGACCACGGCGACGCTCGCCGCCCACACGAGGAGCGCGCCCGCCGGCCCGCCCCACAGTCCGCCGACCTGATACGCCCGCGGCACGATCAGGCTCGAGAACGTCGCCACGTATCGCAGGGAGAAGTCGCTCGCCCAGAGGGCACGGCCGAGCGCGACGAGCGCGACGACGAGGAGTGGCGCCGCGGCGTGCACGCTCCACGTACCGCCGCGCACGACGCCGCGACGGCGCAAGGCGCCGCCCGCGATCACCGCCCAACTCCCCAGCGCCGACGCGAGCAGCGCCAGCCAGAGTGCCCATTGCCCGAGCGCGTTCACGACGCGCTCAATGGTCGAGCCGCCGCACGACGACGGCGCCGGTCGCCCCGCCGATGCCGTCCCACGTGAGGTCGCGAAGGCTGAAGTCGCGGTGCTGGTGACGGTCCCACAGTTCCTTCCCGATGCCCGCCGCGGCCGTCGCGCCCGCGGCGCCCCAGCTCGCCTGCGCGTAGCTCGCGCCACGCCAGCGCAGCGCCGCATGGGCGCTCCCCTGGATCAGCGCCGAGACGACGAAGTGCGCGGCCTTGTCGCGGCCGAACCACGGATCGCGTGCCGGCGGCGGCGCGGCCGGCCCGCCGAAATGCAGCGCGAAGGCGAAGGCGAGTGCCGGCATCAGCGCGCATCCCTCGCCCACCCCACGGCCGCGCGCACCGCGCGATGCCACCCGCCGAGCGACGCCCGGGCCGCCACGCTCCCGTCCGCCGGCGCGAAGCGGTGATAGTGCCGCGACCGCAGGAACGCGTCGGCATCGGGCCAGACGCCGGCCGCGATCCCCGCGAGCGCGCCCGCCCCCATCGCCGTCGTCTCGATCACGTCGGGGCGCTCGACGGGCACGCCGAGCACGTCGGCCTGGAATTGCATGAGCCAGCCGTTCTCCGTCGCGCCGCCGTCGACGCGCAGCACGTCGAGCGACGCGCCACTCGCGTCGCGCATCGCCTGCAGCACGTCGGCCGTGCCGTAGCACATCGCTTCGAGCGCGGCGCGCACGAGGTGTTCCTTCGTCGTGCCGCGCGTGAGCCCGACGATCGTGCCACGCGCGTTGGGCTCCCAATGCGGCGCGCCGAGCCCGGTGAGCGCGGGGACGAAGTACACACCCTCGTTCGACGGCAGCGCGCGCGCCATCGCCTCGCTCTCGGCCGCGCGGGAGATGATGCCGAGACCGTCGCGCAGCCATTGCACGGCGGCGCCGGCGATGAAGATGCTCGCCTCGAGCGCGTACACCGCCTCGCCGCGCGGACCGCAGGCGATCGTCGTCAGCATCCCGCCGCCGCCGGTCGGGCGCGTCACACCCGTGTTGAGCAGCAGGAACGCGCCCGTGCCGTACGTGTTCTTGCTCATGCCGGCGTGCCAGCATCCCTGGCCGAAGAGCGCGGCCTGCTGGTCGCCGGCCACGCCGAGGATCGGCAGCTCGCGTCCGAGGAATTCCGCGTCGGCGACGCCGAACGACCCCGACGACGGGCGCACCTCGGGGAGGATCGACATCGGCACGCCGAAGAGCGCGCATAGCGGCGCGCTCCACTGCTTGGCGGAGATGTCGTACAGCATCGTGCGCGAGGCGTTCGTCGGATCGGTCGCGTGCACGGCGCCGTTGGTGAGCTTCCACACGAGCCAGCTGTCGATCGTCCCCGCGGCGATGTGCTCCATGCCGCCGTGCGGAGCGCCGAGTCGGTGCTCGAGCAACCACTCGAGCTTGCTCCCCGAGAAATAGGGATCGGTCACGAGCCCGGTGGCGTCGTAGATCGTCTGCTGCTGTCCCGTCAGCGCCGCGCAGCGGGCCGCCGTGCGCCGGTCCTGCCACACGATGGCGCGGCCGATCGGCACGCCGGTGGCGCGGTCCCACAGCAGCACCGTCTCGCGCTGGTTGGTGATGCCGATCGCCTCGGGCCGCTCGCCGCTCTGGGCGAGCGCCTCGCGCGCCGCGTCGATCGTGTGCCGGAAGATCTCGTCGGCGTCGTGCTCCACCCAGCCGGGCTCGGGATAGTACTGCGTGATCTCGCGATAGCCGCGCCCGGCGATGCGGCCGTCTTCGGTGATGACGAGACAGGTGGTGCCGGTGGTGCCCTGATCGATGGCGAGGACGGAGCGCATCGGGACGTGTGGATGGTGAGTGGTGGGGTCGCGGCGTGCGGCGCCGTCAGTACGTGAATGAATATGGCGCGCGATGGACGCCTCTGTCGGTCACGACGGCGCTGACGAGCGCGTGCGGCGTGACGTCGAACGCGGGATTCCGCACCGCGACCCCCGCCGGCGCCGTGGCGACGCCGCCGATCGTGCGCACCTCGCTGGCGTCGCGTTGCTCGATCTCGATCGCCGCGCCGTCGGGGGTCGCGTGGTCGATCGTCGACCACGGCGCGCAGACGACCATCGGGATGCCATGGTGCCGCGCCGCGACGGCGACGCCGTACGTGCCGATCTTGTTCGCCACGTCGCCGTTGGCGGCGATGCGGTCGGCGCCGACGAGCACGACGTCGATCTCCCCCGCGCGCATCAGGCTCGCCGCCATGCCGTCGGTGAGCACCGTGACCGGCACGCCGGCGCGCTGCAGTTCCCACGCCGTGAGCCGGCTCCCCTGCAGCAGGGGGCGCGTCTCGTCGGCGAACACCCGTACGCGCCGCCCCGCGGCGTGGGCGCGGTACACGGGCGCCAGCGCCGTGCCGATGCCGCTCGTGGCGAGCGCGCCGGCGTTGCAGTGCGTGAGCACGCGCGCCCCGTCGGGAACGAACGCGAGGCCGTGCGCGCCGATCGCCTCGCACATCGCGCGGTCCTCGGCGAGGATCGCGCTCGCTTCGTCGCGCAACGCGGCGAGGATCGCGGGAGCCGGGTCGTGCCACATCGCCGCGACGCGCGCCGTCATGCGGCGCATCGCCCAGCCGAGGTTCACCGCCGTCGGGCGCGCCGCCGTGAGCACGCCCGCGTACCCCCTCCGCGCGGGCGCGGAAGGTCGCCGGATCCTCGGCCGTGCAGGGCGCGAGCGCCGCCACGAGCCCGAGCGCCGCGGCCACGCCGATCGCCGGCGCGCCGCGCACGGCGAGCGTGACGATCGCCTCGCGCACCTCCTCGAGCGACCGCAGGTCGCGCTCGACATGCTCCGACGGCAGACGCCGTTGGTCGATGATGCGCACCGCGTCACCGCCGGGCGCCCACTGCACCGCGCGAATGGGTTCCACGAGCGAAACGTATCCGCGGGGCGCGGAGGCCGGAATCGGCGCCGCGCTGCCGCGGGCGACGCGCGCCGCGGGGCGCGCGCCACGGGGCCAAGGGGTAGATTGCATCCGTTCACCTCCTCCGCTCCCGCCATGGCCTACGACCTCCTGCTCCTCGACGTCGCCGATCGCGTGGCGACGGTGACCGTCAATCGCCCCGACAAGCTCAACGCCCTCAACGACCAAGTGATGGGCGAGCTCGAGTCGGTGTTCGCGGAACTCGCGTCGCGCGACGACGTCGGCGTGATCATCCTCACCGGCAGCGGGCGCGCCTTCGTCGCCGGCGCCGACATCAAGGCCATCGCCGCACGCCAGAGCGCCGAGCTCGGATCGATGGCGCGTCACGGCCAGTCGGTGTTCCGCGCCATCGAGCGCTCGACGAAGCCGGTCATCGCCGCGGTGAACGGGTTCGCCCTCGGCGGCGGCTGCGAGCTCGCGCTCGCCTGCCACCTGCGCGTCGCCAGCGCGCAGGCGAAGTTCGGCCTGCCGGAGGTGACGCTCGGTCTCATCCCCGGCTACGGGGGCACGCAGCGCCTCGCCCGGCTCGTCGGCCGCGGCCGCGCGCTCGAGCTGATCCTCACCGGCCTGCCGATCGACGGCGCCGAGGCGCACCGCATCGGCCTCGCGAACGCCGTCGTCGCGCCCGAGGCGCTCCTCGACACGGCGCGGTCGTTCGCCCGCGCGATGCTCAAGAACGGCCCCGTGGCGATGGCCCGCGCCATCGCTGCCGTCGACGGCGGCCTCGACCGCACGCTCGACGAGGGGCTCGCGCTCGAGGCGCAGCTCTTCGGCTCGCTGGGCGACACCGCCGACATGCGCGAGGGCACGGCCGCCTTCCTCGCCAAGCGCCCCGCAGGGTTCACCGGCAAGTAAGGCGTGGCCCGCCGCGTCGCCGTCTCGCAGCTCGAACTCCGCGACTTCCGCAACATCGGGCACGCGACGTTCGACCTTCCCGCCGACGGCATCGCCGTCGTCGGCGACAACGGCCACGGCAAGACGAACCTGCTCGAGGCGATCGCCTACCTCGAGCTGCTCCGCTCGATGCGCGGCGTGCGCGACCGCGACCTCGTGCGCTTCGGCGCGGCCGGCTTCTTCGTCCGCGCCACGAGCGAGGGCGCGACCGTGCGACAGTGCGCCGTCGGCGTCGACCGCGCCGGACGGAAGAAGGTGACGCTCGACGGCGTCGAGACGCCGCGCCTCACCGAGGCGCTCGGCGCCGTGCCGTCCGTGTGCTTCTCCCCCGCCGACGTCGTGCTCATCGGCGGCGCGCCGGCCGAACGGCGCCGCTACCTCGACATCGCGCTCGCCCTCACCTCGGCGCGCTACCTCGGGGCGCTGCGCCACTACCGTGCCGCCCTCGCGCGCCGGAACGCCGCGTTGCGCGCGTCGGCCCGTCCTGGCGCGCGCCACTCGAGCGCCGCGGCCTGGGAGCCGGCGCTCGCACAGCATGGCGCCGTGCTCGTGGCCGAGCGACGCGACTGGGTGCGCGAGCACGCCGCCGACTTCGCGCGCCTCGGCGCCTCGATCGGCGAGCGCGCGCCGATGGCGCTCGCCTACGAGTCGTCGCTCGCCGGGGCGGACGACATCGCCGCGGCGCTCGCCGCGCAGCTCGCGAAGGGACGCGACCACGACGAGCGGCGCGGACGGACCCACGCCGGCCCGCACCGCGACGACCTCGCCGTCACGCTCGGCGGACGCGACCTGCGCCTCGTCGGGTCGGCTGGGCAGCAACGCACCGCGGCGATCGCGCTCCGCCTGCTCGAGGCGGCGACCTTCCGCGCGCGCCGCGGCACGCAGCCCGTGCTCCTCCTCGACGACCCGTTCGCCGAGCTCGACCGCGACCGCGCGCGCCGCGTGCTCGCGCTGCTCGAGGAGAACGCCGAGGCGGCCGCGGGACAGACGGTGCTGTGCGTGCCGCGCGAGGACGAGATCCCCGCGGAGTTCACGCGACTCGAGCGGTGGCGCGTGCGCGACGGCGTCTTCACGAGGATGCCGTGAGCGACCCGAAGCGCACGCGCCCCTCGTCGATCGGCGACGCCGTGCAGAGCTTCCTGCGCAGCGCGGGGCTCTCCGAGAAGGTCGAGCGCGCGCATGTGCTCGTGGAGTGGGAAGCGCTCGTCGGACCGCAGATCGCGGGCGTGACGACGCCGCGGACGGTTACGGAGGACGGCACCCTGTTCGTGGGCGTGAAGACCCACGGCTGGATGCAGGAACTGTCGATGCGGGAGCGCGAATTGCTCGCCCGCATCAACACGAAACCCGGGCGTCCGGCGGTGAAGCGCATCCGGTGGGAGCTGCTCCGGTAAGTCGTTGTCAGCGGCGGTGTTGCAGATCGTCGCGGCCGTTGCGCAAATGCGCCGCACTCGTTAATATTGTGGGTCGGGTTCGACGCCGTGTTTTCGGCGTTTGTTCGAGCCCTGTCTTCGCCCCTTCCCACCCCTGATCATGGCCAAGACGAACGACGCCGCCGAATCGAGCTACGGTGCCTCCGACATCCAGGTACTGAAGGGTCTCGAGGCGGTCCGCAAACGCCCCGGCATGTACATCGGCAGCACGAGCAGCCGCGGCCTGCACCATCTCGTGTACGAAGTGGTCGACAACTCGATCGACGAGGCGCTGGCGGGCTACTGCGACAGCGTCGCGGTGACGATCCACGCCGACGACTCGATCACGGTCACCGACAACGGGCGCGGCATCCCGGTCGACATCCACCCGGTGGAGAAGATCCCGGGCGTCGAGCTCGCGATGACCGTGCTGCACGCCGGCGGCAAGTTCGACAAGCACTCGTACAAGGTGTCGGGCGGGCTGCACGGCGTCGGCGTGAGCGTGGTGAACGCGCTCTCCGAGACGCTCAAGGTGTGGATCAAGCGCGACGGCAAAGAGCATTACATGGACTTCACGCGTGGCGACACGACGACGAAGCTCAAGCAGCTCGGCACGGTGAAGGGGAAGGAGTCGGGCACGAAGATCTGGTTCAAGCCCGACGCGCAGATCTTCACCGAGCTCGTCTACGACTTCTCGATCCTCGCGTCGCGCCTGCGGGAGCTCTCGTTCCTGAACAAGGGCGTGATGATCTCGCTCAAGGACGAGCGGGCGGGCCAGGAGCGCGAGGAGACGTACCACGCGAAGGGCGGCCTCAAGGAATTCGTCGCCTACCTGAACGCCAACAAGAAGGTGCTGCACAACGAGATCGTGTACCTCGACGCCGAGAAGGACGACATCGGCATCGAGCTCGCGCTGCAGTACAACGACGGCTACAACGAGAACGTCTTCTCGTTCGTCAACAACATCAACACGCACGAGGGCGGCACGCACCTCACCGGCTTCAAGTCGGCGCTCACGAGCGTGATCAACAAGCACCTCGACAAGTCGAGCTTCGCGAAGAAGGACAAGGAAGCGAAGCTCTCCGGCGAGGACGCGCGCGAAGGGCTCACGGCGGTGCTCTCCGTGAAGGTGCGCGAGCCGCAGTTCGAGGGGCAGACGAAGACGAAGCTCGGCAACAGCGAGGTCGAGAGCGCCGTCAAGACGACGGTGAACGAGTGGCTGGCGACGTACCTCGAGGAGCATCCGCGGGTCGCCAACATCGTGCTCGAGAAGGCACTCGCCGCGGCCCGGGCCCGCGAGGCGGCGCGCAAGGCGCGCGACCTCACCCGCAAGAAGTCGGCGCTCGACGTCGGCAACCTCCCGGGCAAGCTCGCCGACTGCTCGCTGAGCGACCCGGCGATGTGCGAGCTCTACCTCGTCGAGGGCGACTCGGCCGGCGGCTCGGCCAAGCAGGGGCGCGACCGCATGTTCCAGGCGATCCTCCCCCTGCGCGGCAAGATCCTCAACGTCGAGAAGGCGCGCATCGACAAGATCCTCTCGAACGAGGAGATCCGCACGATCATCACGGCGATCGGCACGGGGATCAAGGAGGAGTTCGCGCTCGACGGCGCGCGCTACCACAAGATCATCATCATGACCGACGCCGACGTCGACGGCGCGCACATCCGCACGCTGCTGCTCACCTTCTTCTACCGGCAGATGCCGGAGCTGATCGAGAGCGGCATGGTGTACATCGCGCAGCCGCCGCTCTTCCGCGTCGCCAAGGGGAAGGAAGAGTACTACGCCTACGACGCCGCGGAGCGCGACGAGATCGCCAAGCGCCTCGGCGGCGGCGCGGACGGCAAGGCGAACATCAACGTGCAGCGCTACAAGGGACTCGGCGAGATGAACCCCGAGCAGCTCTGGAAGACGACGATGGACCCCGAGACGCGGACGATCCTCAAGGTGAACGTCGAGGACGCCGTGATGGCCGACAGCATCTTCCAGATGCTCATGGGCGACGAGGTCGAGCCGCGCCGCATCTTCATCGAGCAGAACGCGAAGTTCGTGTCGAACCTCGACATCTAGGTTCTCCGAGCGGGGCGTGCACGACGCCTCGGATCCACGCTGATGAATGCCAGAGGGGCCGCTGATCGAACGATCAGCGGCCGCTCTGGCATTCCGCCCGCACGAAGGTCCGGACCGGTCATCCTCGTCTGGGGGACGTCGTCTTCTGGTGACGCGCGCGCGCCTCGCTGAGCGCGAACCGGCAATTCGGCTCGTCGCCGTGATCGCATCGTTGCTCGGCGCGCACCCCCGCATGCCACTCGAGCAGCGTCTCGACGAGCGTGCAGGCCGCAGGGTCGGCGCGCACGGCGGCGGCGAGCGGGCAGCCGCGCCCCTCGATCGCGATCTCGCCCCGCGAGCGCCGCACCTCGGCGTGGCCGCCCAGCAACCCGATGAGCGCCGTGCAGGCGTCGGCGCGCTCGGCGAGCGATCCGGCGTCGGCCGTGGGGTGGGCGCGGGCAAGACGCGCACCCGCCTCGGCGAAGAGGGCGCGGCGCTCGGCGGCCGGCGCACGGTCGCCGAGCGCCGCAACGAGCGCGGCGAACGCCGGCGCGTAGGCGTGCGAGAGCGATTGTTCGCCGCGTTCGGTGAGGCGGTACTCGGCAGCGGGTTGTCCGACGCGACCTTCGTGCGGCGCCACGCCACGCACGATGAGCGCGTCGCGCTCCAGCGCCGCGAGGTGCAGCCGCACGGCGTTGTCGGTGACGCCGAGGGCGTCGGCGAGCGCCTTGACCGTCGTCGCGCCGCGCCGGATGGCGTCGAGCACGGCGAGGCGCGGGGAGGCGGCAGAGGGCGGACGCCGGGGCATGGGGATATGATAGTCCGATTCCAATAAGTACACAAGATACTTGACTTATTCCACGCGACCCCCGATCCTGAGGACGGCCGGTCGCTGGCGCGCGCCGGCGTCATCCCCCTTCCCGATCCGGAGTCCTCTCATGCGCATCATCCACACCGCCCTCGCCGCCTCGCTGCTCGCCCTCCCGGCCGTCGCCACCGCCCAGAAGGGCGCGGCGCTCGACGACGCCGCCATCGTCGGCATCTTCGACGCCGCCAACACGTGGGACATCAGCACGGGTTCGTTGGCCAACCGCCAGGGCGCCCGCGCCGACGTGAAGGAGTTCGGCGCGATGCTGGCGCGCGACCACAAGGCCGTGCAGCAGCAGGGGCGCGACCTCGCCAAGAAGCTCGGCGTCACGCCGACGCCCGTCGCCGCCGATTTCGCGCTCAAGAAGGACTACGACGCGACCATGAAGCAGCTCAAGACGCTGCACGGCGCCGCGTTCGACAAGGCGTTCCTCGAGCACGAGGTCGCGTATCACAAGGCGGTGATCGACGCCGTCACGCACGCGTTCCTGCCAGCCATCAAGAACGGCGAACTCAAGGCGTTCGTCGAGAAGGTGGCGCCGGCCTTCGCGGCGCACGAGGCGGCGGCAGAGAACCTGCTGAAGAAGTGATCCCGCTCCGGCGCGCGCCCAACCCCGGGCGCGCGCCGGCTACTTCTTCTTCCCCGGGAGGTTCGCCCCGTTCTGGTGCAGCACGAGTCCGGTCACCGCGCCGGTGGCATCCTTCGTGAACGTCACCTGGGCGTCGACGACCTTGATGAAGAAGTCGGTCTCCGTCTCGGGCCAGAGCTGCACCTTGTCCTGTCCGCTCGGCTGCCCCCAGAGGGCGGCGCCATCGCGCGTCACGACGATATGGAACGCCGGCGTGAGTTCGTAGTCGCCCACGTATCGGTCCAGCACCTCCGGCGCCACGACGATCGCCGTGCGGAGCTTGGGCGGCGTCTGCAGCGGCCGCGACGCGTCGAGCAGGTGGAAGCCGATGTCGTCGACCCCCGTCGACGTGTTCGAGAGCACGACCACGCCGATGTGTCGCGCTTCGTCGAACCCGGCGAAGGTGCGATAGCCGCCCGTGCCGCCGTTGTGCCACACGACGGTGTGGCCGTCCGCCGTGCCGATGAGCCAGTTGAGTCCGATCTGCATCTGCCCGGCCGGCCGCCGCGCCTTGTGCGCGTCGTGCATCGCCGCGCCGAGCGGCCGGCTGGTCGAGTCGAGGTTCGCGGCGAGGTAGGTCAGCATGTCGTTCACCGTCGAGCGCAGCGCTCCGGCGCCGGCGAGCGCGTCGAGGTCCCAGTTCGGCACCACCGCCCCGTACGGCTCGTGGCCCGGAGCCAGCCGCCGCCGCATCGCGTCGCTGAGCTGGATGCGCGTGTCGCGCATCCCGAGCGGATCGAGCACGCGCTCGCGCAGCACGGTCTCGTACGGCTTGCCGGCCTTGAGCGCCAGCGCGTGGCCGAGCAGGCCGACGCCGAGGTTCGAGTATTCGAACTGCACGCCGATGTCGCGCGGCAACGTGTAGCTGCCGAGGAACGCGTACATCCGGTCGGCGCCGTAATCGGCGTAGGGATTGGCCGGATCGCGCGGCGCGAAGTTGGTGGGCATCCGCGGCAGCCCCGACGACTGCGTCGACAGGTCGACCAGGGTGATCTGCTTGCCCCCGCGCTCCGGGACGTGCACGGTGGCCGGCAGGAGCTGCGCCACCGGCTCATCGAGGGTCACCTCGCCCCGGCGCGCCATGTCGGCGAGGAGCGTCGCGGTGAAGGTCTTCGTGATCGAACCGATCTCGAACACCGAATTGCCGTCGAGCGGTCGCCCGTTCGGGCCCGGGCCGTACGCGACGACGCGGCGGTGCCCGTCGGGATCGATCACGCCGACGACGATGCCGGCGTTCCAGCCGCCGTCCACGCGCGACTGGATCATCGCGCGGATCGCCGAATCGGACGCGACCCCGCTCGCCGCGGCCGGCGACTGCGCGAGCGCCGGCGCCGCGCAGAGCGCGGCGAGCGCGATGAGCCGCCTCATCCGCGGATCGGCTGCGGACCGGCGTTCAACTGCCGTGAGAACGCGACGTGCGCGCCGGCGATGATCGCCACGGGGACGAACATCGCGATCGCGAGCACCTGATAGCCGAGTCCATCGATGCCGCCGTTCGCCACCGGGCGGAACACGAACAGCAGCAGCACATAGAGCGCGAGCGTCCCGCCGCCCACCGCCATCGCGCCGAGCGACGCGAGCTTGGCGAACTTCTCCATGAGAAACCTCCGTGATGCCGGGAAATTGCCCGGGCGCGCCTCGGGCGCGCAAGCAGCACGGGATGGCGCCGCGGGGCGCCGCCGCGACGGCGCCCCGTGGCATCCGGTCGACGCGCCCGCCTTACGCGGCCACCGCCGACGTCGCGTCGGCGCAGAGCGCCGCGGCCTGGAGTCCCTGCACCACCTGGTCGCCGAGCGAGTTCACGTTGAAACCGGCCGCGGGCCCGACCATGCGCACCGGCACGCCGGCGTCGCGCGCGTCGCCGCGCGCCACGAGCGCGCGCGCCTGGTTCACGAACGACGGCACGGTGAACCCGTGCGCGAGGCGCGCGACGTGATGCAGGCGCACCGACGACGGATCCGCGACCATGCCGAGCGTGAGCAACGCGTCCGCGACCTTGCTCGCCGCGAGGTCCCCCTCGGACGGCAGCACGCCGGCCGTGTACTCGAGCGTCAGCCGCATGCGCCCATTCTCCTCGCCGGCGTTGACGCTCTGGTTCACGAGTCGGAAGGGCAGCGACACGCCGGCCGGGATCATCAGCGTGCCCGTCTCCGGGCGCCGGCACGACAGACGGTCGATCGTCACGCACGCGACGTCGAGGCGCTCGCGGTCGAGCGGCTCCGGCTCCGACTGCCCCGCCACGCGGCAGAACGCCGCGAGTTCGCCCCCCCACACGAGTTCGTGCCCTTCGATGATGACGCCATCCATCGTCACGGCGACGCCGGACACGCTCGGCGCGACGCGCGTGATCGTGCCGTCGCGCCAGCTCACGAGGGGCGACGTCTCGAGGCGCTGCCGGAGCCGCGCCACGAGCTCGCTCGTCGCGCCGCGCGCGACGACATGGAGCGGCGTCGCGGCCATCGCCGTGCGATCGCCCTGCAGGCCGCGGCGCACCGTCTCTGGCCAGTACATCGGAGCGGCGACGACGCGCGAATGGCGCGCGAGGCAACGCGGCGCGCCGTGCAAACCGACGAGCTTGCGGAGCATCGGCGCGATGAAGCGCTCGTGCAACGTACGCCCGTGGTTGGCGAGCGACGCGACCTCGATGTCGAGCGTGTCCCAGAGACCGCCGTCCTGCTTCTCGCTCGCGTGCAGCATCGACTCGCGGTCGGCGGGCAGGCTGACGAGGTCGGCGGCGATGCGCTCCCGCACCGGACCCGGCAGCGCGGCGAGCCCGTGGACGTTCGTGTCGAAGAGGAAGTCGGGGACGACCGTGCCGTCGTGCCAGAGCTCCACCGCGGGGATGCGCGTGAGCGGCAGCCGGAGATCGCGCTCCACCCACCGGCGAACGAGGTCGCCGAAGCGCGCGCAGTCCGACCGGAGGTCGGGGTCGTACGACGCGAGGTCGCTGTCGTGCCGCGCGCCGTCGGCGCCGAGCTCGAGCGCGACGAGTCCGCGGTCGAACGGCACGCCGTCGGCGTAGAGGCCGGCGAAGTGCCCACCGGCGTGGGGGCCCTCGGTGAGCAGCACCACGCGGCGCCCCTGCGACGCGAGGGCATCGGCGGCAACGAGCGACGCGAGGGCGCCGCCGGCAACGATCGTGGTCATCCTTCCTCCAGGAGTGCGGTCATCCATCGAACGGACCGGCGACGGCGCGCCGGAACAGCAGCCATCCCATCGGCACTCGCATCGCCGCGACGGCCGGCGACGCGGGCGCCACCCATCCTCACGCCGCTTCGCCGAGGCCCAACCCGTCGCGCGCATCGGCGTCGGCGAGCACCGTCTCGCACCAGGCGTGGTGACCGAGGTACCATCCGACGGTGCGGCGCAGCCCTTCCTCGAACGTCGTCGCCGGCGCCCACCCGAGCGCCGAACGGGCGGCCGAGATGTCGGACGAGCGCCGGCTCTCGCCGAGCGCCTCGTCGGACACATGTTCGATCAGGCGGACGCGCTCGGGCCGCCCGCCGTGCGGCGCGAAGCGGTCGACGAGGGAACAGATTTCCCGCGCGACGTGCAGATCCTGCCGCTCCTCGCCACCGCCGAAGAGGTAGGTCTGGCCGGGAAGCCCGCGACGCCAAGCAGCCACGAGGCCGTCGGCATGGTCGCCGACGAAGAGCCAGTCGCGCGACTGATCGCCCGCCCCGGTCACGCGCACCGCGTCGTACTGCAGCGCCCGGCGGATCGCCCGGGGGATGAACTGCTCGGGGAACTGATGGGGCCCGAAGTTCTCCGCGCCGTGGGTGACGATCGCCGGGAATCCGTGCGTCCGGTACCAGCTGCCGGCGAGGAGGCCGGCGGCGGAGCGGCTGGCGGCGCCCGGCGAACTGGGACGATGCGGCGTCGACGCCGAGAACAGGCCGTGCGCTCCGAGCCCGCCGAACACGTCGTCGCTGGAGACCTGGATGAAGCGGAACGCATTGCGGCGCGACGCGGGCAGCTCGCTCCAATAGCGAAGGCCTTCGTCGAGCAGCACCGCGGTGCCGACGACGTTCGCGTGGACGAGCCGGAGCGGATCGCTCGAGCGATCGTCGCGCGTCTCGGCGGCCAGATGGAAGACGACATCGGGGCGGACGCGGCGCAGCAGTTCCGCCACGGCGCGCGCGTCGGTGACGTCGCCCTCGACGAAGAGGCAGTTGGCGCCCAGCGATGCCTCGAGCCTCGCGTGGCTCCCCGCGGAGGTCAGCGCATCGAGGACGACGACGCGCACGCCGTCTCGGCGCAGGCGGCGGACCACCGCGGAACCGACGAAGCCCGCGCCCCCGGTGACGAGGGCGGTGCTGGGACGGCGACGGTCACGAACGAACGGAGACTCGCGCATGGGCTGTACCGGGTTGGTTTGCCCGGTCAGCAAGTGCGAAAAGCGTGCCACCTGGTCAACGGGTTTCGGACTTAATGCCCGAATGGGGTGGCGCTTCCTCCGACTTCCGGTCAGCCCAGCAGCTCGACCCCGGAGGCCGAGACGCGATGCGAGACGAGCGGGATCGGGGGCGGCGCGCTGTCGCCGATCGTGATGGCGGCGTCCAGTGCCGCCCGGCCGGCGGCGGCGCTGGCCGCGTCGCGCGCCTCGATCGTCGCGAGCACCTCACCCCGCTTCACGCGGTCGCCCGGGCGCGTCGTGATGCGGAAGCCGACGGACGGGTCGATCCGCTCTTCCATCGTGGAGCGCCCGCCCCCCATCGCCGTGATGCCCCGGCCGACCGTGCGCGGCTCGATGCGCAGCACGACGCCGTCGCGAGGGGCCGTCCAGGGTTCCCGCACCGGCGGCTGCGGGAGCACGGCAGCCGGCGCGTCGCACACGCGCGGATCGCCGCCCTGCGCGGCGACGATCTCGCGGAACCGCTCGAGCGCCGCGCCGCTGGCGAGCGCGCCCTCGAGCAGGCCGCGCGCCACGGCGGCGCTCGGCGCGGCGCGCCCGAGCACCAGCATCTCGGCGCCGAGGCGCAGGGTGAGTTCGCGCAGGTCGGTGGGGCCGCCGTTCTTCAGCGTGGCGATCGACTCTTCGACCTCGTTCGCGTTGCCGCACGCCTCGCCGAGGGGCGAGTCCATGTTCGTGAGCAGCGCGACGACGGGGCAGTCGTGGCGCGCGCCGAGACCGATCATCGTCGCGGCGAGCCGCAGGCTGTCGTCGAGCTCAGGGAGGAAGGCGCCGGCGCCGGTCTTCACGTCGAGCACGAGTCCGGTGAGCGACTCGGCGAGCTTCTTGCTCATGATGCTCGCGGCGATGAGCGGGATGGCCTCGACGGTGCCGGTGGCGTCGCGCATCGCGTACAGGCGCTTGTCGGCGGGCGCGATCTCACCGGTCTGGCCGATGAGCGCGCAGCCGAGCCGCTCGACCTGGGCCGCGGCGCGCTCGAGCGTGAGACGCGTGTCGAAACCGGGGATGCTCTCGAGCTTGTCGAGGGTGCCGCCGGTGTGCCCGAGTCCGCGCCCCGACATCATGGGGACGGCGACGCCGCAGGCGGCGACGAGCGGGGCGAGGATGAGCGAGACCTTGTCGCCGACACCGCCGGTGGAGTGTTTGTCGACGCGGCCGACGGTGAGGTGACGCAGGTCGAGGGTGCGCCCGCTGTGGAGCATCCCTTCCATCAGGGCGACGGTCTCGTCGTCGTCGAGGCCGCGGAAGTAGATGGCCATGAGCAGCGCCGACACCTGATAGTCGGCGAGGGCGCCGGCGGCGAGGTCGCGCGTGAAGTCGCGCCACTCCTCGGCGGTGATGTGACCCCCGTCACGCTTCCGTTCGATGAGGTCGCGGAGTGTCATTGACCGGGCGCTCCCGGACGGCCTACGTTGTTCAATCGGATGTCGAAGTCCCTCTCGAACCTTCTCATCAGAGCCAGTCTGCTGGCGGTGGCGACGGCGTTGCCGCCGGGCGCGGCGACGCTCCGCGCCCAGACCCCGAAGGAGCAGGTCGCGCTCGGCGACCTCGACTACGGGGAGCGACGCGTGTCCGCGGCGCTCGCCCATTACGGGGCGGCGATCGCCGCGGATCCGAAGAATTACGACGCCCTCTGCAAAGCGTCACGGACCGAAGCCGACGTTGGCGAGGGGCTGGCGAAGGGCGTCCTTCAGGATAGCGCCTATGCCGCGGCAGTGCGCTTCGCGCGGCAAGCGATCGCGGTGGATGCGCGTGATGCGGGGGGGCACTTCGCACTGGCGCGGGCGGCCGGGAGGCAGGCGTTGACGATGGGGGGCATGGGGCGCATCCGGGCGGCGAAGCTGGTGCGTTCGGAGGCGATGAAGGCGCTCGAGTATGATTCCCTGCACGCCGGGGCGTTGCACGTGCTCGGCGTATGGAACGCGGAGGTGATGAGGCTGAACGGCTTGTCGCGATCGTTCGCCAGGACCTTCCTCGGCGCCGAGGTGTTCGGGCGCGCGAGTTGGAGCGAGGCGACGCGCCTGCTGGAGCGGTGCATCACGCTGGAGCCGGACCGTATCGTGCATCATCTCGATCTCGCGGCCGTATATGCCGACACGCACGAGACAGCGAAGGCGCGCCGGGAGCTCGAGTGGATCGCGCGGGCGCCGCTGAAGGACATCAATGACGCGTTGTACAAGCAGCGCGCCGCCGACCGACTGAGGACACTGTGACGGAACAGATCGCCAGGCTCGAGGCGCAGGTGGCCGAACTCACGCGCGAGCGCGACCACCTGCGCAACATCGTCGACATCCTGCAGGAGATCAGCGCCTCGCTGCACTTCGTCGACATCCTGCAGGCGATCTCGCGGAAGCTCGGCGAGGCGTTCGGGCTCGACCGGTGTTCGATCTTCCTCGCCGGCGCGGGGAGCGAGGTGCGGCTGGTGGCGAGCTACGAGGACCCCGGCATCCGGAACCTCGTCGTCGACCTCGAGCGCTATCCGGAGCTGAAGCGGGCGTTCGAGAGCGGCGAGACGGTGTTCGTGCCCGACGTGCTCTTCGACCCCGCGTTCGCCTCGGTGCGCGACCAGCTCGTGGAGCGCAACGTGCGGTCGATCGTGGTCGTGCCCATCCGGTGGAGGAGCGACACGATCGGGGCGATCTTCCTCCGCACGGAGCGCGACGCGACGCCGTTCAGCGACGTCGACGTGCGCTTCTGCCAGCTCGTGGCCGACCTCACGGCGAAGGCGTTGCGCAACGCGCACCGGTTCGAGGAGCTCATGCGCAACGCGAGCGCCAAGCCGGCGGAGCACCGGCAGGCGGAGTTGCAGCGCATCGCGCTCGTGGCGTTCCTGCGGCGGATGCTCGACCGGTTCGCCGCGACGGAGGACCACATGTGGTCGGAGACGCTCCTGCCGAAGGCGTCGGACGAGGAGCTCGAGCGGCTCGTGAGCGTGGCGATGCAGGTGATCGACGAGGAGGCGAAGGGGTGAGGCGGTGGCGTCGCACGAGGGCGCCCCGGTGACGCCGGCGCAGCGCGCCGCCGAGCTGCGCCGCGTGCTCGAGCGGGCGTCGCACGACTACTACGTGCGCGACCGGCCGACGATGCCGGACCGCGAGTACGACACGCTCTTCCGCGAGCTGCAGGCGCTCGAGGCCGCGCATCCGGAGCTCCGCGCCGCCGACTCGCCGACGATGCGCGTGGGCGCCGAGCCGGCGTCGAGTTTCCGCAAGCACACGCACCTCGTGCCGATGATCTCGCTGGCGAACGCGTTCAGCGACGACGAGGTGGCCGAGTGGGACGCGCGCGCGGCGAAGATCGCCGGTGACGCGGTGCACGGCTGCGGCTACGCCGTGGAGCTCAAGATCGACGGCGCGGCGGTGAGCCTCACCTATCGCGACGGCGTGCTGGTGACGGGCGCAACGCGCGGGAACGGCACGGTGGGCGAGGACGTGACGGCGAACGTGCGCACGATCCGCGAGATCCCGCTGCGGCTGCGCGGCAAGGGGCACCCGGAGCTCATCGAGATCCGCGGCGAGGTGTACTTCCCGTTCGACGCGTTCGAGGCGCTCAATGCGGAGCGCGCGAAGGCCGGCGAGCCGGTGTTCGCCAACCCGCGCAATTCGGCGGCCGGCTCGCTGCGGCAACTCGATCCCAAGGTGAGCGAGTCGCGCCCGCTGCGGTTCTTCGGCTACGCGTTCGCCGTGCCGGGCACAGGCAAGCTGCCGTTCGCCACGCAGACGGAGCTGCTCGAGACGCTCGAATCGTGGGGGATCCCGGTGGCGCCGCACCACGCGCACTACCGAACGCTCGACGAGGTGTACGCGCGGGCGCACGAGATCGAGCACACGCTGCGCGCCGAGCTCAATTTCGGCATCGACGGCATGGTGGTGAAGGTGGACTCGCTCGCCGTGCAGGCCGAGTTGGGCATCGTGGGCGGGCGGGAGCCGCGGTGGGCCATCGCCCGCAAGTTCTCCCCCGACATCGCCGAGACGAAGCTGCTCGCCATCGAGGTCAACGTCGGGCGCACGGGGAAGATCAATCCGTACGCGGTGCTCGAGCCGGTCGAGGTCGGCGGCACGACGGTGACCTACGCCACGCTGCACAACTTCGACCTCATCCAGCAGAAGGACCTGCGCGTGGGCGACGTGGTGCTGCTGAAGCGCGCCGGCGAAGTGATCCCGCAGATCATCGGTCCGGTGCCGGAGAAGCGGGACAGGAAGCACCCGCCGAAGCCGCCGAAGATCCCCGACGCGTGCCCATCGTGCGGGCGCCCGGTGCGCGTGGAGGAGAAGGACATCTTCTGCGAGAACGACCGGTGCCCGGGGCGGCGGCTCGAGGCGATCGTGCACTTCGCCTCGCGCGGCGCGATGGACATCAACGGCCTGTCGTACGCGCGCATCGAGCAACTGGTGGGCGCGCAGCTGGTGCACGACGTGGCCGACCTGTACCGGCTGAAGGCGGAGGACATCGCGGCGCTCGAGCGCTTCGCCGAGAAGAGCTCGCAGGCGCTCGTCGACGCCATCGCGGCGTCGAAGGCGCAGCCCCTCTCGCGACTGCTGTTCGGCCTCGGCATCCGGCACGTCGGCGAGGAGGCGGCGCGGCTGCTCGCGCGCCGGTTCCACACGATGGACGCCCTCGCCGACGCCTCGCTCGAGGAGGTCGAGGCCGTGCACGGCATCGGCCCCACGATCGCCGCCTCGGTGCGCGAGTATTTCGACGACCCTCGCTCGCGCGAGTTGCTCGCGCGACTGGAGCGGAGCGGTCTCACGATGTCGGAGCCCCAGAAGGCGGAGGTCTCGAGTGCCTTCCGGGGACTCACGGTCGTCATCACTGGGACCCTGCCGACGCTCAGCCGCACCGAGGCCAAGGAGCTCATCCAGTCGGCGGGCGGCAAGGTCACCGACTCGGTGTCGAAGGCCACGGACCTGCTCGTGTGCGGCGAGGATGCCGGCAGCAAGCTCGAGAAGGCCAAGGCGCTGGGCACCGAGATCATCGACGAAGCCGAACTGTTGCGCCGCATCGGACGCTGACCCACTCCATCACTCGCATGGCACCCGTCGAACTCGCCTCCTCCCAGCTCGTCGCCTTCCCTCGCCTGTCGCTGGCCGCCCTGCGCTCCGCGTTGCTGCGCGACTTCGGCGGCAACTTCGCGGCGTACCTGCAGGAAGCCGGTTATGCCGGCGGCGCGCCCGTGTTCGAGGCGTTCCGCGCCTGGCTCGCCGCGCAGGGCGCGCCGGCGCCAGAGGCGCTCGACGTCGACGCGTTCCAGGCACGCGCGACGGCGTTCTTCGTCGAGACGGGATGGGGAAGCATCGCCATCAGTTCGCTCGACGGCGTCGCCGCGGCCATCGATTCGCCCGACTGGGCGGAGGCCGACCCGGCCTCGGCGATGCCGTACCCGGCCTGCTACTACAGCATGGGGCTGCTCAGCGACTTCTTCGGCCGCACCGCCGACGCGCCGCTCGCCGTGCTCGAAGTGGAGTGCCGCTCGAACGGGCACGACCGGTGCCGCTTCCTCGTGGGCAGTGCCGAGGTGATGGGGAAGATCTACGAACGCGTGGCGGCCGGAACGGCCTACGGCGACGCGTTGCGCGAACTGGCGTAGCGGCTAGGGGACGTCGATCGCCGCCGCGGCGGCCAGCGCCGCGTCGGAGAGATCCGCACGGCCGCCGACGCCCAGCACGATCCGACTGCGGCCGCTCGCGAAGTACCAGTTCACGCGGATGCTGTCCCCCGGCGCGAGCGACAGCTGGCGCGGCGTGACCGGGCAGATGATGGCCGCCCCCGAGTTCACCCACTGGCCGAGCACGTATTGCTGCTCGACGAGCATCGCCTGCGTCCCGCAGGTCTGCACGTAGCTCGCCTGGCCGCCCCGATTGACCACGCGCACGATGGCGAGCGCCTGGTGATCCGCGAGGACTGGCGCGCAGGTGAGCAGGCAGCTGCCCGGGATGACGATCGACAGCTCGATCCCGCGCACCGGATGCGCGTCGGGCGACGTGACGTCGAGGATGTGCGAGCACGCGGATGCGCACGCCAGCAGGACGAAGGAGAGGACGACGGACGAACGGCGCATGCGACGCTCCGGGGGGAAGGCGTTCCTCCCAGCTTTACCCCCCGATCGCCCCGACGGTCACGCCGGCGGGCGTGGCCCTACGGTTCGAGCGACGGCGCGTACTTCGGGTTCGGCGCCAGCTCGCCGTCGACGAGGATCTCCTTGTCCCACGGCAGCACGATCTCGCTCTCGGTCTCGAGCGCGAAGTAGTCGGGGCGGTACTCTCCCGTCTTGAAGCTGATCGCCGTGCGCACGTCGACCGCGCCGGCGTTGACGATCGCGGCGATGGCGAGCCGGAGCGTCTGCCCGGAGTCGCATGTCTCGTCGACGATCAGCACCCGCTTGCCGCGCGCCTCATGCGGCGCCGCCCCCATCACGGCCGGGGTCTCGCGCACGACGTCCGACTGGTAGCGGCGGCTCACGAGGATCGAGTGGAAGGGGCGGCCGAGCATCGCGGCGACCACGGCCCCCGGCACCACCCCCGCTGTGGCGACCCCGATCACCAGCTCCGGGTCGAACTCCCTCGAGACGCGCAGGGCAAGGGCGCGGGAGATCTCGCCGAACAGCGGCCAATCGACCTCGAACACTTCCTTCGCCGGACGGGCAGGCTGCTTGGTTGCCATTGGGCGCGGGGGTTGGAGAGGTCCGATCCTCCCTCGGAAGCTAGGCGCCGGGCACCCGCCAGGGAACCGCTCGGTTGCCCCCCCCTCCGTTCGACGGATAGCTTGTGCCGTCGAGGGGGCGCGATGCGTCCTTGTGTGGGGTAAAACACCCCGTGCTCCCCCTCGCCATTCCTCCCATCCCGACCGTCCGAGCGATGTCCTGGTTGAGCCGCCTCCTGGGCGGCTGGTCCGAAAGCGACGTCAAGCCGCAGCGCCTCGATTATCTCAACGAGGCGCTGGTGCTCGAGCGTCAGGGGGACTACGACGCCGCGTTGACGTCGTACCGCCTGGCGCTGCGCGACACGCCCAACGACCTGCGCGTGCTCCAGAACATGGCGATCGCCTTCTCGCGGACGGGGCGCCTCGACGAGGCGGTGCGTGCCTACCGGCGCTCACTCGAGATCGACCCGACCTTGTCGGGCGCGCACTACGGGCTGGCGTTCCTGCTCATCAAGCGCGGCGACCCGGACGGCGCGGCGAAGCACCTGCGCGCCTTCCTCGCCCAGCCGCCGTCGGGAGACGAGGCGGAGCGGTGGATCCGCCACGCGCAGGCGACGCTCGAACAACTGCAGCATCCCGCCGGCGGGGAACCGCCGGCGCACGAGGGATAGCGTGGGCAAGATTCTCGCGGTCGTCAGTCAGAAGGGCGGAGTCGGCAAGACCACCACGGCGGTGAACCTCGGCGCGGCCTTCGCGCGTCGGGGGCTCAAGTCGCTCATCGTGGACGTCGACCCGCAGGGCTCCGTGCGCTACGGCGCCGGACTCCGGAAGGGGCACACGTCGTACGGCTTCGCCGACTACCTGCGCGGCGAACGCTCGCTGCGCGACGTCATCCTGCCGACGGCGTTGCCGTGGCTGCGCGTGATGCTCGTCGGCAGCGTCACCGACGATGCCGACCACTCGCGCTACGCGGAGCAGATCGCCGAGGGCGACCTGTTGCCCAGGATGCTCGCGACGGCCGCCGAGCGGTGCGACATCGTCGTCGTCGACACGCCGCCGGGACTCGGCGCGATCACGCGGCGCGCCCTCGCCTCGAGCGACCGCGTGCTCGTGCCGCTGCAGTGCGAGCCGCTCGCCCTGCAGACGACGCCGCAGATCCTGCGCGGCATCCAGGACGTGGTGACGCACCATCCGTCGCTCACGTTCGACGGCATTCTGCTCACGATGTTCGAGGCGGGGAACGCCGCCTGCGAGCGCACGGCGGAGTACATCCGCACGCACGTGCCGCCGAATCTCGTGTTCGACCTCGTCATCCCGCGCAGCGCGGCGGTGAGCGACGCCTTCGCGGCCGGGCAGCCGGCGGTGCTCCGGGCGCCGGCCGACGCGGCGAGCCAGGCGTACGTGAACCTCGCCACGCGCCTCGCCGAACGATTCAGCCGATGATGTTCCGGCGTGTGGTGGCGCCACTGCTCGCGGCGACGGCAGCCCTCATCGGCGCGTGCACGAACACGAACACCGGGCCGACGACCGTCGCGGCGCTCGAGTTCGACACGCTGCCGTATCCGTCGATCGTGACGGGCGACACGATGCGCGATTCGACGGGGAAAGTCGCCGCGCTGCACGCGGTGGTGCTCAACGGCAACGGCGTGATCATCCCGAATGCGAGCGTGCAGTACATCGCATTCGACACCGGCGTCACGGTCGGCGCCGGCGGGATCCTGACCGCGCAGGCGCGGAGCGGCTCGGTGCGCCTGATCGCGTCGTCGGGAGGGATCCAGTCGAAGCCGCTCACGGTCCTCGTCACGCGGAGGCCGGATTCGGTCGTCGTCACGGGGAAGCTCGTCGACACGCTGTTCTACGACTACAAGGGCAGCCTGACCTTCGACAGCCCAACCCTCGGTGTCAAGCTCGTCACGAACGACACCGCTGGCGGGGTTACAGTGACCGCCGGGTGGCTGGTGAGCTATCAACTGCTGTACAACGGCACGCCGGTGCCGCTGAGCGACACGACGACGGCCGCGTCGCTGATCGACAAGGCGACGGCGAATCTCAGTCACATCGACACGACAGCTTCGGATGGCACGGCGGGCCGGCGCGTTCGCCTCCGACTGGCGCGGTACACCGACACCACGGGGACCGCGAAGCTCACGGTGATCGCGACGGTGCGGCAGAAGGGGCTGGCGGTTCGCGGAAGTCCGGTCACTTTCGTACTGTATCCGAGACTGCACCCCTAGTCCTCCGGAGACCGTCCCGATGATCGTTCGTGGAGCGCCGCGCCCCGCCCCCGGCACCCTCACGCAGCTCTTCTTCGACACCACCGAGAAGCACAGCCGCCCCGACGCCTACCAGGTGAAGCGCGACGGGCACTACGTGCCGATCTCGCACGCCACCGTCGTCGAGCGGGTACGCCGCATCGCGCTCGGCCTCGTCGACCTCGGCTACCGGCCCGGCGAGCGCATCGCCATCCTCTCCGAGAACCGCCCCGAGTGGGCGTTCGCCGACTGGGCCTGCCTCACGGCCCGGATGGCGGACGTGCCGGTGTATCCCACGCTCCCCGCCGAGCAGATCACCCACGTGCTGACGAACTCGGAGTCGTCGGCGGTGTTCGTGAGCACGGCGGCGCAGGCGGCGAAGATCGCGCAGATCCGCGGCATGATCCCGAACATCCGGCACGTCATCATGTTCGACGATGCCAAGCCGGAGGGGGTGGACCTGACCCTGCGCGAGGTGGAAGCGCGCGGCGCGGCGCTCGATTCGCCGGAGCGCGCGGCGGCGTGGCGCACCGAGGCGCTCACGGTGAAGCCCGGCGACCTCGCGACGATCATCTACACCTCCGGCACCACAGGGCTGCCCAAGGGCGTCATGCTCTCGCACGACAACCTGTACTCCAACGTGCAGGCCGGGGCGACGAGCATCCCGTTCGACGGGCACGACGTCGCGCTCTCGTTCCTCCCGCTCTCGCACAGCTTCGAGCGGATGGGCGACTACCTGTTCTTCGCAACGGGGACTTCGATCGCCTACGCGGAGTCGATCGACGCCGTGCCGTTCAACCTCACCGAGGTGAAGCCGACCTTCGCGATGAGCGTGCCGCGCGTGTACGAGAAGATGTACGCGCGCGTGCTCGAGAACGCGCTCTCCGGCGGCGCCATCAAGAAGCGGGTGTTCTTCTGGGCGCGAGCCGTGGCCGACCGCTGGGCCGACGTGACGCTCGCCGGCGGCACGCCGCGCGGGCCGCTGGCGTGGCAGTACGCGCTCGCGCAGAAACTGGTGTTCAGCACGCTCAAGGCGCGCACCGGCGGGCGCATGCGCTATTTCGTCTCCGGCGGCGGCCCGCTCGCGCCGGAGATCAACAAGTTCTTCTTCGCCGCCGGCCTGACGATCCTCGAAGGGTACGGGCTGAGCGAGACCTCGCCCGTCATCTCCGTGAACGTCCCCGAGGCGTTCCGCATCGGCACGGTCGGCAAGCCGGTCGCCGGCGTGGAGGTCACCATCGCACCCGACGGCGAGATCCTCACGCGCGGCCCGCACGTGATGCAGGGGTATTTCCACAACCCCGAGGCGACGAAGGAGACGATCGACGCCGACGGCTGGCTGCACACGGGTGACATCGGCGTGCTCGAGGACGGGTTCCTCCGCATCACCGACCGCAAGAAGGACATCATCGTGACGGCGGGAGGCAAGAACGTCGCGCCGCAGCCGATCGAGAACGCGGTCAAGACGAACAAGTACGTCTCGCAGGCGGTGATGATCGGCGACAAGCGGAAGTTCTGCGTGATGCTCGTCGTGCCGAACTGGGACACGCTCGAGAAATGGGTCGCGCGCCGCAACATCATCTGGACCGACCGCACGCAGCTGCTCACGACGCCGATCGTGCAGGCGAAGATGGAGAAGGAGGTGCGCAAGCAGTTCGTCGGGCTGGCGAGCTACGAGACACCCAAGAAGATCGCGCTGCTCGAGCACGACTTCTCCGTCGAACGGGGCGAGCTCACCCCGACCCTCAAGGTGAAGCGGCGCGTGATCGATCGCGACTACAAGGAATTGATCGATTCCCTGTTCGTGGAGTCGGGGCACGCCGACTGAACGGCGGCGGCCGGCCCCGTCACCCTACCGTCGCCGCGTGAGTCCCACCGGCTGACTCACGACCGCATCGCGCTCCCCCACCCAGTTGCGTTCGTCGCGGGCGAGGATGGTGATGCCCTCGGGCACCGGCGTATCGGCGGGCGCCACGAGGCGCCCCTTGAGCGCCAGCGCGCGCACGGCCGCCGCGGCGAGCGGCCCTGACGCGCGGCTGATCGCCGCGCCGCGCAGGATCCCCTCCGCGAGCGGCACGAGGTCGCCCGCGCCCCGGATGATCGCATGCCCCGGCGTCTGGTCGGGTGGTGCATGGAGTATGAACCGCGCCGGCGACACGTCGGCCAGCGCTTCGCCCATCGCCGCGACCGTCCCCTCGAGCAGGAAGAGCCCGCCGCGCTCGTCGAAACCGAGCAGCGCGGCGAGTCGCGTCACCTCGTCCTCGCTCTTGATGGCGCCGGCGATCCCCTGCGCCGCGTCGCGCTCGCCGAACCACGCGGCGCCGTCGCGGATCGCGTACTCGGCGCCGCACACCGGGCAGCCGAGCGTCCCCTCGATGAGGTAGCGTCCCTCGGTGCGCGACGCCGTCGCGACGAGCCACGACCCCTCGTGGGGGGCCGGGCAGCGGAGCGTGTCGAGCAGTTCGACGTGCACGTCAGCTGCGCGAGATGCGGAGTTCGTCGACGGTGACGTGCGGCGGTTGCGCGACCGCGAAGAGGACGGCGCGCGCCACGTCTTCGGGGCGCAGCATCTGGTCGCGCGTGGGGAGCCCGGCGCGACGGTCGCCGCGCACCGCGTCCCAGATGGCGGTGTCGGTGGCGGCCGGAGAGACGAGCGTCGCGCGCACTCCCGTGCCGCGCGACTCGGCGCGCAGCACCTCGTGCATCGCGCGCGCGCCGAACTTCGACGCCGCGTAGGCGCCGTTCCCCGGGAACGGATGCCGGTCGGCGATCGAACCCACCGTCACGATGTGCCCGCGCCCCGCGGCGAGCATCGCGGGGAGGAAGGCATGGATGAAACGGAACGGCGCGACGAGGTTCGCGTCGACCGTCGCGGCGAAGTCCGACGGCGACTGCTCGGCGAGCGGCGCGACGTCGAACAGTCCGGCGTTGTTGACGAGCACGCGCGGTGCCTCGCCGAGGGCGGCGCCGATCGCGGCGACGGCCCCCTGCACCGCCGTCTCGTCGCGCACGTCGCACGGCACCACATGCGCGCGCGGGCCGAGCTCGCCGGCGAGCCGTTCGAGGGCGGCGCGCCCGCGAGCGACGAGCGCGACGCTCGCGCCGGCGCCGGCGAGCGCCCGGGCGATGGCCTCCCCGATGCCGCGCGACGCCCCCGTCACGACGGCGCTCACGCCGTCGAGCGAGGGGGCCGGCGCGGCGCCGGGCGTGGTGATCACCGGATCGGCGCCGACGGCGCGTAGGCGAGGCGCAGGAACTCGTCCCGGGTCATCGCGTCGTCGCGGAACGAGCCACGCAGGGCCGACGTGAGCGTCTTGGAGTTCTGCTTCTCCACGCCGCGCATCATCATGCACAGGTGGTACGCCTCGATCACCACGCCGACGCCGACCGGACGCAGCACGTGCTCGATCGCCTCGGCGATCTGCTCAGTGAGGCGTTCCTGCACCTGCAGGCGACGGGCGAAGATCTCGACGATGCGCGGCAGCTTCGACAGCCCGACGATGCGGCCGTTCGGGATGTAGGCGATGTGCGCCTTGCCGAAGAACGGGAGCATGTGGTGCTCGCACATCGAGTAGAGCTCGATGTCGCGCACCATCACCATCGAGTGATGCGACTCCTCGAACACGGCGTCGCCGACGACGTCGGCGACGTCCATCCCGTAGCCTCGCGTCAGCCAAGTGAGCGACTTGGCGACGCGGCTCGGCGTCTTGACGATCCCCTCGCGCGCCGTGTCCTCGCCGAGCAGCTCGAGCTGGCGCCGTATGAGGTTCTCGAACTCGAGATAGCGCCCGGCCCCCGCGTCGCTCGACGGCTCGAAGGGGTCGTCCGGCGCGTCGATCCGCGCGAGTCGCCGGCGCGGTGCGTCACCGCCCATCGTATTCGACATAGTTGTTCTCCGTTTCCCAGAGCCGGAGCCGCGAGAGGCGGGCCGGGCGCAGAGCGGGCTCGATCGCCCGCCAGCATGCCAGGATAATGTTCTCGGAGGTCGGATTCGTTCCCTGCAGGAAGGGGACGTCGATGTTCAGGTTCCGGTGGTCGACTTGTTCGACGAATTCGGACTCGACGATGCGCTTCACCCGGCCGAGGTCGATGACGTAGCCCGTGACCGGGTCGGGCTCGCCCGTGACGCTCACTTCGAGGACGTAGTTGTGGCCGTGCCAGTTCGGGTAGTTGCACTTGCCGAACAGTTCCGCGTTCTCGGCGTCGGAGAGCGCCGGGTTGTGGACGCGGTGGGCGGCGTTGAAGGTGAGGCGGCGGGTGACGGTGAGGAGGGGCATGGGTGAACACTAACACCCACCTCCCGGCGAGCGCACGGCGAGCAGCGCGCCACCGCGGCGGTCGCTAACCCTTTCCCAAGTCGAAGGGGTGTCATACTTTCGCAGCGGACAATCAACCGCCTCTCGCCATCGACTCTGCCCGGATCGAGCTCATCGCGCTCGGCGCTCCGCGCCTCGAGTTCGTCCGCGACCAAGAACGACAGCCCTTTTTAGGACAGGGTAAACCCCTCGCCCTCATCGCCTTCCTCGCCGCCGCACCGCGGCGGACGGCGTCGCGCGAACGCCTCGCCGATCTCCTCTGGGGCGACCGCGATCCGGAAGACGCGCGCAAACTCCTCCGGCAGACGATCTGGCTCATCAGCCGCTCCGCCGGCGGCGCGTTCATCGAGTCCGGACCCGAAGGACTCACGCTCACCGGCACGCTCGACAGCGACGTCGCCGCGTTCGAGCGCGCCGTGCGCGCGGGCGACCTCGACGACGCCGTGCGGCGCTACACCGGCGACTTCTTCGGGACGTTCGCGTCCCCCGGCGCCGACGAGTTCGAACGGTGGGCCGACGTCGAACGCGCGCGCCTCCGCGCGCTGTTCGTCCACGCCGCGGAGTCGCTCGCCCGGCGCGCGCTCGACCGGGGGCGCTCCGCCGAAGCGATCGCTCTCGCCCACCGCATCCGTGAGGTCGCGCCGCTCGTCGAGACGGGGTGGCAGCTGCTCCTCGAGTCGCTGAGCGCGTCGGGCGACGTGATCGGCGCGCGCGCGGAGGCGGATCACTTCGAGCGGTGGTTGGAAAGCGAGGATCACGTGCCCGAGCCGGCGAGCGTCGCGGCGCTGCGCCTGGCGCGGCACGTGCGCGCTTTCGCGCCCCAGGCGGCGTCGGCGGGCGAGCTCACCACGGATCTCGTCGGGCGGGAGCTCGACTTCTCGACGCTCCACGACCTGTGGATGGTGGCGCGAGCGAAGGGAGCGCGGACGGCACTCGTCACGGGAGAAGGCGGCATCGGCAAGTCGCGTCTCGTGCACGACCTCCGGGCCCGCATCGTGGCGGCGCGCGGGCGCGTCGTCTGGAGCGCGGTGCGCGCCGGCGATCGCCACGTCGCCTATTCCGCGCTCGCCGACCTCGCTTCCGAACTGGCGGCGATGCCGGGAGCGGCGGGCATCTCGCAGCACTCCGCCGCCGCATTGCTGGCCCTCGACCCGTCGCTCTCCACGCGCTTCTCCGGTGGCGCCGACACGGCCGATGGTGACGAAGCGCTCCGCCGGCGTTCGCTCGCGCTGCTCGAACTCATCGCCGCCGTCGCCGATGACGCGCCGTTCACGCTCGTCATCGACGACCTGCACTGGTGCGACGACGAGTCGCTGCGCGCGCTCTCGTTCGTCGCCGAGCGCCTCCGCGCGGAGCGCGTATTGCTCGTGCTCACCGCGCGTCCGACGCGCCCGCTGCCGACGCTCGGCGAGCAGGTGGTGACGCTCCGGCTGGCGCCGCTCACCGAAGAGCAGGTCGAGCTGCTGGTCGCCAGCATGGCGCCGTTGCCGCGCGACCCGTGGGCGGCCACGCTCGCGACGCGGTTGCGACGCTGCTCCGGCGGATTCCCGCTGCTCGTGCTCGAGGCGTTGCGCCTCTCCCTCGAGCGCGGCGTGCTGCAGCTCGCCGACGATGGATGGCATTGCGCGAGCGAGGAGGAGCTCGATCTGACGCTTCAGCAGGGCGCGGTCGTCGGCCGTCGACTGGGGACGCTCCAGCCGCAGGAATCCCGCGTGCTGAGCGCGATCGCGGCGGCGGAGATGCCGCTCGCGGAGGACCTGCTCCCGGCGGCTGCGGACCTCGATGCCACGGTCGCGGCCACGGCGTCCACCACGCTCGAGCTGCGCGGCCTCATCCGTGCCACGGGCGGCGGCTGGCGAGTCGCCCACGACGAGATCGGCGGCGTCGCGCTATCCCTGTTGGCCCCGGACGCGCTCGGGGCGACACACCTCAGGCTCGCCGAGGTGCTCGGCACGGCACCTGACGCGAACGCGCGCCGGCGCGCGCTCCGGCACTTCGTCGCCGCGAAGGCGTGGAGCCGCGCCGCGGAGCTCGTGCGCACGATCCTCCGGGAGACCCCGCGACGCATCCCGTTGGACGACGAGCTCCGCGCGATGCTCGGGGACGAGCTGCCCGCGGCGGAGCGGGCGCAGATCGTCGCGACGCTGCCGTTCAGCGTGCGGCACCCGGCGTGGCGGCGCACGATGCAGGTCGGCGGCGCGATCGCGGCAGTCGCTGCGCTGGTGGTCTTCGCACGCGATCGGTTCATGCGCGCACTGCCGCCGGAGGCCGAGCTCACCGTCGCGTACGCCGATCCGGCTGGTGGAGCGTTGGTGCACCGCATCGGCGTCTCGATGCGCGACTGGGACGAGACCCGTCCCATCGACGCCGTCGTGACGACCGCCGCCGAGCACTGGCGAGCGTCGCCGACCGCCGCGCCCGATCCCGTGTGGTCGCCGACCGGCGACGAGTGGGCAGCGGACGAGGCGTTCGCCGACTCCGGTGGGCTCGATGTCGTGATCATCGGACGCGACGGACAGCATCGTCGACTCACGAGCACCCCTGGCGACGACAAGCCGATGGCGTGGTCACCCGACGGCGCATTGCTCGTCATCGCCACCTCGCGCTGGAACGCCGACCGACGTTCGAACCTCGCGCTCATTCGTGCGACGGACGGCGCGCTGACGCGCCGTTTCACGTCACGTCCGCACGTCAGCGAGAGTGAGGTGCGTTGGAGCCCGGACGGCGTACACATCGCCTTCACGCGCGTCGATCTCGACGGCGAGGGGATGCAGGCGTGCTGGAACACCGCGGACGCCGCGAACGAGCGATGCGTCGCGCAACCGGGCTGGGACCGGATCGCCGTCCGCGAGTGGCTCGACGACCAGCATCTGCTCGTGCGGGCGGACTCCGCGTCTCTCGCGATGATGTTCACGCTCGATATCACGTCAGGGCGACTGCGGCGGTCCGGGCTGCACCCCGAACAGCAGTTCGCCATGGACGACGACGGACGCTGGATGAGCGCGTCCAGCAGGCTTCCCGGCGAAGGCCTCCGGCTCATGGTGGGCCCCGCCGGACAGTTCACGCGGGCACGCCGCGTGGAGCTCCCCGAGCCGGCCGCCGCTCGACTCCTCGTATGGTGGAGCCGCCCGCATCCGGACTACGTCGATCGGATCACGATCAGCCAGCCGCCCACCGGCGTCACACGCGGCGCGCCGACGACGCTCAAGGCCGTCGTCCTCACGAAGAGCGGCCGGTCGATCGACGCACCCGTGCTCACGTGGCGCTCGCTGGACGAGCGCGTCGCCACCATCGACAGCGCCGGACAACTCGTCGCGCGCGACACGGGACGCGTCACGGTCGAAGTGAGCATCGGCGGTTGGCGAAGCACGAGGTCCTCGATCCACGTGACCGAGGGCCGCTACGCGCTCCTCATGGATGAACAGTGGACGGGCGATGTCGCGAGCCGTTGGCGCTGGTACGGAGATCCGTTCCCGCGGGTGGTGGACGACGGCCGTGGCGGCCACGCCTTCCTGAACAACGGTGACGGCGTCTTCTTCAGTGGTGCGCACACCACGTCCTCGTACGTCGCGCGCCATGGGCTCGCGCTCGATTTCGAGCTGTCGGCGCCGATCACGGACGTGAAGTGGCAGATCGTCAGCGCCTTCCTGCAACCCGACGCGGCCCTCGGTCCGTTGTCGTCGTGGGATCACCGGACGGGTTACGTGCCGACGACGCCGACCACCGAGCCCAGTTGCGCGTTCGTCTTTCCGCCCGGTGAAGGGCCGGAGGCGCGCGAGCGTGTCGTACCGGGAGGGCTTCTCGCGACGCACGCCGTTCACGGTCGACCGCTCGAGCTGGCCAGCGGCGCCTGGCACAGGGTGCGCCTCCAACTCCTCCCCGACGGTCGCTGCGCGATGGCGCTGGACGGTATCGCATTCTGGATCGGCCCGCCGGCCGAGCGGCCACCGGTCAGGACTCGAGTCCAGCTCGAAGGGAACAGCGTCGGCACGCGACTGCTGATCGGCCACCTCCGGCTGTGGAGTGGCGTCCCACCCGGCGTCGACTGGACACGGATCCAGTCCCCGAAAGGACGAGAGGCCCCGCCCGGACCGGACGGAGCCTCTCGAAGAATCGGAACGAAGAGGGTTTTTTGAAGCCCTGTCGAATGTATGAGGCCCTCACCCTGCCTTCCGCCTTCCCGCCGTGCGGGCATGGCGTCAACAAAGATATCGGACCCACTCGGAGGACTTATCGGCTCAAAAATTAAGCCTCTTCGCTCCTGCTGAGTCTGAATGTAGGTTTCGGCACGGGACCGGTCAATCAGCAATCCACCTCTTGCGGAACTCCCATGGACATCGGACTTGTCGCCGCCATCGCGATGCTGGTCGTATGGGCCGCGGGCACCTTCTTCTTCGAGGCGCCGGGGTGGATCCACGGACTGCTCACGCTCGGCGTCTTCCTCATCGTGCAGCGGACGATCTCCCGCAAGCAGGCCGCCACCAAGGTGGGGGAACGGTGAACGGCGGCGCGTGAGCGGCCGGCCGTTCGCGTCGCTCAGATCTCCCAGTTCGAGAGCACGATGCCACCGTCGCGGGCCGCCGGCTCCGCATAGCCGGCGAGCGACATGCGCAGGTCGGTCCAGCGCACCCGCGCGCCGGCCGCGATGAACCGCCGGAACGTGCCGCCATAGGCACCCTGCACGCGCACCGCCGCGCGCGCCGTCGCGGCCCGCCGCGCGAGCGCCGCGAGCGCCGGGATCATCGCCGCGAGCCGCTCCTCGTCGCGCAACACCATCTTCAGCACGCGCAGTTCCTCACGCGACCGCCCCTCGACGAGCGGCGCCCAATGGCAGAGCGCGAAGCCGGCGAGGTCGTCTCGCTCATACAGGAGCACGGTGTCGCCGAGGCCGAGCGAGGCCGTGAGCACGATCTCGCGACTGAAATCGTAGCCGGGGATGAGCGCATCGGCGAGCGCCGCGCACTCGCGCATGGCGTCGTCGCGCGACGCGGCGCCGAGCGACGAGAGCGTGGCCGGCGCCTCGTCCTCCGACGCCTCGACGGTGAGCGTCGTCGTCAGGTGGCCGGGGACGAACCCGAGCGTGGCGTAGAAGCCGATGTTGTCCATCGTGCGCGGCATCGTCTCGAGGCCGATCACGCGGCAGCCGAGTCGCTGCAGCCGGTCGATCCCGGCGCCGACGACGGTCTTGCCATGTCCCTCGCCCTGCAGGTCGTCGCGCACGGCGAGCGGCCCCATCCACCCCTCGATGCCGGAACGGTGCGCGATGTTGAACGCGCCGAGCGCGCCGTGGGGATCGCGCCAGCACATCGCGCCGTCGCCGGCGGCGTCGATGGCGTAGCGCCAGATCATCGGATTGAGCGGCGGCACGCGCACGCCGACGAGCCCGTCGCGCCGGTACCGCTCCGTGAACGCGTCGCTGAAGAGCACGTTGAGCGGGCCGATGTCGCCACGCCCGATGGGGAGCGGCCCTTGCAGGGGGTGGGCGAACCGCGCGCCGCCGAGCATCACGCCTCGTCGGCGGACGGCGCGGCGCCGGCCAGCGCGGGGAAGGTCGCCCCGGCGCCGCGCCGAACCACCGCGGCGCCCGTCTGTTCGTCGAACCCGACCTCGATCACCTGATCGAGGCCGTCGCGCACCCCTTCGATGTGGGTGATGAGGATCACCTGCTCGAACCGGTCCTGCAGCCCGCGCAACAACTCGACGACGTTGTGCCGCCGCGTCTCGTCGAGCGAGCCGAAGATCTCGTCGAGCACGAGCAGCGAGAACGCCTGCCCCGCCCGCTCGGCGATCATCTGCGATATGGCCAGCCGCAGCACGAGGTTCGCGAGATCCTCCTCGCCGCCCGAGATGACCGGCTTCGGCACGCCGTCCTCGAGGACGACGATGCGGTACTTGTCGTCGAGCTCGAGTTCGGTGTAGCGCGCGTCGGTGAGCTCCGTGAGGAAGGCGCTCGCGAGCTCGGAGAGTTCGGGACGCATCGCGAAGTTCAGGTCGGTCCGGAGGTCGCTGTACGCGCGATGCAGCTCGTCGTGCAGCCGCTTCTCGGACTCGAGCCGCGCCAGCTGCTGTTCGACGCGCGCCAGGTCCTCCCGCGTCGACATCGCGCGCTCGAGCGCCGCCTGGGCCAGCGCCGCCTCGGTCTTCTGGTTCATCGCCCCGAGCGTCGCCGCGTGCAATTGGGCGGAGACCGCGGTGTGCTGGTCGCGGAGCGCCGCGAACTCCTCCTCGGTGACGGCGAGCGCGGCGCGCCGGCTGAGCACCGCGTCGCGCTTGGCGGCGAGGGCGAGGAGCGACCGCGCGATGGACTCCTGCTCGCGCTTGAGCGAGGGCTCGCGCTCGACCTGCGTGTTGAGCCGGTTCGCCTGCGTGTTGAGCGCGGCCAGCCGCTCGAACTCCGCCTCGAGCTGCTGGTGACGCGCCCGGTCGTAGCCGCCCGGGATGGCGGCGAGCTCCTTGCCCAGCATCTCGTGCCGCTGCTCCTTGGCGGTGACGTCGCGCGAGAGCTGGGCCAGCTGGTGCACGTTCACCTGCACGCGCGCCAGCCGGCGCTCGAGCGCCGTCACCTCCCCCTGGATCCGGCGCCGCTCCTCGTCGAGATCGACGATGTCCTGCGGCATCGCGTCGAGCTGCTCGAGGCGCGAACGGAAATACGACCCGTCGGCGCTCACCGTCTCGATCTGGCTGTCGAGCAGGTCGAGCACCTGGCGGTAGTGGTCGCCGAGCGGACGCTGGCACGTCGGGCAGGTGCCGGCATCGCCGAGCGAGACCAGCTTCTCGCGCTGGTCGCGCAGTTCCTGGTAGGTGCCGCGCAGCGCGTTGCGGCGCGTCTCCGCCTCCTGCCGGTCGCGCACCCACGCGGTGCGGCGCGCCTCGAGCGCCCCCTGCGCGTCCTCGAGGGCGCGCCGTTTCGTCTCCAGCTCGAGCGTCACCTGCTCCTCGAGCTGGGGCGCCGACTGCACGCGCGCGTGCTGCTCGCGCAGGCCGTCGAGTTCGGCGCCGAGCGCCTTCTCCTGTTCGAGCAGGGCCTGCCGGCGGCCGTCGTGCACGGCGAGTTCGCGCAGCCGTCCGAGCTCATTCCCGACCTCGTGGAACGGCACGAGCTGGTCGGCGAGCGGCGCGAGCGCCTCGCGCGCCGCCGCCACGTGCTGCAACTCGACGGTCACGCGCTCGGCGTTGCGCTGGTGCGCGGAGAACTCGATGTCCGTGACTCGCAGGTCGGCGTCGAGCAGCTGCAGCTCGTCGCGCTGCCGTTGGACCTCGCTCCATCGCGGCGCGAGCGCGTCGATCTGCGCCTGCAGCCGCGCACGCTGCGCCTCGGCGGCGTCGAGCTCGCGGCGGGCCGCGATGACGCGCGCTTCCGACGTATGGATCTCCATCGCGACCGCGTCGGCGTCGGGCATGCCGCTGCGCATCCCCACGATCTCGTTGCGCAGGTCGCGGCGGCGCAGGTCGGCGAGGTCCTGCGCCGCCCGCAGCTTCTCGTAGCCCAGCACGCGGGAGAGGAACTGTCCGCGCTCCGTCGCCGACAACGCGCCCATCACGGTCAGCTCCTTCTGGCCGGTGAAGTACGTGTTGAAGAACTCCGTGCGCGTCATCCCGAGCCGGCGCTGCAGCAGGTCGCCCACCGCCGTCGCCGAGTTGGCGATCGGCTGGTCGCCGCCGTCGAGGTACACCTCGGCCATCGTGAGGCCGCGGAGCACGCGGTAGCGGTGCCCCGCCAGCTCGAAGTCGAGTTCGACGCGCACCTGCGCGCGCGGCGCGGCACGCGCGAAGCGGATGGAGTCCTTGCCGCCACGCGCCGTGTCGCCGCCGTACAGCGCCCAGGCGACGGCCTCGAGGATCGTCGACTTGCCGACGCCGTTGGGGCCGATGATGCCGGTAAGCCCGGTCTCGAACGTGATCTCGGTGTCGACGTGCTGCCGGAAATTCAGCAGGCGGAGCCGGTTGAGCCTCACGCGTCCTCCGCCGCCGCGGGGGCGTCGCGGATGACGCCCATCGACTCGGCTTCGCGGAGGTAGTGCATGCCGAGCTCCACGAGCGCGTCACGGTCGATGTCGGACGTCAGGACGCGGCTGCGCAGCGCGTCACGCAGCGTATCGGCGAGCGACGGCCGCCGTCCCGGCGACCCGCTCCCGGCACTCGGCCGAACGGCGTCGGGGCGCCGCGTGTCGAGATGGAAGTGCAGAGCGCGCCGTTGATAGTCGCGCAACGCCTTGTGATCGAGTTCGCGCGCGATGTGGCGCGGCACGTTGCGGGCGACGAGGCGCACGACCTTGCCGTCGATCCCCCCCGGGGCCCGCTGCACCGCGGCGGCGATCGCCGCGTCGAGGTCGGGGGCCGACATCCCCCGCCCCTCCACGGCCGGCAGGTCGAGCACGTCGCGCGCCGGCACCAGCCGGTGGAACGTCTGCTTCCCCGTGTCGAGGTCGCGCTCGATCATCCCCTTGCCGGGGAGCTTCTGCGCGTGCTCCTCCTCGATCTCTCCCCACACGTTCGAGCTCGTGTAGTCGAGCGCGCCGCAATAGAAGGCGCTCGGGGCGACCTTCTTGTAGACGTGGTAATGCCCGAGCGCGACGTAGTCCCACCCCGGCGCCGACACGTCGGCGACGGGGATCTGCAGCGACGCGCGGTCGGTGTGCTCGGCATGCACCGGGATCGCGCCCGCGACCTCGCCGTGCAGCACGAGCACGTTCGTCGCGAACGCCGGGTCGGGGTCGAGCTTGATGCTCCCCGGCGGCATGTCGGGCACGGCGAGGATCGACAGCCCCCGCTCCGGGAACTCCAGCCGCCGCTCCATGGCGTCGACGACGTGGATGCCGAGCGGCGAGAAGAGGCGCAGGATGCACGTCGTCTCGCTCGACCGCGGCATGTCGTGGTTCCCCGCGACCATCACGACGATCGCGTCAGGCAACTCGCGCATGAGGCGCGAGAACTGCGCGAACGCGTGCAGGATCGCCGGGTTCGTCGGCCGCACCGTGTGGAACACGTCGCCCGCGATCAGCACGAGGTCGGGGCGCAGCTCGATCACGCGGTCGATCGCATGCGTGAACGAGAGCGCAACGTCCGCCTCCCGCTGATTGATGCCGGCGGGCGTCGTTCGCTGGAACTGACGGAAGCCGAGGTGCAGGTCTGAGAGGTGGACCAGGCGCACGTCTCTAATGTACGCGCCGGACGTACGCCCCGCTGGTCCACCCGAAGGGGAACCGGGCCGGTCACCCCCCGCTTGTCAGAACGGGGTCAGAATCCGTATGGGTCGTCGGCGGGGCTCGTCCGGAGCGCCGGGCGCGGCGGCGCCGGCGCCCGCTCCCCCCCCACCCGGCGCTTGAGCTGCGCGCGGAAGTACGACTTCACGTCCTCGGGGCGCGCCTGCAACGTGCGATTGCGCGCACGGAGCGCCTCGTCTTCCTCGGCGAGCGCGATCGCGTCCTTCACCCAGTCGAGCGTCACCGCCGGCTCGAGCGCGCGCAGGGAGCGCGTGATCGCCGCCTCGAGCGTCGGCTCGGCCGCCTGCGGGAAGCGCTCGACCCCCTCGCGCCCCGAGAGCACGGCGGGCCGCGGGAAGCGCACGAACACGGGCTGCGCGAAGTGCGGATGCCGCACCATGAGCTGCCCCTTCTCGAGCGTGGAGAG
>JACQBG010000029.1 GCA_016194585.1 Gemmatimonadota bacterium
GGGGTTCTCCAACTCGCGTCGAGTGAACAACGTCGATCTCCCCGTTTTCGTTCTCCCCGACACGAACAACGGGTTGCCGCAGCGCGGCGCGGGGATGGCGATCCGGCAGACGCAGCTGGGGTTGGCGGTCACGTCGCCGCAGGTGCTCGGCGCCAAGTTCGAAGGCGACCTCAACGTCGACTTCTTCGGCGGACAGCAGCCGAGCAACGGCGGACGCACCTTCCCACTGCTGCGGCTGCGCACCACCCGCCTGCAGCTCACCTGGAAGAACGCGGACGTGATGGTCGGGCAGGAGACGCCGCTCATCAGCGATCTCAATCCGATCAGCCTGGCCGCCGTCGGCTCGCCGGAGTTCTCGGCGTCGGGGAATCTGTGGCTCTGGCTCCCGCAAGTGCGAGCCGGCGTGCACACGAGCGGCCCGCTGCGGTGGGGGGTGCAGGGCGCCGTGCTCGCTCCGACTTCAGGCGACCCTCAGGGACTGTTCGGCACGGACAACGATCAGGCGGAGAAGTCGAGCCGCCCGTTCCTCGAGGCGCTGGCCAGCATGGCGTGGGGGGAGGACGAGACGGCCGGGGAGATCGGGATCGGCGTGCACCAGGGCTGGTTCGCCACCAAGGGCGACTCGCTGCTCGTGAGCAGCGCCGTCGCGATGGACGCGAAGGTGCCGCTCAACAAGTGGGTCGAAGTGCGCGGCGAGGCGTTCTCGGGGCAAGCGCTGAAGGGGCTCGGCGGCGGCGGCATCGGCCAAGGGTTCGGCGTGAACGGCGCGCCCGTGCACACCACCGGCGGGTGGGCGCAGGTGAACGTGAAGCCGAACGCGCGCGTGCTGTTCGGCGCCGGCTACGGCTACGACGATCCTCGCGACTCCGACCTGCTCCCCGGTGGCCGGCTCAAGAACGCGACGACGGAGCTGCACGTGCACTACCGTCCAGTGCAGCCGCTGGTGATCGGCTTGAGCTACCGCCGTCTCGAGACGACGTACGCCGCGAACGGCACGCTGGCGAACGACCACCTGAACCTCGCGCTCGGCTTCGAGTTCTGATTAGCGCCGGCGGCGCGCTCGGATGCCCGGGGTCGTGACCGCTCAGCCGCGCGAAGGCACTTCGGCGGCGACGACCCGCACCGGGATGCCGCCGTTGCGGAACGACAGCATGTCGCGGAACGGGAGCCCCACCTGCGCGTCGAAGGCGCGGTCGGCGGAAAGGAAGGCGAGCGTCCAGCCCGCGCACTTCGCGCGCGCGACGTTGCCGAGCTGCGCGTAGAGGTTGCGCAGGGCGCCCTTGTCGCCGACGCGGTCGCCGTAGGGAGGATTCACGAGCACCAGCCCCGGTCCCTGGGGCGGCTCGACGGCGCTCAGCGCGCATTGCCGGAAGGCGATGTCGCCGGTGACGCCGGCCCGCTCGGCGTTCGCCTGCGCGGCGGCGATGGCGCCGGCGTCGCGGTCCGACGAGAGCAGCGGCACCGCGCACCGGTCGCGCGCGGCACGTCGCGCCGCGACGCGCGCCGCCGCCGGCACGCCGGCCGGCATCGTCGGCCACCGCTCGCAGGCGAAGCGCCGGCCGAGTCCGGGGGCGACGTTGCGCGCGATCAGCGCCGCCTCGATGGCGATCGTCCCCGAGCCGCACATCGGGTCGAGCAGGGGGCGTGTGCCGTCCCATCCGAGCGCGAGGAGGAGGCCGGCCGCGGTCGTCTCACGGATGGGCGCCTTCGCGGTGGCGAGCCGATAGCCGCGCCGGTGGAGCAGCTCGCCGGAGCTGTCGGCGCTGATCGTGCACACGTCGTGCGAGAGTCGCACGACGAACAGTTGCGTGTCGGTGTCCGCCGGCGCGTCGTCGTCCCCCTCATCGCCCGCCGCGGCGGCGCGCGCGGCGGGAACCGCGCGTTCGATCGCCTTCGCCACCCGCTCGGCGACGGCGTCGGAGTGATAGAGCCGCGACTTCCTGCAGGTCACGCGCAGCCGCACCTGCATGCCGGGCGCGACGAACTCGCTCCAGTCGACGGCGCGCGAGAGCCGCTCGAGTTCGTGGAACGCGCGGGCACGGAATTCCGCGACTCGCACGAGCACGCGGCTCACCGACCGCAGCGAGAGATTGGCGTGGAGCAGCTCGGCGGGCGTCGCCGAGAACGGGACGCCCCCCGGCTCGGCGGCGCGTGGTTCGATGCCGAGCGCCCGCAGCTCCTGCGCGGCGACGCGCTCGAAGCCCGGCGTGACGACGGCCCAGCCGTCATGGCGCGTGGGCGTCATCGCGGGTCGCGGTGGAAGGGGACGGCGACGACGGAGTCGGTGCGGCCTTGCATGTCGTCCCACATGCCGGCGGCCGAGAGCGCGTCGCCCGTGCGATATCCGTGCCGGTGGAGGAGGACCGTCGGGGGCGGCCCCGGCGGCGGATGGTGCTCGCTCCAGACGAACCAGCCCTCGGTGGCGGTGAGCGCACTCGGCGACGGGGTGTACGCGACGTTCATGACGCCGCCCAGCCGCCGCGCCTGGAAGGCGAGGGGTCCCCCTTCGACCCAATTGCTCGTGAAGACGTCGGCGCGCCTCGGCGACGATGCGGCGACCATCTGCGCGGCGAGCCGGTCGTAGCGCACCTTCTCGGTGCCGTCGACGATCGCCGTCACGCTGAGTGCCGCGGGCCAGAGCGCGAACAGGATCGCGAACCGGCGGAGCGGCGCCGGCGGCGTCTCCGTCAAGGCGGCGGCCGTGAGCACCAGGAAGGGGACGGCACACGCCAGCACGTAGCGGGCCACCCAGATCGACATCGGCGTGAGCATGCTGACGGCGAGTACGATGAGGCTTGGCGCGAACGCCAGCAGCGCGAGCGGCGTGGTCGCGGGATTCGACCGCCGTGAACGCGTGACGTGCAGCGCGAGCAGGCCACCGAGCGCGACGAGCAGGGCGAGGTCGACGGCGATCCACGGCGAGCGGCCGAGGATCCAGCGATACGGGTCGAACAGGTCGCCGACGCTCGGGCGCGGGATCCAGCCCGCGTTGCCGAGCACGTCCCCACTGCGCCGTGCGCGGCGTGCCACCAGCCAGAGCCAGGGGAGCAGCGAGCACGCGGTGACCGCGGCCGAGAGCGTGATGGCGCGCAGGCGGGCGCGTGCCCACCCGGCGGCGTCGATCCATTCCACGGCGACCACCACGCAACCGACGTAATGCGTGTTCACGAGGGCGACGTTCACCGCCGTGAGGAGCAGCAGGTCGCGGCGCGTCGCGCGCTCGCGCACGCGCAGCCAGAGCGCGAGCGACCATGCCGCGAGCAACGCGTACAGCGAGTAGTTCCGCAGTTCGTTGGAATGGAAGATGAGGGCCTGGCTCGCGGCGACGAGCGAGAGCGCGAGCGCCGTCGCCGCCGCGCCCAAGCGCGCGCGGCGGCAGATCGAGAGCACCGGCAGCGCGAGGAGGATGCCGAACAGGCAAGGGAGCAACCGCGACCACCAGAGCGAGTGGGGGCCGGCGGCGCGCCAGGCCCACAGCGCGAGGTAGAAGAGGGGCGGATTGGTCTGGTCGTCCGCCTGCGAGACGACCATGTCGCGGAATGGCTGCGCGACGACGCCGAGGGTGAAGATCTCGTCGGTCCAGGGCGGCAACCGCACCAGCCACGGCAGGCGGAACGCGGCGAACAGCGCCACGGCGGCCCACGCTTCGACGCGTTCGCGCGCCGGCGTCGCGCGCTCAGTCATCGTGCGCCATCACGCGGGCGCCATCACGCGGGCGCTGCGGCCGCTCGCCTCGAGCGGCGTGCCAGTCGCCAGGCGAACAGCACCGCGAACCCGAGCGCGTACAGCAGCGGCTCGGTGACGTCCTTCTTCACCGACATCCAGAAATGGATCGTGCCGAGCACCGGCACGACGTAGGCGAGCCGGTGGAGCCGGTTCCATCGCGCGCCGCCGAGGCGGCGGATCATCCCCTTCGTGGACGTGAGGGCGAGGGGCATCATGCACACGAGGCCGGCCATCCCGATCATGATGTAGGGGCGCTTGGCCAGGTCCTTCGTAAGGTCGCCCCAGTCGAGCTGCACGTCGAGGAGCGCGTACGTGAGCCAGTGCAGCATCACGTAGGCGAAGGCGAAGAGGCCGAGCGTGCGCCGGTGCTTGGCGAGCCAGTTCCAGCCGGTCAGCTGGCGGACCGGCGTGACGGCGAGCGTGAGGAGGAGGAACCGCAACGTCCAGTCGCCGAGGAAGTGCTCCCCGTGCTTGATGGGGTTCGATCCGAAGAAACGCGTGTCGCGCAGGATATCGGAGCCCATGGCGGCGACGGCGACGACGGCGGGCACGCACGCCGCGACGGCGAGCAGCGGGGTGAAGCCACGCGGCTCGCGGACGGCGCGCAGCCGCGTGCGGAAGGTCGATCCGTCCACTCAGAAGTTCTTCCGCAGATCCATCCCCGCGTAGAGCGACGCGACCTGGTCCTTGTAGCCGTTGAACATCAAGGTCGGGCGGCGGAGGAACTCGCCGATGCGGCGCTCCTTGGCCTGGCTCCACCGCGGATGGTCCACCTCGGGGTTCACGTTCGAGTAGAAGCCGTATTCCTGCGGGTTCGCCTCGTTCCAGGTGTTGCGCGGCTGCTTGTCGACCAGCCGGATGCGCACGATCGACTTGATCCCCTTGAAGCCGTACTTCCACGGCACGACGAGCCGCAGGGGCGCGCCGTTCTGGTTCGGGAGGTCGCGACCGTACACGCCGGTGGCGAGCAGGGTGAGCGGATGCATCGCCTCGTCGAGTCGCAGTCCTTCCACGTACGGCCACGGCAGTACGCCCGAGCGCTGGCCGGGCATGCGCTTGGGGTCGTACAGCGTGGTGAACTCGACGAACTTGGCCTGCGACGAGGGCTGCGCGCGCTTGAGCACGTCGGCGAGCGGGATGCCGCGCCACGGGATGACCATCGACCACGCTTCGACGCAGCGGTGGCGGTAGATGCGGTCCTCGACGGCTGATGGCTTGAGGAAGTCCTCGAGCTGGTACTGGCCGGACTTCGCGACGAGGCCGTCGACCTGCACGGTCCAGGGACGCGGGACGAATCCCTTCGCGTACTCCGCGGGATCCTCCTTGCCGGTGCCGAACTCGTAGAAGTTGTTGTAGCCGGTGACGTCCTTCCACGGCGTCGGCTTGTCGTCGGGCTGGAGGCCGAACGGCTTGCCGACCGCCTGCGGCTCCTGCATCGCGCCGGCGTCGCGCGGCGCGAAGCCGGCGACGAGACCGGCGCCGAGCAGTCCGGCGGCGGCGAGGAAGTCGCGCCGGTTCAGGTAGAGCGACTCGGGGGTCGTGTCCGACGACCGGAGGTCGTCGGCGCGGCGGATCAGCATCTGCGGCTCCGTGGGGTGTCAACCATATTATACATCGGCGCCCCGATTGGTTTCCGGACGAGAGGCACCCCCCACCACGCACGCCATGACGCTCCCGACGTCGCTGAGCACCGTCTACTTCAACAACCCGCTGCGCGACTGGCTCGTCGCGATGGGTGGCGCGATCGGCTTCGCGCTCGCCGTGCAGGTGCTGCGCCGCTACGTCGTGCGGCACCTCGAGGCGGCGGCGGCGAAGACCGAGACGGCCGCCGACGATTACGCCGTCGAGCTGCTCAAGGCGATCCGCACGCCGCTCGTCGTCGCCGTCGCGATCGCGATCGCGGAGCGGTTCCTCGACCTCCCGCCGAGCGTCGACAAGGCGGCGACGAAGGTGATGATCGTCGCGCTCGCCTGGCAGGGGCTGCGCTGGGCGAACAAGTCGGTGGACTTCTGGGTCGGCCAGTACGAGGAGCGGAGCCGCGCGCACCTCGAGAAGTCGGCGCTCTCGGTGCTCCGCTTCGCCGGACGGCTCGCGCTCTGGTCGGTCATCATCCTCGTGGTGCTCGAGCAGTTCGACATCGAGGTGAAGACGCTCGTCGCCGGCCTCGGCGTGAGCGGCATCGCGATCGCGCTCGCCGTGCAGAACATCCTCGGCGACCTGTTCGCGGCGCTGTCGATCTGGCTCGACAAGCCGTTCGTCGGCGGCGACTCGATCGCCGTCGACCAGTTCGAGGGGACGGTGGAGCACATCGGGCTCAAGACGACGCGGGTGCGCAGCCTGAACGGCGAGCAGCTGGTCTTCTCGAACGCCGACCTGCTGCGGAGCCGCATCCGCAACTATTCGCGGCGCGAGGGGCGCCGGCTGGTGCTCATGCTGAGCGTCGCGCCGGCCACGCCGGCCGCCAGGCTCGCGCGGGTGAGCGGGCTCATCCGCGAGGCGCTCGACGCGGAGCCGCATGCGACGCTCGTGCGGACGCACCTGAACGGCGTCGGCGCGCTCGGCTACGAGTACGAGACGGCGATCCTCGTGCCGCACCCCGACTACAAGCACGCGATGGAAGTGCGGGAGGCGGTGCTGCTCGCGATCTTCGAGCGTTTCGAGCGCGAGGGGATCGCGCTCGCCGGTCCCGTGCCGGCGCCGGCGGTGCCGACGCCCGGCGTCGCATGAGCACGACCGGCGGCACACGCGACCCGTCCGCGCAAGGACCGTCTGCCCGAACACCTTCAGTCGCTCGTAGCACCGAGAGTGCCGAGTGGCTGCGCCGCGCGGCGTTCACGACGGTGATCGTCCTGGGTGCGCTCGACGCGTGGTTCTTCCGCAACTGGAACGTGAATCCCGACGGGGTCAGTTACTTCGACCTGGCGCGTGCCGTGGCGGCGCACGGGCCGGCAGCCGCGCTCAACGGCTACTGGAGTCCACTCTACCCGGTGGCGCTCGGCGTGCTCCTGAAAGTCGTCCGCCCCTCGCAGCTCTGGATGTATCCGCTCGTGCGCGCGCTGTCGTTCGCGATCTTCGTCGCGACGACCGTCGCCTTCGACCGGCTCGTCCGCGTCGCGTGCCGGCAGAGTCCGGCCTACCAGGGCGCGAGGCCGTGGGCGCGTGCCGCGACGATGATCGCGCTGTGGGACGCGTACGCGCTGTTCGTGCTGAAGGGCGTCGGGCTCTTCCTCGCGACACCCGACATGGGGGTGGCGTTCTTCGTCTTCTGGGTGAGCGGGTCGCTCCTTAAATTGGCCGCGGCGCACCGCCGCGGGCGGTGGTGGGCGTGGTTCGGCGTGGTTCTCGCGGTCGGCTACTGGTGGAAGGCCATCCTCTTCCCCGTCGGCGGACTGGCGCTCCTCATCACGTTCGCGATCGCGTGGCGGCGACGCGACCCGGTGCGCGGTCCCGTGTGGGCGGCGACGACGTTCGGTGTGCTCGCGCTGTGTCTCATCGTGCCCGTCAGCCGACTCGCCGGACGACCGACGTTCAGCGAGACGGGGCGGCTGAACCAGCTGTGGTACGTGAATTGGGCGCCGTATTCGTGGTCGCTGTGCGTCGGCCCCGACGCGCGGTTGCCGCTCGCGCGCGTCAAGACCGTCCGCACCGACTCGGTGCTCGCCACGCGGCCGCGGACGTGCGCGCTTCCCGACCGGTGGCCCGAGGCGACGTTCCCGATGTGGTACGACCCGTCGTGGTGGTATCGCGACACGAAGGCGTACGTGGACGTCGGCGAGCAGTGGCGGGCGGTGCGCGTCAACGTCAGCTCCCTTCGCGACGACTTGCACGACACGGCGCCGCTCTTCGCCGCGGGCATGCTCCTCGTCGCGATCGCGGCGCTCGCGACCTGGTCCTCGATGGGCAACGCGTGGCCTCTCGCGTTGCTCTCGGCGGGAGCGACCGCGTTCTACCTGCTCGTGTACGTCGAGTTTCGGCACGTCGCGGCATTCTTCTCCATCGCCGTCATCACCGGGCTGTTCGCCCTCCTCGCCGATCGCGGGCGCTGGCGTGTCGCGCTGCTCGCCGCGGTCGCCGCGGCCGGCGTCGCCGACCTCGCGCGGTCGGCGACTCGCATCGCCGTCACGGAGATCGCGATCATGCGTCACGAGATACGCGGCGACCCGCGCCCGGAGCAGCTGACGCTGCGCGTCGCACGCGAACTGGCGGCCAAGGGACTCCTACCCGGCGACCGCCTCGCGACCGTCGGGACGCTCTGGAACACCGACTGGGCGCAGCGCGGAGGCTTTCGCGTGCGCGCGTACGTGCCCGAATACACTGTCGACATCCTGCACACGCTCGACGACCTGCGCGATCCGTGCCGCCTCTCCGCGTGGACCGATGCGCTGGCCCGCGACCGAATCGACGCGGTCGTGTTGTCCATGCCGAAGGGCGAGCGCGCACCGTCCGCATTCGAGCCGCTCGACGACACGGGCTACTACCTGCTCCGGATCGGGCGCGTGGAGCGCCCCGTGGACTGCCCGGGCACGTGAGGCGCCACCGCGGGGAGCGCGTGGCTCACCGCGTCCGGGTCCGCACGCCTCGACTCTTACGAGAGCACCCGACAGATTGAAGGATCGAACCACGTCCCCTACCCGGAGCTCCCCCATGCCCGACAAGCCCCAGGATTTCGCCAGCCACCGCCGCTACCACCCCATCTGGCACTTCGTCGCGGCGCCGATCATCCTCCTCAACGTGATCGCGACGGCGTACTACGCCTACCGCCACCCGACGCGATTCAACATGTGGGAAGTGGTGATGGCGGTCGGCATCCTCCTCGCCGTGTTCGCGGCGCGCGTGCAGACCGTCACCGTGCAGAACCGGCTCATCCGCCTCGAGATGCGCCTTCGGCTGCGCGAGCTGCTCCCGGCGGCGATGCACGCCCGCATCAACGACCTCACCGTCAATCAGCTCGTCGGCCTGCGCTTCGCCAGCGACGCCGAGCTGCCGGCGCTCGTCGAGCGGTGCCTGAAGGGGGAGTTCACGGGACCCGACGACGTGAAGAAGGTGATCACGGCCTGGCAGGCCGACTGGGTGCGCGCGTGACCGCACCGGTCACGATCACGGTCCGCAAGAACGGCTCTCTCCTCGTGACGGGCGACGTGCTGTTGCTCGATCACGAGGGGCAGCCGATCGAGCGCCCGGCGGGCAAGCCCAACATGGCGCTCTGCCGGTGCGGCCATTCGCAGCGGAAGCCGTTCTGCGACGCGTCGCACAAGGCGCACGGGTTCATCGACCCACCCGACGCGCCGGGCACCGTCGCGCCGTGACACTGCTGGTCAACGCCTGGATCTGGACGACGACCGTCGCCCTCGTCATCGTCGGCACGCCGGTCGTGGCCCTCGTCTGGGCCTGCACCGCCCCGTTCGATCCGGGCCACTACGCCGCCGGGCGGGCGTTCCGCCTGCTCGGGGTGCTGTCGGTGAAGCTGAACCCGCTCTGGCACTTCGAGGTCGCCGGACAGATGGTGAGCGACCCGCGGCGGCCCTACGTGGCCGTCGCCAACCACGAGTCGTGGGCCGACATCTTCCTGTTGTGCCACCTGCCGTGGGAGATGAAGTGGCTCTCGAAGGACGCGATGTTCAAGATCCCGTGCTTCGGGTGGATGATGCGGATGGCGGGCGACATCTCCATCCGGCGCGGCGAGCGCTCGAGCGGCGCGCAGGCGCTGCTCGCGGCGCGCGACCGGCTCGCCAAGCGCGTCTCGGTGATGGTGTTCCCCGAGGGGACGCGGTCGCGTGACGGCTCGATGCTGCCGTTCAAGGACGGCGCGTTCCGCGTCGCCATCGAGACCGGCACGCCGATCCTCCCGATGGTGGTCGCCGGCACCCGGCGCGCCATGGCGAAAGGGAGCATGCGCTTCGCCCGCGCCCGCGCGCGGCTGCTCGTGCTCCCGCCGATCGACACGGCGGGACTCTCGATCGCCGACGTCGCGACGCTGCGTGAGCGGACGCGCACGCTCATCGCCGAGACGCGCGAACGGCTGCTGCGGGAGATGGAAGCGGGCGGCTAGCCCCGGTCAGCGGCCGAGCAGCGCGGCATGCCACCCTGCCCCGGCCGCCGTCGCGAACCGCGCGCGATAGTCGGCCAGCGACGTCACCGTCGTGTCGTACACCGGCGTCGCCGCGTCCACTTCGCCGCTCGCCGCCAGCGCCTCGAACTCGGCGCGCGTCACGGAGTGGAGCAGGCCGAGCCGGTCACGGAAGAACACGCGGCCGCCGCCGACGAGCGACGCGCCGATCCCCTGCTCGATCGCCTGCAGCGTGCGGAAGAGCCCGTCGATCGAACAGCCGCTCGCCCCTTCGGTGCGCTGGTCGACGCCGATCACGAGGAACCGCTCGTCCCGCCATTCACGCGCCGAGGTGAGCGGATGGCCGTGCGCCTTCCACGCGTAGAGGAAGCCGTCGACGGCGGCGAGCAGCCGCGGCGCGTCGATGTCGTCGACGGGCGCGTCGGCGCCGAACACCCACACGCGGGCGTCGTCGGGAAGGTCGGAGAACTTGATGAGGGGCATCGGCAACGGCTCCGGCGCGCCATGCGCCGCGAAAGTGACGACGGAATCTAAGCAGGCGGCTGCTGCCCGTACCCGGCATGGTAGCGCTGCCACCATTTCTCGATCTCCGCGTCGCTGAACCGCGCCGGCGTGCCCAGCCCCATGGCCAGCATCACGGTGTGCGCCGCGACCTCCGTGAGCAGCGCCGCCTTGAGGGCGAGCGCCGGCGTGCGATCGAAGGCGAACACGCCGTGCCGCCCGAGCAGGATCGCCGGCGCGCGGGTGCGGTGCGCCATGATCGCGCGCGCGATGTGGTCGTCGGCGTTGTCGACGTACGGCGCGCACGGGATGTCGCCGCCGAACTCGTCGGCCATCGACGTCATGGCGCAGGGGATCGGCCGCTCGACGAGCGCCCACGCCGTGGCGTGGATCGAGTGCGTGTGCACGATCCCGCCAAGGGATGGGTCGGCGGCGTACAGCTCGAGGTGGTGCCGCAGGTCGACGCTCGGACGCAACGGGCTCGCGATGCCGTCGGGCACCTCGCGCGCCGCGAGCCGCCGGCCGTCGAGCGCCGTCGCCACCAGCGCCTCCGGCCGGAGCGTCTGGATATCGACGCCGCTCGGCTTGATGAGCACCACCCCGGCCTCGCGGTCGATACCCGACGCGTTGCCACTGTGGGCGTGCACCAGTCCGTGTCGGTGCAGATCGTGGTTGGCCTCGCACACCTGCTGCCTCAGATCGGCGAACGTCGGCACATCCCCTCCACGGGTGCGGGCATGGACCTCGAGCGAGAACCGCCGCTCCCGCCGCCCGAGCGGCGAATGGAGATTAAGCACCCGGACACGCCGCAGAAAGGCGCGGCGGGGAGTCGAATTGGCTAGATTTCTTGCGGCGCGTCATTTTGATTCACTCGCATATGGTGACTGCATGCCGTTGACCCCGACTTCCGCTCGTACGCTCGCCACGCGCCTCGCCATGGTCGCGGCGGGCATGCTGCTGCTCGTAGCGAGACCGTCGGCGGCGCAGGTCCTGTCGAAACCGGTCGACCAGTCGATCGTGCCGTTCTCGACGTTGTACGGCACCGTCGGGCGGATGAACGCCGACCCGACCGGCATCAACTCGCATTTCTCGCGGCCGGACCTTCCCGGCGGTACGGGGTTCTCCGCGCTCTCGAACGATGCGTACTCGATCGGCGTCGGCGGTTACACGCCCATCGCCCGCATCCTGCTCGGCTTCGACTGGAACTACGCCGACTTCGGCTACGAGACGAGTCCGCTCGGCAAGACGAACCGCGCCGAGACGTCGAACCTGATGGTGACGGCGGGGCTGCCCCTGTATACGACGTGGCGCTTCACCTTCTACCCGTACGTCGGCATCGGTGGCGGCGCGATGCGCGTGACCCTCAAGAGCCGCGACGGCGGCCCGACGGTGCCCCTCGACCGCAGCCCGACGTTCGACGAGATCATCCTCTCGCCGGGCTCCGAGAGCCAGGTCATCGGCAAGTACTTCATGGTCCAGCCGGGATTGGGATTCGACTATCTCATGCTCGCCGACAACCCGACGAGCCACTTCGGCGTGACGCTGGGCATCCGTTTCGCGACCATCATCACTCCCAACCGCACGCCGTGGACATACCGAGGCCACGAAGTATTCGGCGGCCCGACGTTCCAGCCGTCGGGCGGCACGCTGCGGCTCATCGTCGGCATCGGCGGATTCAAGCTCGCGAAGGAATAGCACGCCGCATGGGCGCGTGACCGGGGCGCTGGCGACTACGTCGCCAGCGCCTCTTCGATTCCGCGGACCATCGCGGCCACGGTGAACCGCTCGCGCGCCCACGCGGCGCCCCGCTCGGCGATGGCGGCGGCGCGAGGCCGGTCGTCACGCAGCGACGCGATCGCCGCGGCGAGCGCGGCCACGTCGCCCGGCGGCACGAGGAGCCCGGTCACACCGTCCTCGACGATCTCCGGCACGCCCCCGGCGTTCGACGCGATCACGGGCCGCCGCGCGAGCATCCCTTCGACGATCACGCGGCCGAACGGCTCGGGGTAGACCGACGCGTGCACCACCGCGTCGGCGGCGCGCAGCAGCACCGGCGCGTCGTCGCGGAAGCCGGTGAAGTGCACGCGATCGCGCACGCCGAGGCGCACCGCCTGCGACTCGAGCTCGCGGGCGAACGCGTCCTCGCCGAACAGCGGCGCGCCGGCGACGATCGCGTGCACCCCGGGAAGCCGGGCGAGCGCGTCGAGCAGCACCTGTTGGCCCTTCCACGGATGGAATCGCCCGAGCATGGCGACCGTGAACGCGCCGTCGGGCACGCCGAGCGCGCGACGCTGGGCGAGCGCCGCATCGTCGCTCACGGCGTCGAACGGCGCCGCGTCGATGCCGTTGTGCACGACGCGCACGAGGGCGGCGCGCCCGCCGGCGGCGATGAAGGCGTCGGCCGTCGCGCGCGAGTTCGCGATCACCCGGGCGGAGCGCGTGTTCGCGAGCAGCACGGCGGCGCGCACATTCGGGCCGCTGAAATGCGGCGGCGCGAGGATGTCGCGCAACATCCACGCGAGCGGGCGGCCGGCGCGCCACGCGGCGAGCGCCGCGACGACGAACGCCTTCTGCGAGTTCGCACAGAGCACGTCCACGTCGCCCGCGCGCGCGGCGAGCCGTCGCAACACGCGCACGGCGTCGAGCAGCGCGCCCGGCGCCGGCAGCCGCGTCGCCTTGCGCACGCCGGCGAGCGCGCCCATCGGCTCCACCGCCACGGGCACGCCGCGACGCTCGAGCAGGTCGCGGAACGGACCGTCGGCGAGGAGCACCACGCGCGCGCGCGCGCCGAGCGCCGCGGCGACGTCGAGCAACGAGAGTTCGGCGCCGCCGAGCACCCCCGCGTGGTCGACGAACAGCACGCGCGGCGGCGCCATCAGCGCATCGCCTCCTCGTACACGAGGCGCGTACGCTCGGCGATCACCGGCCAGTCGTAATGCCGGCGCGCGTACTGGAGGCACGTGCGCGCGTCGGGGAGCGGGAGCCGCCCGGTGAGCGCGGCGGCGAGCCCGTCGGCGATGGCGCGGGGGCCGACGTCCTTCAGCACCAGGTGCGGCGAGAGTCCGGTGACCGCGTCGGGGAGTCCGCCGACCGGCGTCACCAGGCACGGCGTGCCGGCGGCGAACGACTCCGCGACGATGAGCCCGAACCCCTCGAGGGCGACCGTCGGCACGATGGTGATGTCGGCGGCGCGGTAGGCGCGCGGCAACGCTTCGTCGGGGACGAAGCCGAGCAGGCGCACGTGGTCGGCGAGGCCGAGCGCGTCGATCTGCTGCTGCAGCTCTCCCGCGATCGGCCCTCGCCCCGCGATGAGCACGAGCACATCGGGCACCGCCTCGCGCAGCTGGACGACGGACGCCACCAGGTCGTCGAGCCCCATCCGCCGCATGAGTCGGCGCACGGCGAGCACGATCGGCCGGTCGGTGGGCCAGCCGAGGAGTCGGCGGCACTCCTCGCGCGACTCCGTGATGGCGAAGCGCGGCACGTCCACGCCGCCCGGGATCACGTGGATCCGCTCGGCGGGGATGCCGAATCGCGTCTCGAGGATCCGGCCGAACGGCGCCGAGAGGACGATGAACGCCTTCGCGCGCCGGTAGACCATCCCTTCGACGGCGGTCTTCGCGAGCACCGTCGAGGGCGCCTGCCGCTCGGCGCGCCCCTCGAGCCCCCACGGTCCCTGGAAGTGCACGACGAGCGGATGGTCGCCCATCTCGTCGAGGATGGGCGCCGTGTAGAGCGCGAAGTGGCTCACGACGAGCACCGCCGGGTCGCTGCGCAGCAGCCGTCCGGCGAGGCGCCGCACGGCGAGCAGGCGCGGCGCGAGCCGCTCCGAGTGCGGCGCGAACCCCTCGATCATGCCGCGCGAGTCGGTGGCCACCTTCGCCGTGCCGGCCACGAGGCCGTGCACCTCGACGCCCGCGTCGGGGAGGTGGCGCATCAGTTCGAAGTACACGCGATTCAGCCCGCCCGGCTTCTCGGGGAACCACTCCATCCCCACCTGGAGCGTGCGCAGGATGGCGCGCCGCGCGCGCTCCGGCTTGCGGAGGAAGTCGTCCATGCGCGCGTCGCGGTCGAGCGTGCGGTCGAGCACGAGGCGCGCCCACACCTCGAGCACGAGCAGCGTCCAGATCTGCTCGCCCCAATCGGTGACGCCGGTGAAGTGCTCGGCGAGCACGCGCCGCACGAACTCCGGGCGCACCCAGCCGCGGTCGAAGAAGGTGCGGTTGTCGAGCGCGGCGCGCACGAACGGCGCGAGCTCGCCGCGCAGCCAGCGCGATGCCGGCATCACGAAGCCGCGCTTGCGCCGGTAGAGCACCTCGCGCGGCACGAACCGCGCGGCGAGCCGCTTGAGCAAGTGCTTCGTCTCGAACCCGCGCAGCCGCATGTCGTTCGGGATCGTCGCCGCGTACTCGATGAGCGCCGTGTCGAGCAACGGCGAGCGTGCCTCGAGACTGTGCGCCATCGAGGCACGGTCGGCGCGCGGGAGGAGCTGGTCGGGGAGGTAGGTGTTGAAGTCGCCGTACAGCGCGCGGTCGATGTCGTCGAGTCCGTCGCACTCGTCCCAGACGCTGCGGTACAGCGCGTCGGGATGCGCGCCGGCGACGAGTTGCTTGAACAGCTCGGGGTACGCCTCGTCGCGGAACGGGCGGAAGGCGCGGTCGTAGGTGAACGCCTCGGCCGCGCTCACCGCGCCGGCGCGCGCGAGCAGCGCCACGCGACGGAACGGCCCCGCGTTGGTGTGGCGGAACAGCCGGCCCAGCGCCCGCCGCAGCGGCCCGGGCAGGAAGGCGCGGTACGGCACCGCGAGGCGGGCGAGGATCGGTCGGGTGTACCCGCCGAACAGCTCGTCGCCGCCGTCGCCGTTGAGCGCGACGGTCATCCAGCGATGGGCGGCCCGCGCCAGGTAGTGGTTGGGCACGATCGAGACGTCGGCCACCGGCTGTCCGTAGTGCCACACGATCGCCGGCAGGTCGGCGACGAGCGCCGGGCGCACCATCTCCTCGTGCATCGGCATGCCGAGGTGCTGCGCCACGCGGCGCGCGTAGTGCCGCTCGTCGAACTCCGATTCCTCGAAGCCCACCGTCACGGCCTCGATCGGGCGCTCGCTCTCCTGCGAGGCGAGCGCCGCGACCAGCGACGAGTCGACGCCGCCGGAGAGGAAGACGCCGACGGGCACGTCGCTGACGAGCCGCTTCTTCACGGCCTCGCGCGCCAGGCGCTCGACGTGCGCGAGCACCTCCTCCTCCGACTCGCGTGTCTTGGTGGCGTACGACACGTGCCAGTACCGCGACTCGCGGCAGGCGCCGGAGTCGGCGTCGAACACGAGCGAGTGCGCCGGACGCAACTGCCGTACGTCGCGGAAGATGCTGAGCGGGCCCGGCACGGCCTGGTACACGAGGTACGCGTCGATCGCGTGCGGATCGAGCGGCGGCGTGCCGGGCAGGAACGCGAGCAGCGCGTTCAGCGTCGAGGCGAAATGGAACTGCCGCCCCTCATGCCGGAAGTAGAAGGGCTTCTTGCCGGCGCGGTCGCGCGCCGCGAACAGCCGGTGCCGCTGGTCGTCCCACAGCGCGAACGCGAACATGCCGTCGAGGCGCGGCAGGAGTCCGTCGGCCCCCCACTTCCGGTAGCCGTGGAGCAGCACCTCGGTGTCGGTATGCGAATGGAACGCGAAGTCACGCTCCAACTCCTTGCGCAGGGCCCGGTAATTGTAGATCTCGCCGTTGAACACGAGCACGACCTGCCGGTCGTCGCTCACGAACGGCTGGTGCCCCGCATCCGACGTGTCGATGATCGAGAGCCGCTGCGCGCCCACGCAGGCGTGCTCCCCGGCCCACACGCCGGCATCGTTCGGCCCCCGGTGCCGCATCAGGCCGCGCGCCGCCACGAGCCGGTCGCGCGACGCCGACGCGCCGTCCTTCACGACACCGATGATGCCGCACATCTAGCCGTCGCTCCGCGGCCCGCCGGCCGCCGCCGCGAACACCGCGTACTGCTCCTCCGCGATGCGCGCCCAGTCGTACCGCGCCGACGACGCCACCGCGCCCGCCGAGAGCCGCGCGCGCAACGCGGCATCGTCGCGCAGGAGGAGCAGCTTCTCGCGCAACGCGTCCGCACCGGCGGGCACGAGCCACCCGTTCTCCCCGTCGCGCACGAGCTCCTCGGTGCCGTTGATGGCGTGGGCCACGATCGGCAGCCCGGCCGCCGCGGCCTCCAGCGTGACGAGCGAGAACGCCTCGTACCGCGACGGGAAGCAGAACGCGTCGCAGGCGGCGTAGTAGTCCTGCGGCGCCGGGCTGGGCGGCACGAACGTCACCCACCCCGCGGCGCCGGCGCGCGCCGACACCGCCGCCATCGCCACGGCGTCGCCGCGGCCGAGCACCACGAGATGCCCGTCGGCCACGCCGGCGATCGCCGCGATCGCGTCGCGCACCCCCTTGCGCTCCCAGTCGCCGCCGACGAACAGCGCGAGGAACGCGTCGCGCGGGAGCCCGAGCCGCTCGCGCAGCGCGCGCTTGGCCGCCGCGTCGGCCGCGGGGCGGAACTGCGCGCGATCGACCCCGTTCGGGATCACGGTGATGCGATCCGCCGGCACGTCATAGAACTCGCGCAGCTCGCGCGCCGTCCCCTGCGACACGGCGATCACGTGCCGCAGCCGGCGCGAACCATAGGCGTGCCGCTCCTCGGCCACGAAGCGCGACTGCGCGACCCGGTGGTACAGAGCGCGCGCGCCCGCCCCCCCGCGCAGCCCGCCGAACCGCGCCGTGAACGCGGCGTGGCAGAACTGCGCGGTGATCACGTCGGCCTCGAACGCCGCCGCGCCGATGCTGTTGCTGATCGTGCACGCCGCGCGGCGCTCGGCGGCGCGCGCGGCGCGCGCGAACGCCCACGTGCGCAGCACCGCGGGGCGCTGCGGCACCGTGATGGGCATCCACCGCACCGGCGCGTCGCCGAGCTCGCACACGCGCGCGATCACCGTCACCGGCAGGCGCGGCGCGAGCCGCGACAGCACCTCGGCGGCCGCGCGCTCCATGCCGCCGCGGCGGTGCACCTCGTGCGCCACGAAGGCGAGCGAGAAGCCGCTCACGACGCGCCGTCGGTGCGCTGCAGCAGCGCGGCCATCGCCGTGTGCAACCGCCGCACGGCCACGCGCGGCAGCGCGCGCGTGAACGCCTCGACGCCGTCGAGCACCGCGCCCGGGAGCACGCGATGCAGCCACGCCGTCTTGAGGTGGCCGTTCGTCAGCGGGTTCGTGAACAGCCGCACGTCGCGCACGGCGAGCCCCGCGTCACGGGCCAGTGCCGCGAGTTCGTCCTCGTGCAGCAGGAAGATGTGCCCGTCGGCATCCGGCTTGAACTGCATCGCCTCGAAGCGCGACGGATCCGCCGTCTCGGTGAACCGCGGCCGGTCGGAGAGGAAGTAGCCGCCGTTCGGCGTCGAGAGCAGCACGTAGCCCCCGGGGCGCGTCAGCCGCGACACCTGCCGCAGGAACTCGTCGGGGTGCGCGACATGTTCGATGATCTCGGTGATCACCACGAGATCGAACGGTCGTTCGAATTCCAGGTCGAACACGTTCCCCGGCGCGTAGCGCACGGTGCCGCGCTCGTGCTTGAGGCGCACGTACCCCTCGAGGTCCGCGCGCAGATCGTTCCACGTCACGTCGTAGCCCTGCTCGGCGAGCCAGAGCGTGTAGTTCCCCTGCGCCGCCGCCAGGTCGAGCACGCGATCGCCGGGGCGCAGCACTCCCGCCGCCATCTCGAGCAGATGGCGCGCCCGGTTGCGATACGCGCGCGCGTGCCCGGGATTCGACCGCTCGCCGAACACCTCGACGCGGTCGAAGGCGTACACGTGCCGCCAGCTCTCCGGCCAGTCGGCCGCCGCGACGACGCGCTTCACGCGCCCCCCGAAGGCGGAGGGAACTCGGCGGCGGACGCGCGCTCCCATGACGCGACATGGCCGCGCACGTACGCGAGCTCGCGCGCCAGCGACCAGAAGGCACCGATCGTGTCGAGCGACCTCGGCGTCGAGCGGATCACGCCGAGGCGATACCGCACGATCGTGCGCAGGAGCGCCGCCGCCACGGGACGAGGCGCGCCATGCTTGTACATGAACCGCACCTCCGACTCGCGGTACGCGCCGAGTCGCGCCCCGCTGGACTGGCGCCGCGGCGGATGGTCCACCACCGCGTCGCGCACGAAGCGGATCGGGCCCAGCGACGCGAGCCGGATGCGCAGGTCCTGGTCCTCCATGTGCGGGTGGCGAAACCGCTCGTCGAAGCCGCCCACGCGCTCGAACGTGGCGGCGCGCACGAGGAAATTGCACGACCAGAGCTTTCCGCCGGTCTCGTTCACGGGCGCGTGCCAGAGCGGCGAACCGAATCCTCCCTCGCACGTCGTGCGCCCCTCGTACACGTCGGCGCCGGGCGCGAGCGCGGCCACGAACGAGGCGAGCCACGCCGGCGAGGGGACGGTGTCGTCGTCGGTGAACGCGAGCCATTCGCCCCGGGCCGCCTTCGCCCCGGCGTTGCGGTTCGCCGCCGGTCCGCGTCGCGGACCCTCGACCGTTCGCGCCCAGGGATGGGTCGCGGCGAGCGCCGTCGCCGCGCTCCCGGGCGCGCCGTCGTCGCTCACAACCACCTCGTATCGCGCGGCGTCCAACGTCTGCGCGCCCGGCGCGAGGCGGTCGAGGCAGCGACGCAGCAGGTCGGGACGGTCGCGCGTGGGGACGACGACGCTGATCAGCAGGCGGGTGTCCTGGGGCTTCACGTGGGGTGCCGCCGGGCGGGCGCTCGCCCCGGCGTCGCTCGCTGAATCTACGGCTTGCCCATGGCGGGCGCTCCCCCGGCCGCCTCGCGCAGCGCCGCGATGACGGCCACGGCGTACCGACGGTCGTCGAAATCGGCGGCCCTGCCGCGCGCCGCGTGCCCGAGGCGCTCGGCGAGCGATGGATCCCTGAGGATCCGGAGCACGGCGGCGGCCAGCGCCGGCGCGTCGCCATACGGCGTGAGCAGGCCGTCGCGGCCGTCGGTGATGATCTCGGCCGGCCCGCCGGCACTCCCCGCCACCACCGGCTTGCCGAGCGCCATCGCCTCGATGACGACGATGCCGAACGGCTCGTGGTCCGACGCATGCACGATGACGTCCATCGCCTGCATCCACTCGGGAACGTTCGACTGGAAGCCCGCGAGCCGTACGGCGTGCGACACCCCCAGCGCGCTCGCGCGCTCGGCGAGCGCGGCGCCGTAGCCCGGCTCCGTCTCGTGCGGGCCGCCCACGATCACCGCGTGCGCGTCGGGACGCGCCGCCAGGATCGCCGGCATCGCCTCCACGAGCACGTGCACCCCCTTCCACCGCTGGAGTCGCGCCACCATCCCGATGAGCGTGCCCCGTTCGGGAAGCCCCAGCCGCCGCCGCGCCTCGGCCGGCGTCGGGAGCGCCCGAGGGTCGAAGGCGTCGAGCGACGCACCGGGATATACGAGCCATTGTCTCGACTTCGGCGTCAGCCGGGCCTGTGCCGCTCCGCCCTCGCGCGACAGTACGAGGACGCCGCGCGCCGGCAGCCACGAAGCGACGCGGTCGAGCCAGTCGGGGCGTGGCGTGCCGACCTGATACCACACGCAGGGCGCGCCGGCGAGCCAGGCGGCGGGTCCAGCGGTGAGTTGCCCCGCCACCATCCAGCCGACCACGAGGTCGGCCTGCCTCGAGCGCGCCAGCGCCGCGACGCGACGGATCGCGCCGATGCGGCGGACCACGTTGCGGAACCGCCCGGCATCGACGACGTGCGTCTCGACGCCGAGGGCGCGCGCTTCGTCGACCATCGGCCCGTCGCGCAGGTAGCAGACGATCCACTCGACGCCATGCCCGCGGCCGTGCCGCAGGAGCTGGCGCAGCATCTGCTCACCGCCGCCGAACGGCGTGGCGAGCGGCATCACGACCAGTACGCGGAGCGGGCGCGTCACGCGGGGGGATGCTGTACGCGCGCCGCAGCGCCGGCGCGCGGTTCACGCATCCAATGCCGCCAGCCGCGGATGCGACCGGCGAGCGTGGCGCGCCATCGCGCCCCGGCGTGCGCGTCGCCACGGAGCAACAGGCGAGGCAGTTGCGCGAGGCCGGGTTCGCCTCGCGTGCCGACGAGGAGCGCCCACGTAAGATACGCCAGGCGTGCGAGCCCACGCTGGTGCCCGAGCAGGACGAGCGTCTCGTTGTGCACCGCCTGCACCTGTGGCCGCGCCGCGAACACGCCGCGATGGCGCTGGTCGTCGTCGTGGCGCGGCGCGATGTGGTGGTCGACGGCGATCGCGGGATCGTAGACGAGCGTCCATCCGGCGCGCCGCAGGGGCAGGCACAGAGCGAGCTCCCAGAACATCTGCGCCCCCTCCCCTTCGAGCCGCGTGTCGAAGCCGAGCGCCCGCAGGAGGGGGGCCCGGAAGGCGGCGTCGACCCCCTTGAGCACGTCCACCGGGCGCGGTGCGCCCGCGCCGAGGTGGTGGTTGCCGATCACGCGGCCGAACCACTGCACGCGCCCGACGTCGGTGCGGTCGCCTCGCTCGAGCGGTTGCCAGTCGCGCCCCCCGACGCCCCCGACCCGGGGATCGGCGAACGCCGCACCGATGCGCGCGAGCCAGTCGGGGCGCGGCTCGGCGTCGTCGTCGGTGAGGGCGACGACGTCGCCGCGGCAGCGCGCGAGCGCCGCGTTCATCGCGGCGATCACTCCCGGCTCGTCCGTCGGCGCGCGCACGACCGGTACCCGCAGCGCGGGCTCGAGCGCGTCGAGCGCGGCGCCGGTCTCGGCGTCGTCCGCGCGCACGCCGACCACGATCTCCAGCGGCGGCGCCGTCTGCGCCGAAAGCGCGCGCAGGCACCGCGCGAGCGATTCCGGGCGGCGCCACGAGGGGACGAGAACCGAGACGGTCGGCACGTTCACAGTATGCATCGGGGGCGCGGCACCGGCCAAGCCGAGCGCTCGGCATTTCGCTCGGCCGGGCCGAACGGTAGAATCCACGAGGCCATGCCCCCACGACCCTCCGCCACCCGCCGCGCGTGAGCGACGTCCTCCACGTCATCCGCCCCATCGGCGATCGTCGCTTCCCCGATCTCGCGGAAGTGTGGCGGTTCCGCGACCTGTGTGGCGCCCTCGGACGCCGCGACGTCACCCTGCGCTACCGGCAGACGCTGCTCGGCGTGGTGTGGGTGGTGCTGCAGCCCCTCATCGCCGGCGGGCTGTTCACCGTCGTGTTCGGCAAGGTCGCCAAGCTGCCGAGCGACGGGATCCCGTATTTCCTCTTCGCGTACAGCGGATTCGTGGCGTGGACGGCGTTCCAGAACGCCCTCACGCGCAGCAGCGGCTCCCTGCTCGCGCAGGCGAGTCTCGTGACGAAGGTGTATTTCCCGCGCCTCGTGCTGCCGCTCTCGTCGCTCTGGAGCACGGCGGTCGATTTCCTCGTCGGGCTGACGTCGCTGGCCGTGCTCCTCGCCGTATACCGCGTGGCGCCCGGGTGGCCGCTCCTCACGCTCCCGCTCTGGATCGCGCTCCTCCACGCGATGGGGCTCGGGCTCGGCACGCTCGCCGCGGCGCTCTCCGTGCGCTATCGCGACCTGCAGTACGCGCTCCCCGTGCTCGTGCAGCTGCTGCTGTACGCGAGCCCCGTCGCGTACGGCACCGCCGCGGTGCCGGCGCGGTTCCGCGCGCTCTACGTGCTGAATCCGCTCGCCGGGACGTTGGACGGATTCCGCTGGTCGGTGGCCGGCACCGCGCCGCCGTCGACACTGTCGGTGACGATGGCGGTCGCGGGCGCGCTCGTCTCGCTCGCCGTCGGCCTCGTCTTCTTCGCGCGCTTCGAGCGCCGGCTCGCCGATGTCATCTAGCGCCGCCGGCGAGATGGCGATCGGCGTCGCGGGGCTTTCCAAGGCCTACCGGCTCGGCGTGGACGGCGGCGCGACGACGTTCCGCGAGGCGCTCATCCAGAAGGTGAAAGGGAGCGCGCCCGCGGCGACGGACATCCTGTGGGCGCTCAAGGACGTGACGTTCGACATCCGGCGTGGCGAGACGGTCGGCATCATCGGCCGCAACGGCGCCGGCAAGAGCACGCTGCTCAAGCTGCTCTCGCGCATCACCTGGCCCACCGAGGGGGAGATCCGGCTCTACGGACGCATCGGGAGTCTGCTCGAGGTCGGCACGGGGTTCCATCCGGAACTCACGGGGCGCGAGAACGTGTATCTCAACGGCACGATCCTCGGCATGCGGCGCGCCGAGATCGCGCGCCGCTTCGACGAGATCGTCGCGTTCGCCGAGATCGAGCGGTTCCTCGACACCCCCGTGAAGCGCTACAGCAGCGGGATGTACGTGCGCCTCGCGTTCGCGGTCGCGGCGCACCTCGATCCGGAGATCCTCGTCGTCGACGAGGTGCTCGCCGTCGGCGATGCCGCGTTCCAGCGGAAATGCCTCGGCAAGATGGGGGAGGTGGCGCGCGAGGAAGGGCGCGCCGTGCTCTTCGTGAGCCACAACATGGTGGCGATCACGGCGCTGTGCGAGCGCGGCATCCTGCTTGAGCAGGGGCGCCTCACCGCCGACGGCGCCGCCGGCGCGGTCGTGCAGCAGTACCTGCGTTCGCTCGAGACGCTCGGCGTGACGCCGCTCGCCGACCGCGCCGACCGGCGCGGCACGGGCGCGCTCCGCTTCGAGTCGCTCGCCATCGTGAACGCGGCCACGGGAGGCGGCCTCGTGCGCTCGGGCGACGACGTGCGGCTCGAGGTACGCTATCGCAGCGACGCGCCGTCGCTCACCAACGTGCACATCGATGCCGTCATCCACGGCCCGTTCGACGAGCAGCTCTGCCAGCTGTCGAGCACGGCGCAGCGTGGCGAGTTCGAGCGCGTGCCCGGGGGCGGGGTCTTCACCTGCCGCATCCCCCGGCTCCCGCTCGAGGCGGGGACGTATCGCGTGACGCTCTACTGCACCGTCAACGGCGACATCGCCGACTGGGTGATGCACGCCGGGTCGATCGACGTCGAGCCCGGCGACTATTTCGGCACGGGGCGCACGAACTTCGAGGGACAGGGGCACTTCCTCGTCACGCACGCGTGGGACGTCGAGGGGTGACCGTCGCGGGCGACGGACGGATCGCTCAGGGCCGCTCCTCGCGCCACGCATAGACGAGCGCGAACCAGGCCATCCCCGGCGCCGGCGGCTGGAACACGGGCTTCGTGGCGGCGTTCGTCTGCTCGTCGAGGTCGTGCACGAAGTACCGGAAGCCGTGCGCGTCGAGCAGGTCGAGGATCGCGCCCAACCGCTGCGGGCCGCCGTACCACCCGTGGTACTCGAACACCATCGAGCGGATGGAGCGGAGCTTCCCCGACGCCGCGAGTTCGTGCAGCACCTCGAACTCCGCGCCTTCGATGTTGAGCTTGAGGAAGTCGACTTCCTCGGTGACGTAGCGGCTCAGCGGCTCGACCTTCACGCGGATGTTGCCGCCGGCGGCGGAGAGCGCGCCCCCCGCTTGCCCGTCGGACGCGAACGCCATCTCGCCGTCGGCGGCGCCGATCGCGCAATGCACCAGCCGGACGTCGCCCGCGCCGTTCGCCGAGAGGTTCTCGCGCAGCAGATGGAACAGCGCCGGGTCCGGCTCGAACGCGACGATGCGCGCCCGCGGATGGTCGCGACGCGTCGCCAGCGAGAACATCCCGATGTTCGCGCCGCCATCGATGACGAATGGCGCGGGGTTCGTCGTTTGGAACGCGTAGTTGCGCCGGACGAACTCGTCCTTGTACTGCATGAAGGCGTTCGGTCCGTCGGTGATGCGCAGCCGCAGGCCGCCGACGGTCACCGTCGCGCCGGCGGGCGCGTTCCACAGACGGAGGCGCACCCGCTCGAGCCGGAGTTCGCTCCGCAACCAGCCGAGGTGTCCACGCGTGCGACCCGCGAACTCCCACCATCGCTTGAACCATGCGGCGAGCCCGAGGCGCGTACGCCGCGCCAGCCGGCGCACGAGCGGCACGGGAGGACCGTCGATCGCCAGGCGCCACCGCTCGGCGGAGCCGGGCTGCTCGCGCACGTCCGACGGCCAGACGATCGACTCCGGCGCCGGAGCCGGCGCCGACACGGGCTCCCACCCCGCCGCGTGCGGCGAGTTCGTGGCGCGCTCGTCGTACCCGATGTGCTGCACCATCGACGTCGCCGGGAAGAGGAAGAGGCCGCCCCGCGCGAGCATGTGCAGGTTGAATCGGATGTCCCACGTGCCGAGCTGTTGTTCGTGGATCGGCGAGTCCATCAGGTCGCGTCCGAAGCGAGACGGATCGATCCCCCTCGCGAGGCATTCGTCGCGCCGCTCGAGCGCCGTCGCGTCGAGCATGCCGTCCCACGCGCGACGCCAGGTGCCCCACATCAGCCCCGACATCCGCCCGGTGAAGTACGGCTGCGTCACGCCCGGCGGCGTCACCGACGGATGCGTCCACGCCGTCACGCCCATCACCTGCGGCACGTCACGATAGCGCGTCAGTGCGGTGCACAGGAACGCGTACGTCCCCGGCACGGACTCGAGGTCCTCCTCGACGATCACCGCCATCTCGTGCTCGGCCAGCACGCGCGTGATGCCACGCTGCTCCGACTCCGACACCCCGAGGTTCACCGGCGATTCCACGATGGTGATGCGTGTCCAATCCACGGTCCGCAGTTCGGCGCGCACGGCCGCGACGTCGGCGGCGACCGACGCGTCGCGCGCCCCGTCGCTGAACGCGTAGATCATCGGCACGTCGTTCGCCCGCAGCGACGCGAGGGTGCGGCGCAGCAGGTCGGCGCGCCGGTAGGCGAAGAGCACGACGGGGATCATGTCGACTCCAAGATAGGCGGCCGCCCCTCGGCGCACGCGCGGAAGAGCTCGACGTACCGTGGCGCGAGCCGCGTCCACGAGAACCGGTCGCGCACCCACGCGTGGCGTGCTTCGGCCGCACGGTCGTCCGCCCCCGCGCGGCCCGCAAGCAGTTCCGCGAGCGCCCCGGCCAGCACGCCCGGGCGCGTGAGGTCGGCGCGCCGGCCGTGCGGCCCGAAGAGATACGCCGTCGTCGGGGTCTCGTGCACGACGCACGGCACGCCGCTCATCAGCGCCTCGAGGTAGGCGAGCCCGAACCCCTCGCGCACCGACGCGAGCACGAACACGTCCGCGGCGCCGTACGCCGCGAGCGCGGTCGCGCGGTCCACCGAACGCATCGTCACCTGCCCTGCGCCAAGCGCCTCGGCGGCGAGCTGGCGCAGCGCCGGCGTCTCCGCCGTGTCTGCACCGAGCAGCAGCAGGTGCGGCCGCGGGGCGCCGAGTGCCGCGACCTCGCGCACCACGTAGTCCATCCGCTTCACGCTCACGTCCAACGCACCGACGCTCAGCACGAGCGGGCCGTCGGCCGGCACGCCGAGCGCGCGCCGGACCGCGCGGCGCGCATCGTCCGTGGGCCGCACGAACGTCCCGGGCACGTCGATGCCATGCGGCAGGAGCACCTGCCGCTCCGGCGATTCGCCGCGCGCGAGCGCCGCGGCCAGGTGCTCGGGACTCACCTGCTGCACGAGGTCGCAGCGCGTGAACGGGCGCGTCGTCGCCCCGCCGTTATAGAAGAGCATCCGGTAGCGCTGCCCGCTCGCGCGGCGCCAGTGCCAGAGCGCATTGCCGAGGTTGAGGTCGGCGAAGTACACGAGATCCGGGTCGCCGCCGACGAGCGACGGCAGGAAGGAGAGCGCGAAGCTCTCCTGCTCGACCACGTACGGGACGCGCCGCAGCAGGGCGCCGAGCAACCCGGCGGCGGCGCCGCGGCGGCTGAGCGCACCGACGTGGCGCTCCGTCGCGAGCAACGCCGCGCCACCGCCGAACACCGTCACCTCGACGTCGTCGCGGCCCGCCAGCGCCGCCGCGCACTCGCGCGTGAAGGTCTCGAAGCCGCGCGCCTCGCGGCCGAGCCCGCTGCACGGCAGGAACACCCGCACGCGACGCGCCGGCGATGCCATCAGCCGTCCTTCCGCGCGATCAGCAGTCGCATGTCGCTCGCCCGTTCGCGCCACGATTCCCACGCCGACTGCTGATACCGCGGTTCGTACGCGAGGTAGTCCTCACGCACGACCACGGTGCACGCTGCCGAAGCGAGCGCCCCCTCGATGCGCGCCCACTCGATGTGGTCGTCGGGCCAGATGTGCAGGTCCCCTTCAGGCATCCACCGCGGGTCGAGCCACGAGCGCCACGCGAACCAGGCGCGCAACCGCTTGAGATAACGATGTGGCTGCAGCCAGTACCACCAGCGCCGCCGCGGCCAAATCACGGCCTCGCGCAGGAACTGCCGGTATGAGGCGCTCACCCACGACTCGTCGCTGCGCTCGTGGTCGAAGAACACGATGCCGCCGGGGCGCGTCACGCGCGCCATCTCGGTCACGAGCGCCACGTAGTCGGGCACGTGGTGCAGCACCGAATACGCGGCCACGAGATCGAACGTCGCGTCGGGCACCGGCCGCAGATCGGTGCCGTTGAGCGTCATCGTCTCGAGCCGGCCGGTGCCGGCGAACCGCCGGCGCGTCACGTCGAGCAGTCTCGTCGAGAGGTCAGCCGCCGTGACGCGCGCGCCGAGCGCGAGCAGGTGCCTCGTCAGGTTCCCCGAGCCGCAGCCGACGTCGAGCGCGCGCACGACCGCGGGCGAGTCCGCGACTTCGCGCACCGCGCGGGCCAACGCGGCCTCGAGCCGCGCCTGCTCCACCGGATTGAAGATCTCGGGATGTGAGGCGTCGTAGACGTCGGCGTGCCGGTCATGCGCCGCGCGATTGTGCGCGATGGCGTCCCGCGGCATCGGCGTCAGACCCGGTCGTCGAGGCTCTTGCCGCTCGCCTGCGGCGCGAACTCCGGCACCACGCGCCGCACGCACGCCGCGATCGCGCCCTTGTCGGCACGCACCGACGAGTCGTCGATCCACCGCGACAGCGTCGCCAGCACCTCACGCAACGTCGCCGCGTCGGCCCCGGGCTGCGGCACGGCCCGCAGCTGCGAGAGCCCCACCTCGACCGCGGCCTCGTGCGCGCCCACGAACGTCTCCTCCGCCTTCTCGCCGTCGGTGTCCCGCGGCGTGCGGAGCACGGGCCAGGCGCCGCGCGCCGCTTCGCGCGCCACCGCGCCACGCGCCTCGGCTTCGTCGTCGTACCATGCCGTCGCGTACCCTGCCGCGCGCACGAACCCCTCGGCGATCGGCGCCAGCTCGCGCAGGTCGGTTTCGACCGTGAGGCGCGGCACCGCGACGTGGCCGGCCGGGATCGCCGTCGCCGCGAGCAGGCAGATCGCCGCCGCCTCGTCGAGGCTCACGAAGTACCGACGCGTGTCGCGCGGCACCGCCAGCGGTTGCCGCTTCGCGATCCGCGCGCTCCAGCTTTCGAGCAGACTCCCCGCCGAGAACGCCACGTTCGCGAACCGCGCCGACGTCACGACCGCGCCACCGAGCGGCGCGCCGGTGAAGAGCAACTGCTCCATCAGCCGCTTGCTGGCGCCCATGAAATTCACCGGGTCGGCCGCCTTGTCGGTCGACACGGCGAAGTAACGTGCCGGAGTGCCCGCCTCGGCGAGCCAACTGAGCAACCGCGCCTGCTTCACGACGTTCGTGTCGAGCATCTGCAGCACCGAGGCCGGGTCCTTCTCCGACCGCACGTGCTTGAGCGCCGCGAAGTGGAGCACCGCGTCGTACGGCCCGGCCGCGTCGAGGAAGCGCCGCGTCACCGCCGCGCCGTAATCGAGCGGCATCAACCGCACGTCCACCGCCGCCGCGGCCATCGCCGCCCCGCGGATGTCACGCGCCACCTCCGCCAGACCGTTCTCGTTCTGGTCCACCACGTGCAGCGCCGCCGGCGCGTAGGCGAGCAGCGCGCGCACCGTCGCCGAGCCGATGCTCCCCGCCCCGCCGATCACCAGCACGCGCCGCCCCGCGTACGCGTCGCGCGCGCGCGCGTCACTCGCAGTGAGATCCGCGGTCCAGCGCGATTCCCGGTGTCCGGTCGCGAGCGCGACGAGTTCCGGCGTCACGACACGGCTCCTGCCGGCGCCGACGCATCCCACGCGGCCCGCACGCTCTCGTCGAGCGGCGTCGTGGCGCGCCACCCCAGCTCGGCCGCGGCCTTCGACGGGTTTCCCACGAGCGCGTCGACCGGCGCGGCGCGCATCAGCGCCGCATCGGTCACCACGTCGACCGGCTCGCCGGCGAGCGCGAGCAGCCGCTCGAGCACCTCCGCCACCGAGTGCCCCGCGCCGGAGCAGAGATTGTATACCTCCCCCGCCCGGCCGCGCTCGCCGGCCCGCACGATCCCCTCGGCGACGTCGCGCACGTCGAGGAAGTCGCGCACCGCGCTCGTCGAACCGATCGTGATGCGGCGCCCCGCCTCGCCGGGCGGCTCGGCGAGCGCCGTCCGCAGCCGGTGGATGATGGCGCCGACCACCAACGTATCGGCGATGCCGGGCCCCATCGGATTGAACGGACGCGCGACCGTCACGTGCAGTCCGCCACGCGCGTACTCGCCCGCCAGGCGCGTCACGCCCTGCTTCGCTCGACCGTACGCCGTGAGCGGCACGCCGTCGAACGTCTCGTCGACCGGCTGCGCGCTCGCCGGCACGCGTCCGTACTCGGCCGCCGACCCGATGACCACCACGCGCGCCGCCGGCGACTCCGCGGCCGCCGCGTCGAGCACGTGCCGCGTGCTCTCCACGTTCGTGCGCATGATCGCGTCGTCCGGGCCGCCGAACTGCCCGACGAGGTGCACGACGAGGTCGGGCTGGTACCGCGCGAACAACTCGCGCGCGGCCGCGGCATCTTCGAGGTCCGCCACCGACCAGCCGTCGTACCCCGGGAGGCGATGGTCGCGTCGGTCGACGCCGTGGAGCCGCATCCCCGGTCGGCGACGCAGCGCCGCCGTGAGGTGCCGTCCGATGAACCCGCAGGCCCCCGTCACGAGCGTCGTCGTCATCCGCCCGCCACGCGCGGCCCGTGGATGAACCGCGCCGGATCGGCGACGAAGTCCTCGCTCGCCCGCGTGTAGTCGTCGAAGCGCCCGATATCCTGCCAGTAGCACGACGTGCGATGGCAGTGCACGCCGTCGCCACCGCGGTGCAGCGCGAGCATCAGGTCGGGCATGTCGAACCGCCCCGCCGGCGGCACGCGGCGCAGCGCGCGCGTCGTCAGCACGTTGATCCCCATCGACACGTAGTACGGGATCACCGGCTTCTCGCGATAATCGAGGAACGCGCCATCCCCGGCGATCTCGATCACGCCGTAGTCGATGCGCTCCTCGCGCCGCGCCACCGCGATCGTCGCCGCCGCCCCGCTGGCACGATGCACCGCGACCAGGTCGCGGTACGACAGGTCGGTGAGCAGGTCGCCGTTCATCACGAGGAAATCGTCGGGGAGGTCGGCGAGGAGCCGCAGCGGCCCGGCCGTGCCGAGCGGCTCCTCCTCGCGCACGTACTCGATGCGCACCCCGTACCGGCTGCCGTCGCCGAAATGCGCCGTGAACAGGGGCGCCATGTGGCCGAGCGTCAGCACCACCCGCGTGAAGCCGTCGTTGGCGAGCTGGCGCAGCACGACTTCGAGCACGGGCACGTCGCCCAGCGGCAACAGCGGCTTCGGGATCGTCATCGTGAACGGCTTCAGGCGCGTGCCCTTGCCGCCCGCCAGGATTACCGCGAGCATCGCGCGTCCAATGGGAGGGTGTGGTCGGTGGGAGAGCGTCTCACGTGCGCGGCTCCGTGCCGGCGGCCCCGTTCGCAGGTTCCGCGGCCAGCGAGCGCATCCATTCCAGATAGTCGCGTTCGTGCCGGCGCCTGTCAAACCGGCGCTCCGCATCGCGTCTCGCCTCGTGCCCCAGCGCAGCGCGCCACGCGCCCTCGCGCTGTGCGAACGCATCGAGGACGGCCGCCAGTGCCCCGGCGTCACCACCCGGCACCACCGCGCCGGTCGGCGCCGCACCGCGTGCCGTGTCGATCGCGCCGGCGAGGCCGCCGCTCTTCAACTGCTCCGGGATGCCACCGACCGCCGTCGCGACCACCGGCGTGCCGCAGGCGAGCGCTTCGAGCACGCTGAGCGGCGACGTGTCGGCCCTCGCGGGGTGCACGTACGCGTCGGCCGCCTGCAGCAGGCGCACGACGGTCGCGTCGTCCGCGCCGGCGCTGAACCGGCGGAGGGTGACGTTCCCGAGGCGCACGTCGTCGCCCGGCGCGCCGAGCGCGATCCACTGCGCACCCGCCGCGGCGGCGCCCACCCGTTCGAGTGCGCCACGGAATTGCGCGCCATCCTTGAAGGTGCGCTCTCTGAGACAGTTGTCGTGACAGAGGAACATCGGCCGGTCGGGATCGAGCCCCAACGCGATGCGCGCCGCGCGCCGGTCCGACGGCGTGTAGAAGTCGAGGTCCACGCCATAGGGGATGACGCGCAATTCGCGCACCGCCGGCGCGAGGATCGAACGCCGCACCCGATCGGCCAGCCACTCGCACGGAACACCCACGGACAATCGGCTCCGCGAGAGCAGCTCGCGCTTCCGCACCCAATTGCGGGCCGTGTCGTCTCTCGGCGTCGCTGGGTACGACCAGAGATAGGGGCACGCCCCACACCCCGTCTCCCACCGCTCGCAGTCGAAGCCATGCGAGCAGTGTCCCGTCGTGAGCCACGCGTCGTGCAGCGAGATGAGCGTCGGCGTGGCGCCGGTCATCGCCGGCAGCTGGCGAAGGTCGAAATAACCGCCGTGCAGGTTGTGAAGATGGAGCGCCGCGGCCGGCCGCCCCCCGATCGTCGGGATCGCCGACGTCCCCGGGAAATCGAAGTCTTCCTCGCCGCGCTGACGCGCCCGCCAACGCCGGGGGCTCGCCATGCGCTCGCGCACGGCACGCCCGAGCCGGCCGGCCGCGCCGCCCGCCGGGAGCGCGTCGGCGACGCGAAGACAGCCGCGCGTCCACGGCGAGCGCCTCGCGCGGTTCGGCACCTCCACCGTGCGCGCGTCGTCGCCACGCCGTATCCCCACGGCGAGCCACGCGTCCTCGCCGTTCGCTAGGTAGTTCTCGTGCAGTTGGCGCGCGATGCGCTCGGCGCCTCCGCCGTTGTCGGCGGAGTTGACGGTGACGAACGTCCGACCGCGCGGCGTCACGACGCGCTCGCGCCGGTGGACGGCGCGCCGGGCGACGCCGCGCGCGTCGCGACGGCCGTGATCAGCACCGGATAATCGGCGTCGCGCGCCGCCAGCTCGTCCGCCGAGAGTTCCTCCGCCGACATCCCTGCCAGGTAGGCGTGCGCGGCGACGTGGTTCCCGTACGCGGTCACCGTCACCTGGTCCGCGCCGAACACCGGCTCGAGGAGCCGGCGCACCGACTGCTCGGTGAAGTGCCAGTACTCGCCCCAACGCTCCGCGTCGTACCGGCTCACGGCCGCGATGGCGGGCACGGTGATGAGCGCCGAACCACCCGGGCGCAGCGACGCGTGCACGTGCCGCACCGCCGCGCTCACGTCGAAGATGCACTGCAGCACCTGCGTGAGGATCACGGCGTCGTAGCGGTCCACCGGGATCCCCTCTCCGGTGGCGAGATCGCCGACGATCGTCGCCGCCGCGTTGCCGGCCACCGCGTGGAGCACGTCGCTCGCGGTGACGCGCGCGCCGCCGAACCGCGTCGTGTACTCCCGGTCGGCCACTTCGAGCACGCGCCCGCGGATGAGCGTCTGGCGCGCGTCGAGGAATCGCTCGATGTACCACCGGCAGATCGCGCCGCCGCGATCGAGTCCCATCAGGCGGCTCACCGGTTCCATGCGCCGCAGGTCGCCCATGTCCACGCGGGCCGTGCGCCGCCACCAGCGACGGAGCGCCAGCGGCAGGAGCCGGCGCGCGAGGCCGTCCCGGAGTGACATCGCTACGCCGCCCACCAGGCGTGGAGTCGCGACTCGAACGTCGCCGCGTCCCAGTCGCGCACGAGCAGCCGCGGCACGCGCAGCGCGTCGTCCCACCGCCACGCGGGGGCGGGCATGTTCACGAAGGCAGCGGCAAAACCGGCCGCGCGCGCGGCGCGCACCGTGGCGGCGGAGACGTCGGCGTCAGTGCCGAACGGATAGGCGACGTGCGGCACCGGGCGGCCCAGCCACCCTTCGAGCGTTTCGCGGCTCTCCTGCAGTTCGCGGCGCTGCACGGCGGGCTCCTGCGCCGAGAGGCGCGGATGCGTCATCGTGTGCGCGCCCACGGCGATGCCGGGGACCGCCGCCAGCATCGCGAGCTCGGCGCGTGAGAGCGTGCGATGCGAGTCACGCGCCGTGGCGCTCACCCCGGCCCACTCCCGCAGCGTCGCCACGTGACGGTCGCGCTCCGGCGACGGCAGTCCGCCCAGCGCGCCGCACAGCGTGAGGAAGAGCCGTTGCCGCGCGGTGTGCGGCGCCGCGAACACGTTCCATCGCGCGTCGACCTCGCTCGCGCTCGCCTCGGCGCTCCACGGCTGGGCGAGCGCGGGAGCGTCGCCGCCGAGCGGGCGCGGCGCGAACGCGATGCGCTCGACGTCGTCCCACCAGAACTCGCCGGCCCCCCCGACCATCCCCGCCGTCACGAAGACCGTCGCCGGTACTCCCGCCGCCTGCAGGCGTGGCGCGGCGGCGAGCAGGTTGTCGGCGTAGCCGTCATCGAACGTCACGGCGACGGCGCGCGGCGGGAGCCGGCCGGCGCGCCGGAGCGACTCGAACTCCCCGAGCGGGAGCACGGCGGCCGTCGCCCGGAGCACGTCGAGGTGCTCCACGAACCGCGCGGGCGCGACGTCGAGGAGCATCGGGTCGAACCGCGGCCCGGCGACCCGATGATAGAGCAGCACGAGTCCGCGCCGGCTGCGGCGGCGCACGAACGCCCGCGCGGCACCCGACCAGCGTCGGAGGGCGCGCGCGCCGATCATGTCATTTCCCGTCGATGCCGGCGCCCGCCAACGGTGGCGCGACGTCGGCACGCGCGGCGAGCATCGCCTCGCGCTGGGACGCGGCGAGGCGGAAGCGCTGCGACCGCAGCGCGCTCCCCGTCGTCAGATGGAACGCGTGCGCGCCGATGCCGAGGCCGATCATCGACCAGATGAGCAACCCCGTCGGGCCGGTGAAGACGTCGCCCACGGGGAGGATCGAGACGAGCGCCACCGCCGTCGCGCGGATGGCGTTCGCGAAGCTGTCGTTGCGGGCCTCGAAGTACCGCGCCGACTGCAGGATGAGCCCCGAGATGCCGAGGAAGAAGAGCGTGCCGCCCGGCCACCCGAAGACGTAGAACACCTCGAGGAAACCGTTGTCGAGCGACCGCACGCCCTGGTTGCCGCGCAATTTGATCGCGCCACCCGTCGAGCCGAGCCCCGACCCCTCCGCGCTCTCCACGATGCTGCTCGCCGTCTCCTGCGAGAACTCGACGCGCTTCACGAAGCTGTTGTCCTGGCGCAGGTTCGTGAGCGTGTTCAAGCGAGGCAGGATCGTGTTCCGGAACTGCGGCGTCGCCGCGAGCGGCAGTGCCATCAGCGAGACGGCGAGCAGCGTGATCGTGCGCTTCGGGATGCGTCCGAGCGGCTGCGAGAGCTGCGATACCACGACGCCGAGGATGAAGGCGATCCACGCCGACCGGGTGCGCGTCAGCAGCAGCGCGACGAGGGCGAGCGCGATGGCCGGGTAGCGCAGCCATCCCCGGTACGGGAGGATGAGGAGCGTGCCGGTGAGGAGCACGGCCGCGTACGGCCCGGGCGTGTTGAGCGTGCCGAAGACGCGCACCAGGAACGGCAGCGGTGAGCCGATGCTGCGCATGTCGGCGTTGCGCATCCACGTCGCGTCCCACACGGGGAGCCGCACGAACTGGTAGATGCCGTACGCCGCGAGGAGGGGCAACGCCACGTGGAACGTGCGCAGGATCGACGCGCGCAGTTCCGGATAGCGGCGCCACATCACGGCGAGCTGCAGGCCGAACAACGCGGGGGCCAGCCACGTCAGCAGTGCGTACGTCGCCGGGATGGCGCCCACTGTGACGAGCCCCACCATGTAGCCGTACCCGAGCGCGGCCAGCACGAGCAGGTAGGGGGCGAACAGGATGCCGCGCAGTTCCTTCAGGTTGCGCGCCAGCGTGATCACCGCGAGCAGCGCGGCGACCTGGGGCGCGAGCAGCACCGGACTGGTGGCGTTCCACCCGTGGTGCCAGTCGAGCACGCGGCGCACGAACGGCGAGATGAACCAGAGCCAGAACGTGAAGTTCACGTACGACACGGGATCGGACTGGTGCAGTACGAGCGCCGCGAGCGCCGCGATGGCGGCGAAGGCGATGCTCGCCGGCCGCCCGCCGGCGCCGGCGAGCATCGCGAGCGTGGCCGCGCCGAAGAGGCCGACCACGATGACGGTCGTCGCCGGCACCCGGCGCCCCGAGGTGGGGAGCGCCGGGGCCGCGGCCGGCGCCTGCCGGGGCGGCCACGGCATCGCGGTCGGCGCGCCGAGCGGCACTGGAGGCGTATGCACCGCGCTCACGTGCGCTCCGGCGCGCTAGGCGTCGCGATGACGACGCGAGCCGGACGAAGACGACGAACCGACCGACGCCTCCCGCAGCCGCCGGCGCAGCCGGCGGCGCCCCGACACGACCGCATAGGCGAGCAAGCTGATCGAGATCGTCGACGCCGTGCCGTGCGCGAACAGGCTGAACGGCGCCAGAGTCGACGGCGGCGGCGCGATCGGCGCCGTGCTCGCCCGGAAGCTCTTCATGCCGTTGAGCGCCGCCAGCATGCTGACGTCCAGCCCCAGCACCGCCGACGGCAGCGTCGTCGTGAACGACGACGAGAGGGTCGGGTCGCTCGCGCGGAAGACGAACATCACCGTGAGCCACATCCCGACGAGCAGGAGCGTGCTCAGGTAGAGCAAGCGCGACGTGATGCCGCGGCGCCGCGTGCGCTTGCGCCGCCCCGACCAGGGCTGGTCGAGCATCCACCAGAACAGCAGCGAGATGACGAGCGTGATCCCGAACACGGTCGGCGCGACGAGCAGCTCCAGCGCGAACAGCACGAGTCCGGCGATCGACGCGGCGCTGAACTGCCCCGACGACGGCAGCCGCTCCGTCCCCGTGTCGAACAGGTCGGGGACGAGCTCGCCCGTCTTGCGATCGGCGGGCGAGAGCGGCACGCGACCGCTCGTCCTCAGGGGATCAACGGGCATAGTCGTAGTAGTAGCCGTAGCCGAGCCGGTAGCGGGAACTGCGCCGGAACTCGACGTCGTTGAGGATCGTGCCGGCGAGCGTCACCTGCACGTTGCGCAGCTGCGCGACCGCGTACTTCAGCTCCTCGCGGTCGGTCTTGTCGGCGCGCGCCACGAGCAGCAGCGCGTCGGCGTGCGCGCCGATGAGCGCGCCGTCGGTGAAGAGGTTGAGCGGCGGCGTGTCGATGAGCACGTAGTCGTACTGCCCGCGGAGCCGCTCGAACAGCGGCTGCAGCCGCCCCGCCACCAGCAGGTCGGCGGGGTTCACGCTCGGCGCGCTGCCGAGCGGGAGCACGTCGATCGTGCCGCCCCCTTCCATCTGCACGCGACGGATGCACTCGCCCGGCGATGCCTGGCCGTACATGAGGTCGAAGAACCCGGGGGCCGGCGGGATGCCGAACACGTCGTGCACCGTGCCGCGCCGCGTCTCCGCGTCGATGAGGATCACGCGCTGCCCCTGGTGCGCCAGCGTCACGGCGAGGTTCACCACCGTCGTCGTCTTGCCGTCGCCCGGGAGGGCGCTCGTCACCACGATCACCCGCGGCGGACGCGGCGGCGTGAGGTAGTTCAGGTTCGTGCGCAACGTGCGGTACGCCTCGGCGGCCGGCGTCTGGTACTCCCGCCCCGCCGCCGGTCGCGACTCGTCGCCGTCCTTGGGAGTCGGCAATCGATACCCCACACTCCGCGCCTGCTGCTGCAGGTTCGGGATGATCCCCACCACGGCCACGCCGACGATGTTCGCGAGGTCGGCCTCGGTGCGGATCGTCGTGTCGAGCCAGTCGCGCAGGAAGGCCACCGCCACGCCGACGAGCAGCCCCGAGAACACCGCCACCGCGAAGATCAGCGTCTCGCTGCTCCCCCCCTGCCGCGACGGGTTCACCGCCTCGTCGAGCACCGACGCCGTCGAGTCCTGCACCGCCTCCTGGATCTGCGCTTCCTTCAGCCGCCCCTGCACCAGCGTGATCATCTCCTCGACGATGTGCCGGTTGCGTTCGAGCTTGGAGTACTCGATCAGCTGCTCCGGCACCTTGTTGAGCTTCGCCTGCGTCGCCTGGATGCGCGGCCGCAGCGCGGCGAGCTGCTCGTCGAGGTTCACGAGGAACGCCATCGTGCGCTTGCGGATGTTGTCCTGTGTCTCGCGGATCTGCTTGTCGAGGTTGCGGATGGTGCTGCCGTCGGGCGTGTAGCGGGTCAGCTCGGTCGACCGCTGCGCCAGCAGCGCGTCGTACCGGGCCACCTCGTTGTTCGCGATCCCCGACCGCTGGAAGTCGGGCGTCGCCATCAGCTTCTGGAGGAAGAGCGTGCGCGCGAGCACCGTGTCGGGGTTGCTCAACGGATCGAGCGCGCGGGTGATGTTCTCCTTCTGCTGTTCGAGCTCGCGCTGCTGCGAGACCAGGTTCAGCAGCTCCTGCGAGAGCATCGACTGCTCCGACTGCACGCCGCTGATCTGCTCGCGCTCGAGGTAGGCGCGCATCGCCGACTCGGCGTCCGTCACGTCCGCCTGCAGCTGCGCCATCTGCCGCTCGAGGTAGTCGACCTGCGTCTTCGCGCCGCTCCGGTCGAGCTCCATGCTCCGGTGCACGAACAGCCGCGCCATCACGTTCGGGATGTCGCGCGCCAGCGCCGAGTCCTTGCCCGTGTAGGAGATGGCCAGGACGTTCGCGTCCTTGTTCGTCGGCTGCACCGTGATCGACCCGCGCAGGTACTCCGCCACCTGCACGCGCGGCTCGACCGAGAGGTTGAAGTGCTCGAGCGCCCGCCCGTCGGCCGTGAGCGCCAGCTGGCCACCGATGATGTGCAACGGCGCCGAATCCGGATACGTGCCGAGCAGCGAGTCGGGGGCGATCGTGTGCACCTCGCGCCCCGCCGGCGTGTTCAGCACCCGGTAGGCGAGCGACGGGGCATCCGACATCAGCTTCGCCCACGCGACGTAGCGGCTGCGCACCGGCGTCTGCGGCTGCGTCACGCTCAACCGCAGGCCGAGGGAGTCCACCGCCTCCGCCGCCAGCGTGCGGCTCGTGATGACCTCGCCGGCCATCGCCAGCAACCCCTGGTTGTCGACGCCGAAGCCGTACATCGCCGCGGCGCCCATCTGCGCCGACTTCTTGTCGTCGATGCGCACCGTCGCCGAGGCCGTGTACGTCGGCTCCACCTGCCGCGCCGCGACGAGCGCCGCGACGACCGCGAGCCCCACGCACACGACGATGATCCAAGCGCTCCGCGCGACCGTCTGCCACGCGCGGCGGAGGTCGATCTCCTGGTTCGGCTCGGCGAACGACGGCGGGAGGGCGGGAAGATTGTCCACGGACAACGGCTACCTCGTCAGCAGTGAGATCGCACCGAATATCATCGTGGCCACCTGGGCCACTTGGAACAGGCTGCCCATGATCCCCTGGTTCCGGATGAAGAAGTCCTCGTCCTGCACATAGATCGCGTCGCCCCGCGAGATGTCGACCGACGACAGCCGCGCCTCGCGCGGGAGCACGAAGTTGCGGCCGTCACGCTTCACGAGGTAGATGAGCGGCTCGCGCCCGCTGCCCACCGACCCACCGCTCTTCGCGAGCACGCCCAGCACCGTCGTCGCCTGATCGACGACCACCGGCCCCGGGTTGCGCACCTGCCCGTACACCATCAACTCGCGGCTGAACTGGACGTCCACCGCCGGGTCGACGACGAGCTTCGCGTAGCGCGCCTGCACGTCGGCCTGCAGCGAATCGAGCGTGAGCCCGGAGACGTTCACCTTGCCGAGACCGGCGAAGAACGCCGACCCCGACTCCGTCACCTGCGCCTCGCCCGTCAGCTCCGGCTCACGGTACACGCGCGTCCGGATCACGTCGCCGATGTCGATCCGCCACACCGGACGCGCGCTCACCAGCGCGACCGGCTTCCGCAGGGCGGGCTGTCGCGTCGCGCATCCGGCCACCGCGATCACCGCGACGCACGTCAGGAACGGTCGGCACATCCGAGTCAGGCGCATCGAGAGAGGATCCGGTGAAAGGCGGGCCTCACGCCCAGCGGTGCCCCGCGTGGCGTTCGGCCGTTCTGTAGTTAACGATGTCCACGGGGCGTGCGTCACCGCCGCCGCTCGCGCGTCGCGCGTCATCAGAACGCCCCCTTCATGCTCAGCACTGCGGGGATCGTCCGCAACAGGATCAGGAAATCCCGCCATACCGTCCATCCCCGGATGTACGACGCCTCGAGCTGCACCACGTCCTCGAAGTTCCGGACGGCGTTGCGCCCGCTCACCTGCCACGGCCCCGTCATCCCGGGCAACACCTCGAACCGCACGAAGTGGTGCTGCCGGTAGCGCGCCACCTCCGTCGGCAGCGCCGGCCGCGGCCCCACCAGCGACATCTCGCCGCGCAGCACGTTCAGCAACTGCGGCAACTCGTCGAGCGACGACTTGCGCAGGAACACCCCGATCGACGTCGTGCGCGGATCGCGCGCGAGCTTGAACAGCGGGTCCGTGGAGTAGACGTTCGCCCCCTCCAGCTCCCCCTGCTGCGCCTCCGCGCCGTGCACCATCGTGCGGAACTTCACCATCAGGAAGGGCTCGCCGCCGAGCCCGACCCGCATCTGCCGGAAGAGCACCGGCCCCCGCGACGTCAGCCGCACCGCGAGCGCCACCGCCGCGAACACCGGCGAGAGCACGACGATCCCGACCAGCGCGCCGACGAGGTCCACCGCGCGCTTGAGCACCAGCTGCGACCCGACCAGCGCCGGCCGCGAGAGGAGCGAGAGCGGCTGCGCGCGCCGCAGCACGAAGCTCGGCTCGTTCAGCTCCCGGAACGCCTCCCGCCGCGTGGCGTACACGCTCGCCCCGGCGCTCGACGAGGCGATCATCACCGCCTGGAGCGCCGCGTCGGAGAGCGAGCCGACCAGCACCACCGTGTCCGCCGCCGAGTCGGCCATCGCATCGTACAACTCGCGCATGCTCTCCTGCGTGCCCGCCGGCCACGTCTCCGACAACGGGAACACCGGCGCCTCCGCCCGCCCCCCCTCGCTGCGCGCGCGCGCCAGCCGCTTCACGTCGGCGGCGGGTCCCACGATCAGCGTCCGCGCCGGATCGATGCGACGCGGATCGATCGGCTTCAGCGCCTGCGTGAGCACCCGGCGCTGCAGCGTGATCGCCAACCACACCGCCGCGAGCACCACGCCGATCAGCAGCCAGCGCCAATGCGCCTCCGCCGACCACACTTCCACCCAGCGCGGCAACACGAGCCCGAGCAAGACCGCCGCCGCGATGCGCGTCGGCAATTGCTCGCGCTGCGTGTGGTCGTACGACCGCGTCACGATCAGGCAGAACAGCAACGACGTCACGCGACGAAGGAGCGCCACCGGCGTCTGCGGCAGGAGGCCGTTGACGAAGGACGTCCCGCCTTCCCCCTGGCCGAATCCCGGCAGCAGGGCGTTCAACGGCAGCATCCCGAGCAGCGCGAAGATCGCGGAGATGGTGAGGATGTCGGCCGCCACCATCACGCCGCCGTAACTCACCTCGCGCCAGAAACGGCGGCGCTGCAGTACCAGCGCGCGGTACCGAAGTTCCAGCCTGGCAAGGTGGACGGGCGTGGCCAAAGTCACTATCGGGTCAGATGTTCGTCTAGTAGGGAAGACGGCCTAATCTAGGCAGCGACGTGGTTTCCCGTTTGCCCGGGCAGGAGCTATCAATATAGTATGAACACTAATGGACTGGACAGTTTTGTTCCAGTGTTTATATTCTAATCGTGTCCCCCGGCCCAAACGAGCCGCGCGCTTCTTCTCGCGCGTCCTCCACCTTCGCCGCCGCTCATCTACGCCGCAGATTCCTTGCACCACGCGCTGAAGTCCTCGTCTCCAACCTTCCCGGCTGACATGTCGACCGGCCCCGCGCCAGAGGATCGCCGCTTCCGCCCGTCGGCGTCCGTCGCCGAGGTGGAGAAGCTGCGGAAATTCCTCGCCGAGGCGATCGAACGCGGCGCGTCGGACATCCACATCCGCGCTGGGGACGTGGTCTACGCGCGCATCGGCGGTCAGCTCACCCCGCTCGACACGCCGACCCTCACGGCCGTCAGCACGTACGAGATGGTCACGCACATCCTCGGCACGTCGTCCAACGCGCCATCGATCGAGGACGTCCGCGACTACTCCGGCCCGTGGAGCGCGCCGGGCATCGCCCGCTTCCGCGTCAGCATCCTCAAGCAACGGTCGAGCTTCGCCATCGTCATGCGCGTCATCCCCGACGTGCTGCCGACGCTCGAAGGACTGGGCCTCCCGGCCGTCATCGGCCAGGCCGTCCTCGCCGACTTCGGCCTCTTCTTCGTGTCCGGCGTGCCGGGCTCGGGACGCGCGAGCACCATCGCCGCGCTCATCCACCACCTCAACACGCACTCGCCCCGCCGCCGCCACATCGTCGCCATCGAGACGGCGATCGAGTTCCTGCACCGCAACAACAAGTGCGCGATCACGCAGCGTGAGGTGGGCGTCGACACCGACAGCTTCGCCGACGGCATGCGTGCCGCCCTCGACCAGGACGCCGACATCATCGTCGTCGGCGAGATGAACGACCCGGAGATCATCGAGCTCGCCGTCCGCGCCGCCGAGGCGGGACGCCTCGTCATCGGCAAGATGAGCGCCCCCGACGCGACCGGAGCGCTCCGCCAGTTCCTCGCCGGCCTCCCGAGCGAACAGCAGGACACGGCGCGCCTGCACGTCACCGAGATGCTGCGCGCCGTCGTCGCGCAGCGGCTCCTGCCGCGCTCCGACGGCCAGGGGCGCGTGCTCGCCTGTGAGATCCTCCTCATGACGCCGCTCGTGCGCGACGTGCTGGGCGATCCGGGGCGCCTCGCCGAGATCCGGCAGACGCTCGCCGACGGCCGCGCGGAGTTCGGCACGCAGACCTTCGACCAGCAACTGGCCGATCTCGTCATCAGCGGGCAGGTGTCGTTCGAGGTCGCGCTCACGCTCGCCACCAACTCGCTCGACTTCGAGCTGCAACTGCGCGGATTGCGCCGCTAGCGCGAACGCTTCGTTCTCACGTCCGTCCGAACAGGCGCGCCCAGAACGGGCGCGCCTGTCCCGCATCCGGCCTCGTGAAGCTCACCGGCGGCACCGGCAGCGGCTCCTCGCCCGCGCACAGCCGGCCGGGGTTCACCACCGTGAGCAACTCGGCCTGCTCCGACGCGCCGATCGACTCGAGCAGCGAGACGAACGACGCGACGCCGGGCTCGCCGCGCGCGTGGTAATCGCTCGAGACGTAATCCACCCACCCGCTCGCCAGCAATCGCTGTGCGACCGCCGCGGCGCGCGCGCCGTAGCCGCCCGAGAGCGAGGCGGCGTTCAGCTGCATCCGTCCGCCCGCGGCGCGGAACCGCGCGAACGTCACCAGTTCCTCGTCGACGTTGCGATAGCGCTCGGGGTGCGCGATCACCGGGCGCCATCCTTTCTGCCGCAGCGCGACGACCGCGTACTCGGCGTTGAGCGGCGGCAACTGCAGCCCGGGGAACTCGACGAGCACGAACGGCCCCCCCGCCAGGCGCAGCCGCTCGTCCGACAGGTCGGGATCGGGGATGTCGAGCATCACTTCGGCGCCACGCGCGACGGTGAGCGCACCTCCGTGCGCGGCTCCCTCACCGGCCGCCACGCGTTGCAGCGACGCCCATCCCGCGTCGAGCTCGGCGAGCCGCGTGGCGAGCGCCTCGGCGACGAGCGTGAGCGACCCCATGAAATGTGGCGTGGTGACGACGCGTCCCACCCCTTCGCCGCGGAACCGCTCGAGCGCGGCGGCGCTGAAGGACTCGTCACGCGCGCCGTCGTCCACGCCGGGCATGAGGTGGCTGTGGAAGTCGGTGCGGCGCAACGCGGTCATGCGCGCTCCCGCAGCGCGGCGCGCAGCGCGCCCTCGAGCGACGGCTGCTCCCACGCGAATCCCGCGCGCTGGAGGCGCGCCGGCCGCACCCGCTGGCTCACGAGCAGCGTCTGCTCGGCCATCTCGCCGAACGCGGTACGCAAGGCGATCGCGGGGACGGGGATGATCGCCGGGCGGTGGAGCACGTGGCCGAGCGTCTTCGTGAACGCGGCGTTGGTCACCGGCTCGGGCGCGACCACGTTCACCGCGCCGTCGAGGGTGGCGTCGTCGAGCATCGCGACGATCGCCCGCACGGTGTCGGCGCGCGAGATCCAGCTCATCCACTGCGCGCCGCTGCCGACGGGTCCTCCGAGTCCGAGCCGGAACGGGGGAAGCAGCTTGGCGAGCGCGCCGCCGTCGGTGGCGAGCACGACGCCGAGGCGGGGATGCACCACGCGGATGCCGGCGTCGCGCGCCGCATCGGCGGCACGTTCCCACGCCACGCACACGGAGGCAAGGAACCCCTCGCCGTGCGCTTGCCCCTCGTCGAGCCACGACTCGCCCCCTTCGCCGTAATAGCCGATGGCGCTCGCGCTGACGAACGCGAGCGGCCGGGGCGAGAGCGCGGCGATCGTGTGCGCGAGGAGCGCCGTGCCCGACGTGCGGCTCTCCATGATCAGGCGACGCCGCGCCTCGGTCCATCGAACGGCGATCGGCTCGCCCGCGAGATGCACGACGGCGCTGGTCCCGTCGAGCGCGCGCGCGTCGAGCGTGCCCGACGACGGATCCCAGCGCACGTCACTGCCGGCGCCGCGCCCGATCGTGAGCACCGACCAGCCGGCGGCGCGGAGCGCGCCCAGCAACGCCCGGCCGATCAGCCCGCTCCCACCGGTCACCGCGACGCGACGCACGTTCATCGGCGTGCCGTCAATCGTCGAGTTCGAGGCTGCGCCACAGGTACCAACTCGCCACGGAGCGCCAGGGCGCCCACCGCTCGCCGACCTTGGCGAGCCGCTTCGCGCTCGGGAGCGAGCGCAGGCCGTGCACCTTCTGCAGTCCCTTCTGCAGGCCGAGGTCGAGTTCGGCGAGCACGTCGGGGCGCTTGAGGCGGAACATCAGCACCATCTGCGCCGTCCACCGGCCGACCCCCCTCACCTGCGTGAGCGTGTCGATGACCGCGTCGTCGTCGAGTTCGTGCAGCGACTCGATGGGGAGCGCTCGCGTCTTCACCTGCTTGGCGAGGGCGTGGAGGTACTCGACTTTGCGACCGGAGAGTCCCGCGGCGCGGAGCTTCTCCACGGGGGTGCGCAGCAGCTGGGCGGCGGTGGGCGAGGCGTCGCCGTACAGCGCCATGACGCGGCCGTGGATGGTCGAGGCGGCCGCGCCCGAGAGTTGCTGGTACACGATCGAGCGCACGACGGCGTCGAAGTGCGTGCCGGCGGTGCGGTAGTTGGGCCGGTACGGACCGACGCGGTCGATGTACGCGCCGAGCTTCGGGTCGGCGGTGCGGAGGTGCGCGAGTGCCTTCTTGCTCATGCCGGGAAGCTAGAGCGCCGGCCACGCTCCCGACAGGCGCGCCGCCTTCGGCTCGCTGATCTCCATGGTGCCGTCGAAGGCGCTGATCTCGACCTTCACCGCCTCGCGCAGGAGTTGTGCGTCGAACGGCGGCCGGCCGGGGCCGAGTTCCTCGAGGATGGCCGCGGTGCGGAGCGCGTCGAAGGCGACGCTCGCCCCCGCCGCGGCCGCGACGAGCGCCGTCAGCTGGCCGTGGTCGACGGGGAGCACCGCGTCGAGCGCGTCGGCGAGGGCGCCGAGCGCCTGCCGCGCGTCGTCGCGCAGTTGCACGTAGCGCCGCGAGTCGACGCGGTGCTTGACGAGCAGGTCGCGTGGCGACGGGATGCGCCGGGGCCGGCGTTCCATGACGCGGTCGAGCCGCATCGCCATCTTGTCGACGGGGATCGGCTTGCGGATGAAGTCGGTGACGCCGAGCCGCAGCACGCGCTCGATGATGTCGGCGCTCGAGTCGCCGGCGCAGAAGACCACGGGCACGTCACGCAGCCACGGCAGTGGCCGGAGATCCTCGACGAGCGCGATGCCGTTCCCGTCGGGGAGTTCGACATCGAGCACGATGAGGTCGACGGCGACGCCGCGCAGCAGCGCGGTCGCCTCGGCCAGCGTGCCGACGCGACGCGCCGGATATCGCAGCCGCCGGAAGAGCTGCGACAGCATCTCCGCCGTGACCGGATCGTCTTCGACCAACAGGATCATGACCTGCTCCGAACTGCCGCGCCGCGTGCGGTCGCACCAGAGTGGAGCGCGCCGCCGTGTCGCGAGTTACGCCTTGGGCGTCGAGGAAAAGACCTCGTCCGCGACCGACTGGCGTTTTTCCTGGTCCTGCACCGTCGCGTGCATGTCGAACGTCGGGGCCGCGTCGTTCAGCGGCGGCAACTGGGGGAGCGCGTCGGACTTCCCGGCGCCCGGATCGAGGATCTGCATCAGCCGCAGCAGCTTCGCTTCCATGTCGAGCAGCACGTTCGACGCGTAGTTGATCTGCTGGGTGGTGATGTCCTGGAACTGCAGCGCCCCGATGATCCCGAAGATCTCGTCGCGGAGGCTGTTGCGGACGTCCTTCGACCGGCCACCGTCGCCGGTGTCGGCGTCGAGCTCGTCGATGAGCCCCTGCGCGCGGTCGAGCGCGTCGAGGATGCCGTTCGTCGCCGTCTCGGTGGCCGACGTCACTTCCTGCAGCTTCGAGTGCGTGTGCTGGATACGCTCGACGGTGCTGTGCTCGAGCGCGCTGCGGCTCTCGCGGAGGCTCGTGATCACCTGCACGATCTCGGCGTTCGCGAGCTGCAGGATGTACGGCAACGAGGCGAGGATGGTGCGCCCGTCGGCCGCGCCGTCGTTCGCCGCGGCGGGCTCGCCCGCCTTCAACTCGCCGAGTTCGCGGTCGACGAGGCGTAGCGTTGCCTCGCTCTCGTACAGCACCTCGGCGGCACGATTGGGTGTCATGGCATCACCCGGCCACGTTGGCCGCGGTGAGCGCGTCGATCTTGTCCTTGAGCACCTGCGGCGTGAACGGCTTCACGATGTAGTTGTTCACGCCCGATTCCAGCGCCGTGATGATGTCTTCCTTCAGCGAACGCGTCGTCATCATGAGGATCGGCACGGTCTTGCCGTCGTCGCGCGCCCGGATGGCGCGCGCGAAGTCCACCCCGCCGAGGTTCGGCATGTTCCAGTCGGTGATGATGAAACCGACGGAGGCGTCGAACTTCTGGAGCGCTTCCTTGCCGTCGCCGGCTTCGACGATGTCGGTGACACCGATCCGCTGCAGCGAGTTCACGACGATGCGTCGCATCGTCGCCGAGTCATCGATCACGAGGAACTTCATGGGCGCGTCCGGAAGGCAGAAGGTGGAAAGGTCAGAGGTCGCCGCTCTTCAGGATGTTCTGCGCGACCCGGTCGACGACGGCCGAGGAGTCGTACGCGCCCTGGAGGATGCGTTGACGGATGAGCGTGGTGCGTTCAGGCGTGAGCGCGCCGCCCTTCGACAGCGCGCGCCCTTCGGCCGACAGCTCGACGCTGTCCCGCCGTGGCGCGCGTGGCTGGGCCGGCGCCGCGGGAACCTGAGTACCCTGCACCGGCGCACCCGCCTCGGGGCGGACGTGGGAAACCTTCGAGGCACCGTCGAACGGCGTGGGGTTGATCTTCATCGTGTTCCTCCTGGGAGGTCAGTATCGGCGCGCGCCGGATGAACTTGAACCGGCGTCAGCGGACGATGTCGAGATGATGGGGTGTGATGGACGCGATGCGCGCGTCCGGCGCGGCGTCGAGCACGGGACGCGCCGGCGTCAGCGCCGACACGGCCTCGGCGTGCAACCGGCCCAGCTGCTCGCGCGTCGACCGCGCGGCATGGCGCACCCGATCGACGTCCATCGCCGCCTTCGCGATGAAATCGTCGATGCGGCGCGGTTCGCTCGGCTCCTCGTCCGCCGCCATCTCCAGCGTCGAACGGACGAGACCGGGCCACCGCGCCGACGGCGCGCCCTGCCGTACGGAAGCCATCAGTCACACACCCTCGGCGGCCTCGCCGCCATCAAGTACTCCGACGCCACCGCCTCGACATGGTCGAGGTGCGAGCACTCCTGACGCACGCGCGCGCCCGCCGTGTCGAGCCGCGCGTGCAAGGCGTCGGCGAACACGGGGCGGGACTTCGCGGTGCTCGAGCCGGACCCCCCGGCGGACGCCGGGTCGCCCGGCACGTGCTGCTCACGCCGGTTCATCACATTCCTATCATCGGCACCCTCCCCCGATTTCTTGAGCCCGGACCCGGGGGTCCTCTAATAGGAAGGGGCAGGCGCCCGGCATGGCCCCGCCCCCGGATGGCACGCTTTCTGCGACACCTCTCCGCGAACGCCACCGCCGCCCACGGAGAGGTACGGAATGCGCATCACCAACAACCTGGCCACCCAGCTCGCGATCACGAACTTCTCGACCGTCCGCGAGCAGCTCGACGCGGCCCAGACGCAGGTCACCACGGGGCACAAGTTCGAGCAGGCGTCGCAGGACCCCACCGCCGCTGTGGGCGTCATGCAGGACGAGAGCCAGCTCTCCGCCCTCGGCCAGTACCAGCGCAACGTCGGCACGGCGAGCGCCCGCGTGAACCTCGAATCGGGCGTGCTGAACCAGATCAACGACCTGCTCACCCGCGCCAAGGAGCTGGCGATCGCCCAGGCCACCGGCACGGCGACGGCGGCCACGCGGCAATCGACCCTCCCCGAGGTCAACCAGCTCCTCGCGCAGGCCGTGCAGCTCTCGAACACCAAGGACGGCAGCGAGTACCTGTTCGGCGGCACCAACTCGACCAACGTCCCCTACACGGTGCAGACGACGGGCCAGAGTTACACCTTCTCGGTCGCGACGCCACCGCCCAGCGGACCGCGGCAGCTCGAGATCTCGGCCGGACAGCGCATCGTGGCCGGGCACGACGGCACGCAGGTGTTCGGCGACGCCACGTCGGGCACCCTCAAGACGCTGCAGGACCTCGCCGGCGCGCTCCAGTCGGGCGACCAGACGCAGGTCACCAACACGCTCTCGTCGATCGACACCGCCATCCAGAACACCCAGTCGCTCATCGGCGACGCCGGGGCGCGCGCCAACACGCTCGACATCACCAAGGCGAACATCACGGCGCTCAACAACCAGGTGACGCAATTCAAGTCCGACCTGCAAGACGTCGATGTTGAGACGGCGATGACCAACCTCGTCAGCAGGCAGACCGCCTATCAGGCGGCGATGGCAGCGACCTCGCGCGTGCTCAGTCTCTCCCTCACGAGCTACCTGTGATGACCGCCCCCCTGCTCGCGGTTCCCGTCGCCGGCGCACGCCGCACCATCCCCACCGAACTCTTCGGCCCGCTCGACATCGCCGAGGAGCACATCATCGAATTCAGCGAGGGGATCCTCGGATTCCCGGCGTGCCACGGCTGGGTGCTCATCGACGGGGCGAAGCCGGGCACGGCGTGGCTCCAATCGGTGGAGTACTCGGCGCTCGTCTTCCTGCTCGCCGATCCGTTCGTGTTCTTCGAGGGCTTCACTGCCGAACTCTCGCCGACGGAGTTGCGCCGCCTCGATGCGCGCGAGCCGGGGCAGCTCGCCGTCTTCGCCATCGTGACGCTGCCGGAGAGGCGGAGCGGCGATGCGACGGCGAACCTCCAGGGGCCGATCATCATCAACGTGCACTCGCGCCGCGGTGCCCAAGTCGTGCTCGGCGAGTCGTCGTGGAGCGTGCGGCAGCCGATCTCCTTCGGCTGAACCGCGCCCGACCGTAAAGGGAAACCGGTCGGCAGTTTCTGCCCGGTCACCCGGCCGATCGTTCCAGGCGGACCACAACTGACAGTCTAAGTCGTTATCCGACGATGCATTCCGTGTGGCACACGGGATGCATTGTGCATCTATAGAAGTTGGTCTGCCACGAGTCGTGGCGGCCCCGAAAATTCACCGCCTTCGGTCCCACCCATGACGTCACCCTCCCAGAACGGCCAGCTCCTCAGCCAGGCGAAGGAGCGGTTCGACGCCGCGGTCCGCCTGCACCTGCAGGGCGACATCGCGGGCGCGCGTCGCGCGTACGAGACCGTCGTCGATGCGCTGCCGTCGTTCGCCGAGGCGCGCAACAACCTGGCGGCGCTCCTCGCGCAGTCGAGGGAGTTCGACGCCGCCATCGCGCATCTGCGCGAAGCGACGCGAGCGCAGCCGGCGTATGCCGACGCGTGGCACAACCTGGGGTTGGCGCTCGCGCAGCGCGGCCGCCCGGCGGATGCGGTCGCGCCGCTGCGCACGGCCGTGGAGCTGCAGCCCGATCGCGCCGCGTGGTGGGGTGACCTCGGCAATGCGCTCGTCGAAGACCTGCGTCACGAGGAGGCGCTCGACGCGTACACGCGCGCCGAAGGATTGGCGCCGGGCGACGTGATGGCGGTGTCGAATCGCGCGATCGCGCTGCGCGGCCTGCGCCGGCTGCCGGAGGCCGGCGAGGCGTGCCGGCGCGCGCTCGCCATCGATCCCGGCCATCTCGAGACCCTGAACAACTTCGGCGTCATCCTCAAGGAGATGCGCGCCTTCGACGACGCGGAACGCCTGTATGGAGCGGCGCTCGCGCGGCACCCGCACGCGATGACGCTGCAGGTGAACCAGGCGGTGCTCCTCATGGAGATGGGGCGGCACGACGAGGCCGAGTCGATCGCGCGCCTCCTCACGGAACGGCATCCCGAGGCGGTGGAGCCGTGGAACGTGCTCGGCCACTGCGCGCACGAGCGCGGCGATTGGGCGACGGCCGAGCGCTGCGAGCGGCGCGCGCTCGCGCTCGACCCCGACGACCGCAACGCCAATTGGAACCGGGCGATCCACACGTTGCTGCGGGGCGACCTCGCCGACGGGTTCCGCCTGTTCGAGTGTCGCAAGCGGCTCCTCTCCGTCGTCTTCACGCGCCGGCAGTTCGCGGCGCCCGAGTGGGACGGCTCGCCGCTCGCCGGGCGAACGATCTTCGTGCACGCCGAGCAGGGGCTGGGCGACGGTTTCCAGTTCGTCCGTTACGCCGCGACGTTGAAGGCGCGCGGCGCGGCGCGGGTGATGGTGGAAGCGTCGCCGTCGGCGGAAGAGGTGATGCGCACCGCTCCCGGCGTCGACGACGTGGTGCTGCCGGGCAATCCGCTTCCCGCGTTCGACGTGCACGCGTCGCTGATGAGCCTTCCGTACCTGTGCGGCACGGCGGTGGTGGACGACATCCCGAACGCGGTCCCCTACCTTCGGGCGCCGGCGCGTGCGATCGCGCGGACGATCGCGGATCGGGGCGAGGGGCTCCGCGTCGGCATCGTGTGGGCCGGGAATCCGATGCACCAGCGCGACCGCGTGCGGTCGATGGCGCTGTCGCAGCTCGAACCGCTGCTGGCGGCCCGCGGCGTGACGTTCTTCTCGTTGCAGAAGGGGGACGCCGCGACGCAGCTCGCCGATCCACGCTTCGCGCACGTGGTGGACCTGGCCCCGGCACTCACCGACCTCGGCGATGCGGCGGCGGCGATCGCGGCGCTCGATCTCGTGATCACGGTCGACACCGCGATCGCGCACCTCGCCGGTGCGCTCGGGAAGCCCGTGTGGACGTTGCTGCCGCTCGTCCCCGACTGGCGTTGGATGCGCGACGGGGAGACGTCGCCCTGGTATCCCTCGATGCGACTGTTCCGTCAGCGTGAGCGGAACGCGTGGGGGCCGGTCGTCGGCGAGGTGATCCAGTCGCTCGCTTCGTTCCGCGCCGAGGCGGCGCCGCAGCCGGCGAGCGCGCACGCGGTGCCATCACCGGCGCCCGGCGCGAACGCGGCGGAGCAGACCGGCGACCGGCGCCGGATCGTGGAGATCGAATGGCAGGCCGGGCTGACGTCGGGGTGGGGCACGTACGGGCTGCACCTGGCGCTCGCGCTGCACCGCTCCGATCGCGCCGAGCCGGTGTTGCTCGAGGCGCCGGTGCTCGCCGGGCTCAACCCGCTCGTCGAGCGCCGCCTGCGCAAGACGCTGCGACTCACGCCGGCGGCGCGCGTCCCGTCGGCGATCAGGCTCACGGGGATGGGCAACTACCTCGAGCGCCGCTCGTCGGCGGAGCTCCCGCGCGACCGGCGCAACGTGGGCGTGATCTTCTTCGAGGACGCGCTCCTCGACGCGACGGCCGTGCTGCGCGCCCGCGAGTACGAGCTCATCGTCGCCGGTTGCACGTGGGGCGCCGAGATGCTCAAGGCCTATTCCATCGAGAACGTCGCGATGGTGCTGCAGGGCGTCGATCCCTCGCTCTTCCATCCCGCGCCGCGCAGCGGCGCGTTCGGCGACCGCTTCCACGTGTTCTCGGGGGGGAAGCTCGAGTTCCGGAAGGGGCAGGACATCGTGGTGGAGGCATTCAAGCGGTTCCACGCGACGCACCCCGACGCGGTGCTCGTCACGGCGTGGCACAACCACTGGCCGGCGACGATGAAGGGCATCGACGCCGCGGGCTGGGTGCACGGCGTGCCCGAAGTGAACGGCCGGCAGTGCGCGGTCGCGCCATGGCTCGTCGCCAACGGCGTGGCCGCCGACGCGGTGATCGACCTGGGCGTGCTGCCGCAGCCGCAGATGGCGCAGGTGCTGCGCGAGATGGACGTCGCGGTGTTCACGAACCGGTGCGAGGGAGGCACCAACCTCGTGGCCATGGAGGCGATGGCGTGCGCGATCCCGACGATCGTGTCGGCGAACACGGGACACCTGAATCTCATCGGCGCCGACACCTGCTTCCCGCTCGAGCGACAGCCGTCGGTGACCGCGACGAGCGGACAATATCGGAGCACGTACTGCTGGGGGGAGAGCGATCCCGACGAGGTCGTGGCGCACCTCGAGCGCGTGTATGACGACCGTGCCGAGGCGCGGCGTCGTGGCGAGCAGGGTGCACGGCTGATGGCGCAACTGCCGTGGGAGCGTCAGGCGGCGGAGCTGCTGCGCGTGGTGGGCGCGTGACGGCGGCGCCGATGTCCGCGGATGCGGGGCGGCAGCGCGTGTCGCTGGACCTCCACACGCCGGCCGGCGATCACGCGCTCGTCTTCGAGCTCGACCGCGCGCGTCCGGTACAGGCGCACATGGGCGACCTGCTCTCGCAGGGCCGGTTCTACGAAGCGGAGACGACGGTGCTCCTCGGCTCCGTGCTCAAGCCCGGCGACGTGTTCGTCGACGTCGGGGCGCACGTCGGCTACTTCACGATCATCGCGGCGGCGCTGGTAGGCCCGTCGGGACACGTCGTCTCATTCGAGCCGTCACCGGAGATCTACGCGGCGCTGGTGAATCACGTGCGCGTCAACGGCGTCCGCCACGTGTGGCCGATGCACTGGGCGGTCGGTGCCGACGAAGGGGTCGCCGAACTGCACCTCAACGCCGACAATGACGGCGGGCATGCGTTGTGGGACGTGGGAACGCACGTGCTGAACGCGCGGTCGCGCGAGCGCCCTCGCACGTACCCGGTGTTCGTCGCGACGCTCGACCGTGTGCTCGCGGGTATCGCGCCGGGGCGCGTGAAGGCGATCAAGATCGACGTCGAGGGGAACGAGCTCGCCGTGCTGCGCGGCGCGCGGTGCGTACTCGAGACGCATCGCGTCCCCTTCGTCGTCGCCGAGATCAACCGGCACGCCCTCGCCTCGTTGGGCACGAGCGAGGAGGCGCTGCGCGATCACATGACCGACCTCGGGTATGAGACGTGGTTCGTGGCGGGGTCGCCTCCCTCGCTGCAGCGCCTCGAGCGCGGGCAGACGATGTCGGGGGACTCCGTGTTCAACGTCCTCTTCCGGCGGCCGGGAGCCGAGATCGGGTGAATCGGAGCCGGCGCTAAAGTCCCGTGAGGTGGCTCCGATACTGGACTCTGGAGCCAGTGCACGGACGCGGTGGCTCATGAGGGAACGGAATCCCTCGTCAATCAACCAGGGAGCAGGGTATGAAGATCAACACGAACGTCTCCGCCTTGACGGCAGCCCGCAATCTCGGCACGGTGCAGGATGCCATCGCGAAGTCGTCGGAGAAGCTGTCCAGCGGCTTCCGCATCAACCACGCCTCTGACGACGCCGCCGGTCTCGGCATCGCCAACACGCTGCGTTCGGACATCGCGGCGTACACGCAGGCGTCGCGCAACGCCGACCAGGCGAACTCGGTGTACAACATTGCGGAAGGCGCCGCGTCCTCGGTGCAGACGATGCTGCAGCGCATGAAGGAGCTCGCCACGCAGGCCGCGTCGGACAGTGTCGATTCGAACGCCCGCACGCGCATCAACCAGGAGTTCACGCAGCTCCAGAGCGAAATCGACCGTACGGTCAACACCGTCAAGTTCCAGGGCAACGCGCTCCTGAACGGCGGCTTCGGCGCGACGGTCAATGCGAGCTCGACGGTCCTCGCGGCCGGCACGGGCGCGTACGGCGTGCAGCTCAACGGCGCCGCGGCGGGTTCGTTCACCCTGAGCGAGGCCGCGAACGTCGCCTCGTTGACGAACGGCAGCGTGACGCAGACCCTCGCGGTGACGTCGGCCGCGAACCAGACGCTGAACTTCTCGCAGTTCGGCATCTCGGTGAGCACGAACAAGGACGTCGGTGCGGCGACGCTGGCCGGCAACATCACCGTCGGCGCGAGCGTCGGCACGTTCCTCGTCGGCGCGTCGGGCTCGTACACCAGCAACGACGTGCTCACGATCAACGGCACCAGCCTCGACCTCCGCACGAGCACGCTCGGCATCGGCAGCTCGGCCGTCGACACCCTGGCGAACGCGCAGACCGCGCTGTCGGCCCTCGACACCGCGATCGGTGACGTGAACACCGCGCTCGGCGTCATCGGCGCCGGCCAGAGCCGCATCACGAACGCCATCAACAACGTCAAGACGACGATCCTGAACTACTCGGCGGCCGAGAGCACGATCCGCGACGTGGACATGGCGACGGAGATGGTGACGTACCAGAAGAACCAGATCCTGGCGCAGGCCGGCACAGCGATGCTGGCGCAGGCGAACCAGAGCGGCCAGGGCATCCTCAAGCTCTTCCAGTAGTCCTGGACGGTCTTCTGAGGCTGGCAGCATAGCAGTGGGTAGCAGGGGCGCGTCCCCGGGGCCATCACCGGCTCCGGGGACGTGACCTCAGAAGGACGGCCACAGGAGAACGCCGATGACGTCCCCGATCAGTTCGAGTTCACTCGGTCTCGGTTCGCTCGCCCCGACGTCGCCCTCGTCGACGGGCAGCGCGCAGCCGATCGCGTCGATCAACGGCATCGCGAGCGGCATCCAGTGGCAAGGCATGGTCGACCAGATCATGCAGGTCGAGCAGGCCACCGAACTCGATCCCGTCACCGCCAAAGAGAACGCCGCCCAGGCCCAGTCCCAGGCGTGGACCACCTTCCAGGGCGTGCTCGGCAAGTTCCGCGACGCGGCGAACGCGCTCGGCGCGTCGTCCGCGTTCGACGTCTATACCGCGACCGCCGACAAGAGCCCGACGTCGAGTCGCGACCTCATCTCGGCCACCGCGACGACCGGGGCCTCGACCGGCACCTTTTCGGCCGAAGTGCTCCAGCTCGCCCGCGCCGAGAAGATCGGCGGCAACGTCGTCGCCGACAGTTCGGCCGCGCTCAACATCAGCGGGCAATTCGCGATCAACGGCGTGACGATCACCGTCGCCGCCACCGATTCGCTGTCGTCGATCCGCGACAAGATCAACGCCGCCGACTCGGGCACCGCACCGTCGGGAGTGACCGCGACGATCCTCGCCGCGGGCTCGGGTTCGCAGCTCGTGCTGACGAGCGACACCACCGGCAGTGCCGGCATCCAGACGATCGACGACGCCGCGGGGACGCTGGGCGCCCTCGGCTTCGCCGACGGCACCGCCGTGGCCAACATCGCGTCGAGCGGCGCGACGCAAACCAACCGCATGTGGTCGGCGACCAGCTCGATCGGTTCGCTCATCGGCCTGACGATGCCCGCGGCGTCGACGATCAAGGTCGGCGGCCAGGTGATCAGCGTCGACCTCTCGACGGATTCGCTGCAGTCGATCGCGAGCAAGATCAACACCGCGCTTGGGAGCACGACGGCGGCGACCGTCGTCAGCGAGACCGTCGGGACGCGCACGGCCTACCGGTTGCAGACGAGTGCGACCGTCGAGACCGACGCGAGCGTGAACGCCGCCGCGAGCGCGCAGATCCTCGCGACGCTCGGCTTCACGAACGAAGGACGCTCCGGCACGACGGCCTCCGTCGGCAGCGCCAACCTGTTCAACGACGCCTCGACGAGCGCGGCGGTGACGACGGCCACGGCGCTGAGCCAGCTGCAGATCGGGACGCAGTCGCTCGGCCTCGCGACGGGCGACGTCGTCACGATCGCCGGCACGCGCGGCGACGGCACGGCCGTCTCGACGACGTACACCGTCGGCGGCGCGAGCACGATGCAGGACCTGCTGAACGCGATCAACAACACGACGAACGGCTTCGGCAGCGGCACGCGCACGGCGACGGCGAGCCTGAACGCCGGCCGCATCGTGCTCACCGACGGCACGGCGGGCGCGTCGCAGCTCGGGCTCTCGCTGACCGTCGCGCGCGCGAGCGGCGGGACGATCAGCCTCGGCACCTTCGGGACGGCCACCGGCGGAACCGCCGGGCGGAGCCGCGAACTCGTCTCCGGCACCGACGCCAAGCTCCGCATCGACGGCCAGACGGTCACGCGCTCGACGAACACGATCAGCGACGCCATCACCGGCGTCACGCTCAACCTGCTCGGCGCCGAGCCGGGCACGGCCGTGAACGTCAACATCGCGCACGACATCAACACCATCACGCAGACGATCCAGACGTTCGTCACGGCGTACAACAACGTTCGCACGTGGGTGACCCAGAACACCGCCACCGGCGCGCCGCTCGCCAACGACACGACCGCGAGGTCGATGGCGCAGTCGCTCACGACGGCGCTGCTGAACAACGTCGTCGGCGCCACCGGGTCGCTGACGACGGCGGCGATCGCCGGCCTGCAACACGACAAGACCGGCGTGCTGTCGCTCGACACCACGACGTTCCAGGGCTTCGCGAACACCAACTTCGACGACCTCCGCCGGCTCTTCTCGATGAGCGGCGTGCCGAGTGACCCCTCGATCACGTTCATCTCGGCGGGGCCGAACGCCAAGGCGACGGCCACGCCGTATCCGGTGGTGATCACGCAGGCCGCGACGCTCGGCAGCGTGACCGGCGCCATCTGGTCGACGTACGCGACGACCGGCGCGCCCGACACGATGACGATCACCGACGCGTCGACGGGCTACTCCGGGAGCGTGTCGCTGACCAACGGCGACAGCATCGACACCACCATCGCGCACCTCAACTCGATGTTCGGCGTGCAGAAGATGCGGCTCACGGCGTCGAAGACCGCCGACAGCCGCATCCAGATCACGTCGCTCGACTACGGCACGACGGGCGGATTCAAGGTGGCCTACACGCCGGGGGCCGGCGGCGACGGCACCGCCGCGCTCGGCATCGCCGCCACGTCGTACGCGGGGCTCGACGTCGCCGGGACCATCAATGGCGTCGCGGGCACGGGCAAGGGGCAGTATCTCACGGGGGCCGTGGGCGACGCGAGCGAGAGCATCGTGCTCCGCTACACGGGCACCACGGCGCGCAGCGCGGGAACGCTCGGGTTCTCGGTCGGCGTCGGTGGCGTGCTCGGCAGCATCGCCACCAGCCTCGCCGCCGACAACACGGGAGCCGCCGCCACCGAAGCGGCGAACGCCACGACGAACGCCTCGGACCTCGCCGCCAACATCGCGAGCATCCAGTCCCGCCTCGACGCCCGCCGCGCGCAGCTCACGGCCCAGTTCGTCGCGATGGAGACGGCGCTGTCGCAGTCGCAGGCGCTCGGCGCCGCGCTGACGTCGCAGATCAACAGCCTTCAGGCGCCGACCAAGTAGCCGATACTCACGACAGACCGCCACCCGGAGCGCCCGCCGTGTCCAATCCGTATGCCTCGTCCGCCGGCAATGCCTATCGCGAGACGGAGATCCTCTCGGCGACGCCCGGCCGGCTCGTCGTGCTCACGTTCGACGGACTCCTCGCCGCGCTGGCCCGCGCCCGCGTCGGCATCACGATGGGGAACGACGACGTGCGCATCGCCGGCTTCGACAAGGCGCGGCTCATGCTCGGCGAGCTCCTCGCGGCGCTCGACGTCGAACGGGGCGGCGACATCGCGCGACAGCTCAGCGGGCTCTACGTGTTCCTCCTGAGCGAACTCGTCACCCTCGGCGTGCGGCCGGACGTCGCCACGCTCGACCGCATCACCGGCATCGTCCGCGAGCTGCGCGACGCATTCCACCAGATCGCCGACACTCCGCGCCGGGAAGTGGCATGATAGGATCGCCGGAACAGGCCGTCGAGCGGCTCGCCGAGCTCGAACGGCTGTTCGACCACGCCCGCTGCCACGCCGCGCACGACGCGCTCGCCCTCGGCGAGATCTTCGACGAAGCGCGGCGCATCCTCGACGACCTCACCGCCTCGGGGATCGACGAGACGACCGGCCCCGGACGCGACGCGGTGATCGAAGCCGCCGAGCGCGCGCGGCGAAGCCACACCGCCCTCACGCACGCGATCGGCATCGAGGTCGCCCGCGTCGGGCGCGACCTGGCCAAGCTCTCACGCGCCAGCGCGGCGACGTCGGGCTACGCCGCGGCGGCGCGCGCCCCGCACTCGGGACTCGTCGACCGCTCGCTCTGACCGGGACGCCGCGCTCAGCGCGCGACGGACGAGCGCTGCGCGCGCCGGTACTTCTTCCCCGCGCGGGCGATCGCGTCGCGCGCGCCCGCCCGGAACGCCGCTGTGCCGAAGGTGCGCCGCGCCGTCTCGCGAGCGGCGGCCCCCATGCGGCGCGCGAGCCCTTCGTCGTCGAGCAGCGCTTCGGCGTGCGCGCGCGCCTCGGCGGGCGTCGCCGCGAGGAACCCGTCCACGCCGTGCGTGAGCGGCGAGGTCGGATGCGCGTTCGCGACCACCGGCAACCCCGCCGCCATCGCCTCCACCATCGCCATGTTGAACCCGTCCTCGTAGCGCGGGTCGGCGGTGTGGATGAAGAAGCGGTGCGTCGCGAACCGCGCCTTGAGGTCGTCCCAGTCGCGCGCCGGCGCCGCGCCCAGCGCGGGATTGTGCCCGACCAGCGTCACCGGCAGCTCCGCGAACGCCGCCTCGTGGAAATCCCACGCGAGGAACACGCGCTTCGAGAGCACGTCGTTCGCCACGCGCAGCCCCGCCGCGCGAGCGTACGTCGGCTCGGGATAATCCGCCGGATCGCTCGCCGTGAGCAGCGGCTTGCCGGCGATCCCCCACGACGCGCCCTTCGACGCCGTCACCCCGACGGCGTGCGCACCGAGACGCTCGAGATAGGTGCGAAGCAAGGCCACCATCTCGTCGCGCTCGAACGACGCCCCCTGCTGCGCCATGCGGCCGTCGAGCGTGTCGTGCGCGACGAACAGCTTCGGCGCGTCGATGGCGGCGGTCTCGATGAGGTCGGTGATGTTGTGGCAGATCACCGCGTCCCACACGGGACGCTCGGCGAGCGCCTCGGCGAGCGTCAGGAACCGCGTCCGCGGTGGCGCCGGCCGCATCCGTTCATCCCACCCCGTCACGAGGCGCCCCTCGAGCCCGACGACGATGTCGAGATCGGCGTCGAGCCAGCGCAGCTGATACACCCACGGTTCGTGACAATTCAGGACGAGAAGTCGCACAATTCGTTGTGGCTTGGGCGCGTACGGGACCCGGCAAGAGTTGCCGGGTGGGGCAGCGAGGTGTATCGTTGCAAGGATTGAACCAGTCCCGCCACTCCCGATAATGGCCTCGATCCTCTACGTCGACGACGATCCGTCAGTCGGCCTGATCCTGCAGGACACCCTCGAGCGGGCCGGCCATCACACGGTCGGCGCGCGGAACGTGCCCGAAGCGTTTCAGGTGCTGGCCCGCGGTGGCGTGGACCTGATCATCTCCGATTATCGGATGCCGGGGTTGTCGGGGCTCGAGTTCCTCAACCTGCTGGCGCGCGACGGCTACGACGTGCCGCTCATCATGCTCACCGGCTACGCGAGCATCGAGAACGCGGTCGCGAGCATCAAGGCCGGCGCCGTCGACTACATCACCAAGCCGATCCGCCCGCAGCAGCTCGAGCTCGCGGTCGACCAGGCGCTCGAGTTCGTGCGGCTGCGCCGCGAGAACGAGGCGCTCCGCCGCGAAGTGATGGAGTTCCGAAACGAGCGGCAGATCATCGGCGATTCGGTCGCGCTGCGCCGCATCCTGCAGACGGTCGCGATGGCGGCGCCCACCCGGGCGACGGTGCTGCTGCAGGGTGAGAGCGGCACGGGCAAGGAACTCTTCGCGCGCGCCATCCACGACCGGAGCGACCGCGCCGACCGCGCGTTCATCCAGCTGAACTGCGCGGCCCTCCCCGAGGGGCTCATCGAGAGCGCGCTGTTCGGCCACGAGCGCGGCGCCTTCACGGGCGCCATCAAGCGCGTCGAGGGCGCCTTCGAGCGGGCCCATCGCGGCACGCTCCTGCTCGACGAAGTGAGCGAGATGCGGCTCGACCTCCAGGCCAAGCTGCTGCGCGTGCTCCAGGAGCAGGAGTTCGAGCGCGTGGGCGGCACGACGCCGATCCGCGTCGACGTGCGCATCATCGCGACGACCAACCGCGACCTCGCCGCCGAGGCGGCGGCGGGCGCGTTCCGTCGCGACCTCTACTATAGGTTGGGCGTCATCCCGATCCTCATCCCGCCGCTCCGCGAACGGAAGGAGGACATCGCCCTCCTCGCGATGCGCTTCGCGGTGAAGACGGGCACCGAGATGGGGAAGGAGATCCGCGGCCTCTCGGCGGAGGCGATCGAGTTCCTCATGTCGCAGGAGTGGCCGGGGAACGTGCGCGAGTTGCAGCACGCCGTCGAGCGTGCCGTGATCCTCTCGAACGATCCGGTCATCCAGGTGCACGCGTTCGACCCGTTGCGATACGGCCTCACGCCGGTCGCCGGCATCGCGCAGATCTCCGGCGCGCGCGCGCCGACGCCGGCACCGGCGGCCGTCACGCCGGCCGGTATCAGCGGCAGCGCGGCGCCGGTGTTCGGCACCGCCACCGGCGCCCCGGCCACCGCGCCGGTCCCGCCGATGGTGCCGCTTGTGCCGGCGGCGCCGGCCGCGACGTCCAGCCCGGCGAGTGGCTCGAACGTCCTGCTCAACTCGCTCAACGTCGCCGACGCCGAGCGTGTGCTCATCGAGCGCGCGCTCGAGGCGGCCGGCGGCAACCGCACGCGGGCGGCCGACCTGCTCGGGATCTCCGTCCGCACGCTGCGCAACAAGCTGAACAACCCCGGCGGCGATGCCGGCGGCGGAGAAGATCACGGCGCCTGACCCCACCGGCGCGCCTGGTCCGCGGTGAGCAGACGGCAGTTCCTGCCGCCTGCTTTCGTGTTTAAGGCCCCTTTCGGTCGTCGCGCCGCGGTGGGCAGTGTGACCTAAGTCGTTGTCCCACAACAAAGATCCGCGCGGCACGAACGCTGCATAGGGAGTGGCACTGTGGTTGCACGTGCGGTGCACAGGACCATCCCAAGGACTCCCATGCCGATCGATCTCGTTGGCCGGACGACGATGGCGAACCAGCTGAAGGCGAGCCTCGACGTGAGCGTACAGCGCACGCGAGCGATCGCCGACCGTGTGGCGCAGGCCACCGCGCGTCAGCAGGGTTTCACGCTCCCCGACGTGGGAGCGGGCCCGGGCAGTCAGGAACAGGGACCGGTCGACGTCGAGACGGAGATGGTGAGCCTGGCCGACGAGCAGTTGCGGTTCGAGGCGACGGCGAAGCTCCTCAAGGACACGTACGCCGGCATGCGCGACGCGCTCAAGGGCTGATCCGGATGCCGACCGATCCCACTCTGCCGACCGGCCTGTCGTCGCTCGTCCGCCCGATGTTCCGCACGCTGGGGATCGCGGCGAGCGGGCTCTCCGCGCAGCGCATGCGCATGGAGACGATCGCGACCAACATCGCCAACGCCGAGACGACGCACACCGATGGCGGCGGCCCGTACCGGCGCCGCGTGGTGCAGATGCAGGGCGTGTCGTCGCAGTTCGGCGAGGCGCTCGCGTCGGCGAACGGAACGAGAACGGACGCGACCGCGGGCGGCGACCTCGCCACCGGCGAGGCGGCGGCCGCCGACCAGCAGGGCGAGATCGCCGGCGGCGTGAAGGTCACGGCGATCACCGAGGATCCGAGCGAAGGGCCGCTCGTCTACGACCCGAGCCACCCCGACGCCAACGCGGACGGCTACGTCCGCTATCCGAACGTGAACGTCACGACCGAGATGGTCGACCTGATGGACGCGCGCCGGCTGTACGAGGCGAACGCGACCGTCTTCCAAGCCACGAAGTCGATGCTGCGGCGCAGCATCGATCTGTGAGGAACGAGCGATGAGCGTCACCGGAGTGAACAACGCGCTGCGCGACCTGCTCGCCA
>JACQBG010000027.1 GCA_016194585.1 Gemmatimonadota bacterium
ATCGCGCGGTCGACGTCGTCGCTCTCCCCCAAGGGCGCGCCCCACTGCGCCATCACCGCGTCGCCGATGAACTTGTCGAGCGTGCCGCCGTGGCGGAACACGCACTCCACCATCTCGGTGAAGTACTCGGTGAGCAGCCTCGCCATCGCGTCCGGGTTCATCGTCTCCGAGAGCGCCGTGAACCCGCGGATGTCGCTGAACAGCACGGCGACGGGGCGCTTGTCGCCGCCCAGCTTCACGGCGTCGGCGCTGTTCGCGATGCGCGCCGCGAGGTGCGGGGTGAAGAACCGCTCGAAATTGCTGCGCACGAGCGCCTCGCGGCGGATCCGGTCGCTGAACTGCCCGTTCTCGATCGCCACGGCCGCGATGCCGGCGAACGCGATGAGGAAGTCGAGGTCCGCTTCGCCGAACCGGTGCGTCGTCAGGAAGTTGTCGACGTACAGCACCCCCAGCACCCGGTTCTCCGAGCCGATGAGCGGCACGCACATCGCCGAGCGCACCTTCTGCAGCAGCACCGACTGCCCCGTGAACCGCTCGTCCTCGCCCGCGTCGTCGCTCAGCACGGCGACCTTGTCGCTCACCGCCGTCAACGCGATCGACTGCGGGATCGCCTGCGGCGCGTCGGCGCCGCGCTTGTCGCGCGACACCTTGCTCACCAGCAGGCCGCGGTCGTCGAGCAGCGAGATGGCGCACCGGTCGGCTTCGAGGATCTCGAACGCGTAGTCCGCCACCTTGCGGAGCAGCACGTCGACGTCGGCGGCGCGCGTCAGTCCCTTCGAGACCTCGAGGAGGATGCGGAGCTTCTGCCGGTCCTTCTCGGCCGGGTCCGTCGCGCCGGCGATGACCGCCTTGATGCTCCCGCTCGCCGGTCCCATCGCCCCGATGGCGCCGAAGCCACCGGTCGCCGACGGCACCTGCCGCACGATCGTGCCGCCGGCGCGCGGCGGCGGGGCAGGCGGCGCCGAGGGCGCCGTCGTGACCGGCGTGGCGCCCTGCGAGTCCGCGCGCGCCGGCGCGGTCGACTCCACCTTGAACGCGACCTTGCCGAACGTCAGCGTGTCGCCGGGCACCACGAAATAGCTGTCGACCTTCACGCCGTTCACGAAAGTGCCGTTGCTCGACCCGGCATCCTTCACCTGGATGCCACCGTTCTGCACCACGAGATCGGCGTGCTTTCGCGACACGGTCGGGTCGACCACCGGGCAGTCGCTGCTCACGGCACGCCCCACGACGAGCGTCGTGCCGGGACGCAGCTCGAAGTGGAACTCGTTCTCGATGCCGGTGAGGCGGAAGGTCATGCCCTAATTATGGCGAACGCGGCCGATGGCCGTCAGCATCGCCCGGGCCTTGTTCTCGGTCTCGTCCCACTCCGTGGCGGGCACGGAGTCGGCGACGATCCCGGCCCCGGCCTGCACGTTGGCCTCCCCGCCGGCGATCACGCAGGTGCGGATCGTGATCGCGAGGTCCATCCGGCGGTCGCCGTACGCGATGTAACCGACCGCGCCCGCGTAGGGCCCCCGCCGCTCGGGCTCGAGTTCGTCGATGATCTCCATCGCCCGCACCTTCGGCGCGCCCGTCATCGTCCCGGCCGGGAACGTCGCGCGGAACACGTCCATCGTCGAACGCCCGGGCGGCAGCTGTCCCTCGACCTGGCTCACGATGTGCAGCACGTGCGAGTACTTCTCCACCGTCATGAGGTCGGTGACGGACACCGTCCCATACTCGGCCACGCGGCCGACGTCGTTCCGGCCGAGGTCGACGAGCATCACGTGCTCCGCACGCTCCTTCTCGTCCGCGAGGAGCTCCGCCGCCATGCGCGCGTCCTGCTCGGCGTCGCGGCCGCGCGGCCGCGTCCCGGCGATCGGGCGCACGATCACGCGGTCGTCGGCGACGCGCACCTGCAGTTCGGGCGAGCTGCCGACGAGCTCCACGCCGTCGAGCGCGAGGTGGTACATGTACGGGCTCGGGTTCAGCGCCCGGATCGCGCGGTAGAGCGCCGTGCTGTCGAAATCGAACGGCACCACGATGCGGCGCGCCAGCAGGGCCTGGAAACAGTCCCCGGCGCGGATGTATTCCTTGATCCGCTCGACGTCGGCCATGAACTTCTCGCGGCTGTACGTCGAACGTCCCGTGGCCGGCGCGGCGGCCGGGTCGAGGTCGAGCGGCGGGAGCGCGGGGCCGTGCCGCAGCCGCTCGATCGTCGCGTCGATGCGCGCGTTCGCCGCGCGTTCGAGGGCCTGCGCCTCCACGTCGGTCGTCCCGTGCGGCACGCGCATCGGCGTCACGACGCGCGCCTGCGCCCGCAGGTTGTCGATGATCACCACCGTGCCCGTGAACACGAACAGCGCGTCGGGGGCCTTCACGCCACGCGGCGGCGCGTGCGGCAGGCGCTCGATATGGCGCACCGCGTCGTAGGCGAAATAGCCGACCGCGCCCCCCCAGAACGCCCCGAGTTCGGGTGTATCCACGGGCGCGAACGCGGTCAGTCGGTCGCGCAGGTCGGCGAACGGGTCGTCCACCGTATGCGCGCCGTGCCACCCTCGCGCCGAGTCCCATTCCTCCACCACGCCGTCGGTGAGCCGCCACGCGCCGAGCGCCTCGGCGCCGAGGAAGGTGAAGCGCGCCCACGTCTCGCTCCCCGCCGGCGCCGACTCGAGCAGGAACGCGAACGGCTGCGCGTCCGGGGCGAGCGCGCCACGCAACTTCGCGAACGCCCCGACGGCCGTCTCCGTGTCGAGCAGCACGTCGCGCCAGACGGGGATCAGCACGCCCGTTGCCCTGTCCGTTCCGCCCGATGAACTTCCCTGCATGCGTCCTCTGTGCGTGGCGTGTGTTGTTGCGTGTGCGGCGAGCCTGCTCCCCGGCACGGCGCGCGCGCAGGCCTGGAACGACCAGCGGACCATGTCGCTCGTCGACCTCGCCATCGCCCGGCGGTCCGCCCAGCTCGCCGACACCGGCCTCTCGGACTACCACGCGACCGCGCATGGGTACCTCACCTTCCTCGCGCAGGTCGGCGCCGGCTATCCCGACCCGCCCAAGGTGGTGCGCACCGACGAACTCGCCGTCGAAGTCTATTGGCGCGCGCCGAACCAGAGCAAGCAGCGCATCGTCGGCCGCCGCGACACGCTGCTCCTCCCGACCGACATCGCCTACCATCGCGACCACCTCGCGATCGTGCAGAACAACTTCCCGGGCATCATCCGGCTCGGCGACGGCGACGAGGTGCGCGACGTCCCCCATCCGCTCTCGGCAGCGGGGCGCGAGGCGTACGACTACGCCGTCGCCGACTCCCTCAGCATCCGCACCGTCGACCGCCGCTGGGACGTGATGATGGTGCAGGTGCGCCCCAAGGACGACCGCCTGCCGCGCGCCGTCGGCGCCGTCTACCTCGACCGCGCCACCGGCTCCGTCGTGCGGATGACGTTCAGCTTCACGCGCGCCGCCCTCAAGGACCCGCAACTCGAGGATGTCTCGATCATCCTCGAGAGCGGCCTCGTCGACGGCCGCTTCTGGCTCCCGCGCCGCCAGGAGATCGAGATCCGTCGCACCGCCACGTGGATGGACTTCCCGATGCGCGGCATCATCCGCGGGCGCTGGGACATCTGCTGCGTGACGGTCAACCAGCGGTTGCCGGCGCAGTGGTTCGCCGGGCCCGAGATCGTGGCCGCGCCCCCCGCGCAACTCAAGGCGTACCAGTTCCCGGGCACCATCCTCCAGAGCCTCCCCGGCGACGTCACCCTCGGCGAGAACGACGACGTCCTCAAGGTGCAGGAGCAGGCGCGCGAGCTCGTGCGCGCCGGCGCGCTCGCCCGCGCACGGCTCACCGTGCCGAGCGCGCGCAGCGTGAGCGACCTCGTGCGCTTCGACCGCAACGAGGGGCTGGCGCTCGGCGGCGGCATCGCGCACCGGTTCGGCGACGGCCTCTTCGCCAAGGCCCGCGGCCGCTTCGGCACCGGCGACCACCAGTGGAAGCACGAACTGTCCGTCGGGTGGCAGCGCGCGAGCGGCGCCGGCGTGACGCTCACCGCGCGCGACGATTGGCGCGACGCCGGCGTCGAACCCGAGGCGAGCGGCCTCCGCAACAGCATCGTGGCACAGGAGTTCGGCAGCGACCTCACCGACAGCTATCGCGCGCGCGGCCTCTCGCTGGTCCTCGACGCGGGGACGGCCGGCGGATGGCGGTGGGCGCTGACGCTCGACGCCGAACGGCAGGACGCGCTCGGCCTGCACGCGCGTCCGGCGAGCGGAACGTTCGCCCCCGCCTTCGCCGCCGACCCCGCGACCGTCCGGCGCGCGACGCTGCTCGCCACGCGCCCGGCCGCGCCCGGTCCGTTCGGTAGCACGGTGTCGGCGTCGGCGGCGTTCGGCGTCGAGGGCGCGACGTTCGAGGCGGGCCCGAGCTCCGGCGCCAGCACCACCTTCGGGCGCAGCGAGCTCGTCGCGAACGTCGAACGTCCGTTCGGTTCTGCCCGTCTCGTGCTGCACACCACGGCCGCGGCCGTCCTCGGCCCCGACGCGCCCCGGCAGGCGCTCGTCCGCTTCGGCGGACCGGTGACCGGTCCGGGCTACGACCTGCATCAGCTGTGGGGAACCGCCGGCGTGTCGCAGCGCGTCGAGTGGCAGCTCCCCGCCGGCGCGATCCCGCTCTCGCTCGGCCGCTTCGGCTCGCTCGCGATGCCCGTCACCGTGGCGCCGTATGCCCAGGCGATCTGGGTCGCGGGCGGTGGCGCGGGGAGCGCCGCCTACGGCTCGCTCGGCGTCGCCGTCCTCACGGTGTTCGACCTCGTCCGGCTCGACGTCGCGCGCGGCCTGCGGGGCGGCCGGTGGTCGTTCGGTTTCGACCTCACCAGGGACTACTGGCGAATCTTTTGACACTCGCAAGCCCCTGACCAGCCGCCGGACTGGCGTTAACATTAGACGTTAGGCCACGGCGCGCCGGGAGGGTGTGGCGCGCCGCCACGCTCGAGACGAGGATCGATGGGCACGTCCGCACGCGCTGCACGAGACGAATGGCTGCTGCCGACGCTCGAGGGTCTCGTGACCCCCGAGCAGTTCGCGGCGTTGAAATCGGCGCGTGAGGACAGCGTGTGGGAGACGGCGGTCCGCCGCGGCTTCACCTCCGACGACCAGATCCTCACCGCGCTCGCCTCGCGGTTCCGGATGAAGATCGCGAACATCAACATGATCTCGCAGCAGGCGCGCGAGCTCGTGCCCGAGCAGCTCGTCCGCAAGTACCGCGTGCTGCCGCTGCAGATCAGCGACTCCGTCCTCGACATCGCGACCGCCGATCCCCACGACCTCGACTGCGAGCGCACCCTCGCGTTCGCGCTCGGCCGGACGATCCGCATGTCGCTCGCCTCGCCGACGAAGATCCTCGAGCGGCTCGACGAGGTGTACCGCCCGGAGAACGTGATCGAGAAGATCCTCGAGAACGTCGCCGGCGACTACGACATCGAGACGCTCAGCGAGCAGATCGAGGATTCCGACCTCGAGCTCGGCGCCAACCGGGCGAGCGAACGGCCGGTCATCCAGCTCGTCGACCGCATCGTCGCCGAGGGGATCCAGTCGCGCGCGTCGGACATCCACCTCGAGCCCGAGGAAGCCGGCGTCGCGGTGCGCTACCGCATCGACGGCGTGCTCCGCCAGGTCATGATCCTGCCGAAGGCGGCCGGCATCCCGCTCGTGTCGCGCGTCAAGATCATGGCGCAACTCGACATCGCCGACCGGCTGCGTCCGCAGGACGGCCGGTCGCGCGTCGTCGTGAGCGGCAACCGCGTCGACCTGCGCGTCTCGACCCTCCCCGCGTCGCAGGGCGAGAAGGTCGTCATCCGTATCCTCGACCAGCGCGCGACGGTACTGTCGCTCGACGGACTCGGACTCAACCCCGACGAGCTCGAGCGCATCCACGGCCTGCTGCAGGCGCGCGAGGGCGTCGTCCTCGTCACCGGCCCGACGGGCAGCGGCAAGACGACGACGCTGTACTCGATGCTCCGCACCATCCAGGCCCGCGGCGACGCGGCGAGCTCGGTCACGCGTCTCCTCGACATCGGCGTCGAGAGCTACAAGATCGCCGCGTCGCTCAAGGGCGTCGTCGCGCAGCGCCTGCTGCGCCGGCTCTGCGTGCATTGCCGCGAGCTCGCCGTGGGGCAGGTGCCCGATCGCCTGCGCAAGTGGTTCCCCGATGGCTCGACGCTCTACCGTCCCGTGGGGTGCAGCGAGTGCTCGCAGACGGGTTATCGCGGCCGCCTCGCGATCACGGAAGTCCTCACAGGGAGTCCCGAACTCGAGCGGCGCGTCGCCGCGAACGAGTCGTCGGAGCGCATCGCCGACGCGGCGCGCGAGGGTGGGATGCGCGGGCTGTGGGAGTCCGGCGTGCAGCACGCGCGCAACGGCACGACGAGCCTCGAGGAGCTGCTGCGCGTGCTCGAGGCGCCGGCGGAACCCACCGCGCCGCACAAGCCCGCCGCGCCGACGACCCGCAACACGGCGTCGGTGATGCCGGGCGAGTCAGCGGCGCCACCGGCGCCCATCGTCACCGACACGGCCGCGCCGACCATAGAAGCCGACCTCCTCCCACCGCCGCCGAAGGGGCGCGTCTCGACGCTCCACGCCACGCCGCCCGCGAGCTTCACCGGCGACTCGTTCCAGCTCGTCGACGAGGAACACGCCAACGTCGGCGAGTCGAAGAAGGTGCTCCTCGTCGAGGACGAGGACGCGTTGCGCCGCGTCGTGAAGGACCTCCTCGAACGCGAAGGGTTCACCGTGTTCGAAGCCGCCGACGGCGTGAAGGCGCTCGACGAGATCGACCGCGCCGCGCCCGACATCGTCGTGCTCGACCTCAACCTGCCGCGGCTCGACGGCTACGGCGTGCTGAGCCACCTCCGCGCCCGGCCGAGCACGGCGAACCTCCCCGTCATCGTCCTCACCGCGAAGGGCGACGAGGACAGCGAGGTGCGCGTGTTCGAGTACGGCGCGAGCGACTATCTCACCAAGCCGTTCCGCCCGCGCGCCCTCTCGGCGCGCCTGCATTCGCTCCTCGCCCGCGGCCACAACGCCACCTGAGCGCGCGATGACCGACCTGCGCGTCGGCGTCGTCGACGTCTACGTCATCCGCATCGTGAAGGGCCGCTGGCGCGTCCTCACCCTGCGCCGCGGCGGCCCCGGCCGCAGTCCCGGCTCGTGGGAGACAGTGCACGGACGCATCGAGCCGGGAGAGACGCCACCGCAGGCCGCGCGGCGCGAACTGCGCGAGGAGACGGGGCTCGAGGCGGCGCGCCTGTTCAGCGTGACCGTCCACCCGTTCTACCTGCATCGCACCGGCGAAGTGCAGATGGCCGTCGTCTTCGCCGCGTTCGTCGACCGCGACGACGTCGCGCTCGGCGCCGAGCACGACACGCACGAGTGGCTCTCGCCGGCGAACGCCGCGAAACGGTTCACCTGGCCGCGCGAAGCCGAAGCCCTCGCCCACATCAGGAAACTGTTCCCGAAGGGCGAGGGCGGGGTGGTCGCCGACGTGCTCGAGATGGAGTGAGCGTGGGGAGCGAACGGCGGTGGACGGCGTGCCGTTCACCGTCGACGACGAACGATCGACGACGAACGGTTGACGCGTTTCCTCCTTACTCCCCTCTGTCCGCGCTCGTGCTGAGCCGGTCCGCCGTCCCCGACGGCGCGTTCGGCTTCACCCGCACCGACTTCGCCGGGATCCCGACGTTCACGTGGTAGGCGCGCACGTCCTTCGTCGCCACCGCGCTCGCCCCGACCATCCCTTCCGTGCACACCCGCACCCCGGCGAGCACCGTCGCGTGGTAGGTGATGCGCACCCCGTCCTCGAGCACCGTCACGGCGTTCGTCACGTCCACCTGGTCGACGATGCTGTGCGTGTGGCTGTAGATGTTCGCGTAGTCGCTCACGCTCACCTTGTTCCCCATGACGATCCCGCCGCGGTCGTCGAGCAGCACGTGCCGGTGCACCACCACGTCGTCGCCGACCTCCATGTTGTAGCCGAACGAGAACTCGACGTGCTGGAACGCCTTGAACCGTTCGCCGCACCGCTTGAAGATGTGCGGCGCGAGCAGCCGCCTGAACCGCACCCCGAGGTCCACGTTCTGCCCGGCGAGCGGGAGCCGGTCGAACGAGTACCAGAGCCAGAGCAGCGGCTTCACGCGCTGGAACTTCTCGTCGTCGCACTCGGCGTAGTACTCGGGCTCGAGCGTGACGTTGCGCGGGTCGAGCGCCGCGAGCGCGAGCCGCGTGCCGAGCGGCACGGCGGCGTCGTGCACCGCCGTCGCCCAGTCGGCGACGTAGTGCGGATACGCGAGCTCGCACAGCACCTCGCGGCAGAAGCGCGCGCGGTCGAGCGTCGGGTCGGCGAGCGACGCGGCGATCCGCTCGAGCCACGCGTCGGCGATCGGCGCGTCGGCGGTCGGCGGGAGGGTGCGCAGGGGACGAAGGACCATCGGGCCTCCGGAGGCCGGGGGGAAGGGCGTTACGGCTTCTTCTGGGGCGCGGCCGAGGCGCGCGACCACACCGCCGCCCGCTCGGAATCGAGCCGCGGCTGCACGTCGGTCCACGCCGAGCTCTGCTGCCCGGCGGCGAGCAGCGTGATCGGTTGCGTCAGGTCGATCGAGGGGTCGAACACGTACAGCGCCTGCTGCTGCCCCCGCGCCGCGACGCGGCCGTTGCTGAACGCCGGCGTCACCGCGAGCACCTCGAGCGGGCGGAAGTCGCCCGTCGGGGTGCGCATCACGAGGTCGGTCGCGTCGAAACGCGCCTCCCCCTGTTCGAGCGTGTAGTACGTCACGAGCCACACCTGCACGGCGGGGAGCCCCATCCGCGCGGCGATGGCGGCGAGCTCCTTGGCCCGGCTCTCGCGTTGCGCACGCATGGCGCGGTAGGAGTCCGGCGCCAACAGCCGGATGATCCCCTCGTCGAGCGGGATCGCCTTGATCGAGAGCCCCATGTTCTGGAGCTTCACCGCGATGTCGTCCTGGCGCAGCGAGCCGAACCCCGCCGGCGGGAGCGCGCCGCGCGCCGCCGGCTGTGCGGCGGCTCCCGCCGCGACCGCCGCCACGAGCGCGGCGGCGCCCATCCCACGTCGCACGATCTGCCTCACGCGTCCTCCTCCTCCACGGTGCGCCACGACGGCTGCGACAGCAGGTCGACGATCGCCGCGGCGAGTTCGTCGCGCCCCTCGCCCGTCACGGCGCTGAACGGGATCATCTGCTCCCCCTCGATGCCGAGCGACACGGCGAGCGCGTGCAAGCGAGCCGCCACCTGCGAGGGCTTCACCTTGTCGACCTTGGTCGCGACCACGATGGTTGGTACCCCGATGTCGGCCAACATGTCGAACATCTGCTCGTCGTCCGCCGTCGGGTCGTGGCGCACGTCGAGCAGTTGCACGATGCCGCGCAGCTGCGGACTCGCCCGCAGGAACCCCTCGATGAGCGGCTTCCACTCGGCGCGCCGCCCCTTCGAGATGCGCGCGTAACCGTAGCCCGGCAGGTCGGCGAGCGTGAACAGCTTGTTCACGGCGAAGAAATTGATCTCGCGCGTGCGCCCCGGCGTGTTGCTCACCCGGGCGAACGCCTTGCGGCGCACGAGCTTGTTGAGGAGCGACGACTTGCCGACGTTCGACCGGCCGGCGAAGGCGATCTCCGGGAGCTCCGCGGCCGGGCGCCATCCGTCGGCCGTCGCCATCGGGCCGAGGAACTCGAGATGGCGGATGACCAGCGGGTCGGTCGCCTGCTGGGGGGGTGCGGCGCGGTCGGTCATGGTTAAAAGATAACGGCGGGACTGGTCGTCCCGCCGCATCGATCCCCTCGTCGCTCCGGCGCGCGCCGGCCGCGCGAGGTTCAGGCTTCCTTCTTCTGCCGTTTCGGCGCGATCTCGAGCAGCGGCTGCGCCCCGTTCGTCACGCACGACTCGGTCACCTTCACCTCGACCACGTCGTCGCGCCCCGGCAGCTCGAACATCGTCTCGAGGAGCAGCTCCTCGAGGATCGCGCGCAGGCCGCGCGCGCCCGTCCCGCGCGCGATCGCCTTCTTCGCGATGGCGCGCAGCGCCGACTCCTCGAACGTGATCTTCACGTCCTCGAGCTCGAACAGCTTCACGTACTGCTTCGTGAGCGCGTTCTTCGGCTCCTTGAGGATCGTGACGAGCGCGTCTTCGTCGAGCGCCTCGAGCGGCACCGTCACCGGCAGGCGGCCCACCAGTTCGGGGATGAGCCCGTAGCGCAGCAGGTCGTCGGGCTCGACGTCGCCGAAGACGTTCGTCGCCGCCTTCTGGCTCCCGCCCTTCGCCTCGGTGCCGTTGAACCCGATCTGCCGGCGGCCGAGCCGGGCCTCGATGATCTTCTCGAGCCCGTCGAACGCGCCGCCGCACACGAAGAGGATGTCCTTCGTGTTGATCTGGATGTACTCCTGCTGCGGATGCTTGCGCCCGCCCTGCGGCGGCACGCTGGCCACCGTCCCCTCGAGGATCTTGAGCAGCGCCTGCTGCACCCCCTCGCCGCTCACGTCGCGCGTGATGCTCGGATTCTCACTCTTACGTGCGATCTTATCAATCTCGTCGATGTAGACGATGCCTCTCTCGCACTCGGCGACGTTGAAGTCGCCCGCCTGGAGCAGCCGCACGAGGATGTTCTCGACATCCTCGCCGACGTACCCCGCCTCGGTGAGCGTCGTCGCGTCGGCGATCGTGAACGGCACGTCGAGCATCCGCGCCAGCGTCTGCGCGAGCAGCGTCTTGCCGACCCCCGTCGGCCCGAGCAGCAGGATGTTCGACTTGTCGAGCTCGACGTCGTTCTCGCGGCGCGAGGCGCCGGCGTTGATGCGCTTGTAGTGGTTGTACACGGCCCCGGCGAGCGCCTTCTTGGCCGCCTCCTGGCCGATCACGTACTGGTCGAGCGTGTCCTTGATCTCGTGCGGCGACGGGACGGAGGTCACCGACTCGGCGACCTCGCGCTCTTCATCCTCGGCGAGGATCTCGTTGCACAACGCGATGCACTCGTTGCAGATGTAGACCGAGGGCCCGGAGATGAACTTCCTCACGGAATCCTTGGACTTTCCGCAGAACGAGCACCGCAGGTGCCGGTCGTGGGACATCGACGTCATCGACGGGAACGAGCCTCAGTGACGGCGTGGGGGCAGGTCGCCACCCGGAGGTGGGGGCGTACCGCTTCCGACGCTCGACTTTCGGATGAGTAACAGACCCCCCGGAGGGGGTCAAGCAACTAGGGAGAGCATCGGCCTTGTGAACGATTTCACAAGGCCCGACTTCCGCCTCGCTAACCCCTTACTTCGTTCCCACGAGCGCGCCCGCGACGGCCTCGTCGCGGTGCGTGATCACGCTGTCGATCAGCCCGTACGCCTTGGCCTCTTCGCTCGACATGAAGAAGTCGCGCTGCATGTCGTTCTCGATCTGCTCGATCGCCTTCCCGGTGTGCTTGGCGTACAACCCGTTCATCTGCGCGCGCAGGTACAGGATCTCCTTCGCCTGGATCTCGATGTCGGCCGCCGTCCCCTGCGCGCCCCCCGAGGGCTGGTGGATCATGATGCGCGAGTGGGGGAGCGCCGACCGCTTGCCTTCCTTGCCGGCGGCGAGCAGGAACGACCCCATCGACGCCGCCATCCCCATGCAGATCGTGTTCACCGGCGACCGCAGGAACTGCATCGTGTCGTAGATCGCCATGCCGGCCGACACGCTGCCGCCCGGCGAGTTGATGTACAGGTGGATGTCGCGCCCCGGGTTGTCCGCCTCGAGGAAGAGCATCTGCGCGATGATCATGTTCGCCACGTCGTCGTTGATCGGCGTGCCGAGGAAGATGATGCGGTCCATCAGGAGCCGCGAATAGACGTCGTAGCTCCGCTCGCCGCGGCTCGACCGTTCGATGACGTACGGGTTCGGGATCATGGGCATGTCGTCGTCCTCGTGATTCGGTTGGAGGCGGCCGCCGGGCGCGTCGCCGGGCGCCGCGGCGCCCGGTGCTGCCCCGAGTATCGGCCGCGGTTCGTTCACGCCTGCTCGACCGTGTTCTGCCCGAGGAGCCACGCGAACACGCGCTCCTCGGTCACGCCGCGCTCGATCTCGCGCAGCCGCCCGGCCTTCTCCAGCGCCGCGTACACCTGCGACACGTCCGCGCCGCGCTTCTCCGCCATCTCGGCGACCTTCTCGTCGACGTCCTTCTCCGTCGCCGCGAGCTGCTGGCGCTGGGCGATCGTCTCGATCACGAGGTCGCGCCGCACCTGCCGTTCCGCCGTCGCGTGGAACTGGTCGGCGAACTGCTCGATCTCCCCTTCGGGCACCTGGTACGCCTTCGCGTACGCCGCCACGAGCTGCTTCACCCACGACGGCGGGACGTCGAACGGGTTGGCGCCGATGATCTCCTCGAGGAGCGCACCGCGCGCGGCCGCGTCGGCCTCGCGCACGGCGTTCGCCTCGAGGTCCTCGCGCACGGCCTTCGTGAGCGCGTCCAGCGACTCGAAGTCGCCGAGCTCGCGTGCCAGCGCGTCGTCGAGGGCGGGGAGCGTCTTGCGCTTCACCTCGCTCAGCGCCGCCCGCACCTGCTTCGACTTGCCGCGCTGCGCCTCGTCGGGGAAGTCGTCGGGCCACTTCACCAGCTGCTCCGTCGACGCGCCCGGCGCGAGCCCGAGGATCACTTCCTCGATCGCCGAGATCGCCTGTCCCTCGCCGATCACGAGGCGGTACTCCTTCCCCTCGGCGATCGTGCCGTCGTCATCGGCCACGGCGAGCGTGACGGTGACCATGTCGCCCTCGCGCGGCTTCTCCTCCACCGGCGCCCAGGTCGCGCGCTGGTCGCGCATCGACTCGAGTTGGGCGGCCACCGTCTCGTCGGTCACGGTGGGATTCGGGCGCGTCACGCGGAAGCCGCTCAGGCGCTCCAGCGCCAGCTCGGGCTTCACCTCGCAATGGAGCTCGAACGTCAGCGCCTGCGTGTCGTCGAACTTCACGTCGTGGGCATGCGGCTGCGTGATCGGCTCGAGCTTCTCGCTCTCGATCACGCTCTCGTACGCTTCGCGCATCAGCTGGTCGATCGCTTCGGCCTCGATCTCCTGCGCGAACTTCTTGCGCACGATCGCGGCGGGCGCCTTGCCGGCCCGGAAGCCGGGCAGCCGCACCGACTGGGCCACGCGCTTCGCCGCGCGCTCCTTGGCTTCGGCCACGCGCGTCGCCGAGACCGAGATCTGCAGCCGGCGCTCGAGGCCTTCGGCCTTACGGGAAAGAACCTGGATGTCCATGGGTCGCTATGGGTAAATACCCCGCCACAGGCATGCCCGGGCGGGGTGGAGAAGGGCTGTTCGTGTGAGGAGGAATCTAAACGGATGTGGGGGGGTGGGCCAAGGTAGGGAGCCCGGCCTTCGCGCCCGGCGAACCCACGGGAACGACGCCTCGGATCCACGCCGGCACGGCAACGACGCCGCAGATCGACGCAGAGATGGCAGGAACATCGATGCGAGAGCCGGGGGTCGAACCCGGACGGATTTCTCCACAGGATCCTAAGTCCTGCGCGTCTGCCAGTTCCGCCACTCTCGCGTCCCGTAATCTTACAGACGAACGAGCGCCCGCGGCTGCATCAGCCGCGGGCGCTCGTCATGCTGCTGCCACGGCGTCTACTGCCCGACGCGTAGGTTCACGACGCGGCTGAACGGCTCGCCGCTGCGCGAATCGATCGCGGTGAGCTTGAGGCCGACGTAGTCGCCGTCCTTGAGCGCCGCGAGCGCGCGCATGAGGTCCGACGCGTTGCGCACCGGCCCCTTCACCTTCTCGGGGAACGTGATGTCGGTGATGATGTCCCCCGGACCGACCTTCTGCCACGACGGCCCGTTGCGGTCGATGTCCTTCACGATCACGCCGGTCTGGTTGTCGCTGAACCGGTTGGCCTTGAGGATCGAGGGCGTCAGCGCCTCCACGGCGAAGCCGAGCTTCTTCGCGGTCGCCGTCGGGCCGGCCGCGTTGTCGTCGGAGGGGCGCGCGGCGACCGCCACCGCCTTCCCGTCGCTCTCGGCTTCCATGAGCTTCACCTTGAACGTCTTCTTCTCGCCGTAACGGACCCCTTCCATCTCCACCGTCTCGCCGGGCTGGTGCGAGCGCACGATGCGCTGCAGGGTGCTCACGCGGTCGACGGGCTTGCCGTCGGCCTTGAGGATGATGTCACCCGACTCCATCCCCGCCTTCTCGGCCGGGCCGTCGGGCGGATTGAAGCTCCCGATCTTCACGCCGGCGATGTCCTTCAGCTTGTTCACCGCGGCGTCCTCCGCCGTCACCTCGCCGATCGTCGCGCCCATGATGGCGCGGCGCACGCGGCCGTGGGCGATGATGTCGTCCATCACCGTCTTGGCGAGCGTGATCGGGATCGCGAAACCGTAACCCGTGTACGTGCCCGTCGGACTGGCGATGGCGCTGTTGATGCCGACCACCTCGCCGCGGATGTTCACGAGCGGCCCGCCCGAGTTGCCGGGGTTGATCGCGGCGTCGGTCTGAAGGAAGTCCTGGATCGCGAGCCGGTCGCGGTTCAGCCCCTGCAGCTCCTGCGACCGCCCCTTCGCGCTGATGATCCCGGCCGTCACCGTGAAGTCGAGGCCGAGCGGATTGCCGATCGCCAGCGCCCACTCACCGACGCGCACCTTCGCGTCGTCGCCGAGCGAGACCGTCGGCAGGTCCTTGGCGTCGATCTTGATCACCGCCACGTCCGTCTGCGGGTCGCGGCCGATGACCTTCGCCTTGAACGAGCGGCGGTCGGTGAGCGTCACCGTCACGTGGTCCGCGCCCTCGACGACGTGGTTGTTGGTGAGCACGTAGCCGTCGGTCGACACGATGAAGCCCGAGCCGCTCGATTCCTGCGGACCCTGGGCGCGCGGGTCCTGGAACAGGTCCTCGAACCCCTGCATCCCGGGCGGCAGCTGGCGCTGGCGGCGGGCATCGGCCGGACGCGCGTCGCGCTCGGCGACGATCGAGACCACCGCCGGCGTGACGTGCTCGGCGATGGCGACGAAGGCGTTCGACTGGTCGGCGAGCGGCTGCACCGCGGCGCTCAGCGGCTTCGACGGCCCCTTGCCCTGGGCCGACAGGATGCGCGTCCAGTCCATGGACGACGCGAACACGATGCCGGAGACGAACGCGGTCGCCGCGATGGCGAAGATCTTGGGTCTGGTCAGATTGAGGCTCATGGATGAATTCCGGTTCTGCGGGGGACGCAATTAAGAACCCGGGGCCGCCAGAAAAGTTGCCCGCTGCGCGACGGCCGACGCTCCGAAGTTAGCGACGCCACTGGGCATCGCGCTCGGATCGTCGGCCGTCGGCCCCGGCGGACCGGGCTACTTCTTGTCGTCGACGATCTCGTAGTCGGCTTCGACCACGTCTTCCTTCTTGGGCTCGGCGGCCCCTTCGCCGGCGGTCCCGGCCGACGCGTCGGCGCCCGGCTGCTGCGCCTGCGCCGCGTACACGGCCGTCCCCGCGGCCTGGAACGCCGCGTTCAGCTCCTCGAGCGCGCCCTTGATCTCGTTCATGTCGTCCCCGCGGTGCGCCTTGCGGGCGCGCTCCACGGCGGCGTCGAGACGCGTCTTGAGCTCGGCCGGCACCTTGTCGGCCCACTCCTTCGACTCCTTCTCCACCTGGTACGCCAATGTGTCGAGGCGGTTCTTCGTGTCGATCTCCTCGCGCTTGCGCTTGTCCTCGGCCGCGTTCTTCTCGGCGTCCTTGACCATCTTGTCGATCTCGGCGTCGGAGAGGCCGCTCGACGACTCGATGCGGATCTTCTGCTCCTTCCCGGTCGCCTTGTCCTTGGCCGTGACGTGCAGGATGCCGTTCGCGTCGATGTCGAACGTGACCTCGACCTGCGGCATGCCGCGCGGAGCCGGCGGGATCCCCGTCAGCTGGAACTTGCCGATCGTCTTGTTGTACACGGCGAGCTCGCGCTCGCCCTGCAGCACGTGGATCTCGACTGTCGTCTGGTTGTCGTCGGCCGTGCTGAACGTCTCCGACTTCTTGGTCGGGATCGTCGTGTTGCGCGGGATGAGCACCGTCGTCACGCCGCCCAGCGTCTCGATGCCGAGCGAGAGCGGCGTCACGTCGAGCAGCAGCACGTCCTTCTGCTCGCCGGTGAGCACCGCGCCCTGGATGGCCGCGCCCACGGCGACGACCTCGTCCGGGTTCACGCCCTTGTTCGGCTCCTTGCCGAAGAACCCCTTCACGACGTCCTGCACCTTCGGGATGCGCGTCGACCCGCCGACGAGCAGCACCTCGTCGATCTCGCCGGGCTGCATGCCGGCGTCGGCGAGCGCCTTCTTCATCGGCTCGAGCGTGCGCTGGATGAGGTCGTCCACGAGCTGCTCGAACTTGGCGCGCGTGAGCGAATAGTTGAGGTGCTTCGGGCCCGAGGCGTCGGCCGTGATGAACGGCAGGTTCACGTCGGTGCTCATCGTCCCCGAGAGCTCGCTCTTCGCCTTCTCGGCGGCTTCCTTCAGGCGCTGGAGCGCCATCGGGTCCTTCGAGAGGTCGATCCCCTGGTCCTTCTTGAACTCCGCGACGAGCCAGTCGATGACCTTCTGGTCGAAGTCGTCGCCGCCGAGGTGCGTGTCGCCGTTCGTGCTCTTCACCTCGAACTGGCGCGTGCCGTCGACGTCATAGAGCTCGAGCACCGAGATGTCGTACGTGCCGCCGCCGAGGTCGAACACGGCGACCTTCTCGTCCTTCTTCCCCTTCTTGTCGAGGCCGTAGGCGAGCGCCGCGGCCGTCGGCTCGTTCACGATGCGCAGCACGTCGAGGCCGGCGATCTTGCCGGCGTCCTTGGTGGCCTGGCGCTGCGAGTCGTTGAAATACGCTGGCACCGTCACGACCGCCTTCGTCACCGGGTGGCCGAGGTAATCCTCCGCCGTCTGCTTCATCTTCTGGAGGATCATCGCCGAGATCTCGGGGGGCGTGTAACGCTTCCCCTGGACCTCCACCGAGGCGACGTCGTTCGTGCCGCTCTTCACGGCGTATGGCACGCGCGTGATCTCGGCGGTCACCTCGGGCATCTTCCGCCCCATGAAGCGCTTGATGGAGAAGACCGTGTTCTGCGGGTTCGTCACGGCCTGGCGCTTCGCGATCTGCCCGACGAGGCGCTCGCCGTCCTTGCTGAAGCCGACCACCGACGGGGTCGTGCGGCCACCTTCGGCGTTGGGGATGACGACGGGGTCGCCCCCCTCCATCACCGCGACGACGGAGTTGGTCGTGCCCAGGTCGATGCCGATCACCTTGTCTGCCATTGGATCCTCGGAGTTACTTTTTGTGGGCGTCGCGCCGCGCGAGCCGTGTCCGGCACACACGACGGAAGCCGCCGGAGCTCGGTTTCGCTCCAGCGTGCACCGTCATGAACAGCAAGGATAGGGCCATGAAAGCGTGTCAAAGTGGCCAGAAGTCGTTGATTTTGAAGCAGTTGGACAGTGCCAAATCGGCATATGACAGTTTGGGGGACCAAGAGACCGCATGATCCCGCTTTCGGATGAGAATCCGACCGTCCGCACGCCGTGGATGACCATCCTGATCCTCACGGCGATGTTCGCCGTGTGGTTCGTTGTGCAGGGGGCTGGCGGGCTGTTCGGTCCCAGCGATCTCTTGGCCCGGAGCGTCTGCAACCTCGGCCTCGTCCCAGGTGAGCTGACCGGGCGCGCGCCGCTTGGCAGCGGGGTGCCGATCGGCGACGGGTTGGCCTGCGTCGTCGATCACGACTGGATCAACTGGCTGACGCCGCTCATCTCGCTCTTCCTGCATGGCGGCTGGGCGCACATCCTCGGCAACGCCCTCTTCTTCTGGGTGTTCGGCAACAACATCGAGGACGTGATGGGGCGCGGGCGGTTCCTCGCGTTCTACCTCCTGTGCGGGCTGGTCGCGTCGGCGACGCACGTGCTGGTCGATCCCGCGTCGCCGGTGCCGACGGTGGGCGCGAGCGGCGCGATCTCCGGCGTCATGGGCGCCTACCTCGTGCTCTTTCCCCGCGTGCGCGTGCGGATGTTCTTCTTCTTCCTGATCTTCTGGAAGGTGATCCCGATCCCGGCGTGGGCGGTGCTGCTCTGGTGGTTCGGCATGCAACTGCTCTCGGGCTTGCCGCAGGTGCTCACGCCGAGTCCGGAGATCGCCGGCGGGGTGGCCGTGTGGGCGCACATCGGCGGGTTCCTCACCGGGGTGATCCTCGTGCGGGCGTTCGAGGACCCGGAACTGGTGCAGCGGCGGCGGATCGCGCTCGCCGGGCTGGGCGTCCCGCCGGGATGACCATGGGCCGGCGGCCGCCGCGGCTTTATGGTTTGCGCCCGATTGTCACGGGCGCCTAAATTCCGGCACTGCATCACTCCCACCCCCGCGTACGCCGAGGCACGCCCCCGTGCGGCTGATCCCCAGAGACGAAGGCTTCTTCGAGTTGTTCGACGGGCTGGCGACGCGCATGACGCGTTCGGCCGCCCTCCTCAATGCGCTCTTCACCGAGCCCACGCGGCTCGACCAGTACGCCGGCCAGATCAAGGAGCTCGAGCATCAGGCCGACGAGATCACGCACGAGATCATGAACCGCATCGACCGGAGCTTCGTGACGCCACTCGATCGCGAGGACATCCACCTGCTGGCGACGCGGCTCGACAACGTCGTCGACCTGATGGACGGCACGGCGCGGCGCGCGCAGATGTTCCATCTCGCCGACCGCCGCGACCCGGCCAAGGACCTCACCCGCGTGCTGCTGCAGGCGACCGAGGCGATCGCCCAGGCGGTGACGTCGATCAAGGACCCGTCGGCGGTGGCGCTCATCGGGCGCGACGTGAAGAAGCTCGAGGAGGAGGCCGACGCGATCTACTCGTCGGCCGTCGGGGCGCTGTTCGACGGCAAGCCCGACGCGCTCGAGGTCATCAAGTGGAAGGAGCTCTACGACAACATCGAGCACGCGATCGACGAGGCCGACGACGTGCTCAACGTCCTCGAGAGCATCTCCATCAAGAACAGCTAGGCGCCCGTGATCACGTACGTCATCGTCATCATCCTGATCGCGTTCGTCTTCGATTTCCTCAACGGGTTCCACGATTCGGCGAACTCGATCGCCACGATCGTCGGCACGCGGGTGCTGTCGCCGCTCGCCGCCGTGATGTGGGCGGCGACGTTCAACTTCGCCGCCGTCCTGTTCGGCAGCACCGCGGTGGCCAAGGCGGTGAGCGGCGGGTTCATCGTGCAGGGGGTCGTCACGCCGAACGTGATCTGCGCGGGGCTCGTCGGCGCCGTCGTGTGGAACATCATCACGTGGTACTTCGGCATCCCCTCGAGCTCGTCGCACGCGCTCATCGGCGGGCTGGCGGGGGCGGCCGTCGCCAAGGCCGGGTTCGGCGCCCTCCTCTGGGGGGGGAAGTGGATCGAGACGCTCGTCGCCATCGTGCTCTCGCCGCTCATGGGCATCGTCATCGGCTTCGCCCTCATGGCGCTCGTCTTCAACCTGTTCCAGAAGGTGACGCCGCGGCGCGTCGACAAGCTGTTCCGGCCCGGGCAGTTGCTCTCCTCGGCGTGGCTCTCGCTGGCGCACGGCACGAACGACGCGCAGAAGACGATCGGCGTCATCGTCGGCCTCCTCGTCGCGTCGAAGGACGCGATCGCGAAGGAGCCGGGGTGGACGCATTACCTGTACGTCGACAGCATCGACCACATCCCGGCGTGGGTGAAGCTCGTCGCCTATTCGTGCATCTCGCTCGGCACGCTGTTCGGCGGCTGGCGCATCGTGCACACGATGGGGTCGCGCATCACGCGGCTGCGTCCGGTGAGCGGGTTCTGCGCCGAGACGGGCGGGGCGATCGTGATCTTCACGGCGGCGCACTTCGGCATCCCGGTGAGCACCACGCACACCATCACCGGCTCGATCGTCGGCGTGGGGGCGACGAACCGGCTGTCCGGGGTGCGGTGGGGGATCGCCCGGCGCATCGTGTGGGCGTGGGTGCTGACGATCCCGATGGCGGGGATGGTCGCCGCGATCAGTTACCTGCTGCTGTCGGCGTTCCTCCCGTACTAGCGGTCTCGGCCGCATCGGTGACTGACGAGGGGCGGGGCCGCGAGGTTCCGCCCCTTTACGCGTTCGTTACCGCGCTCGCGGCGCGCCGTTACAGAGCTGGTCGAGCTTATTGGCTCCACTCTACACACCTGGAGCCAATCCGTGACCATGCGATTTGTCCGTGCCGCTGCCGCGACGCTGCTTGCCGCGATCGCCGCCGCTGCCCCCGCCGCCGCGCAGGACCTGACCGGTGCGGGCGCCACGTTCCCGAACCCGATCTACTCGAAGTGGTTCAACGACTACGCCGCGAAGACGGGCGTGAAGATCAACTACCAGTCGATCGGTTCCGGCGGCGGCAAGCGCCAGATCAGCGAGATGACGGTCGACTTCGGCGCCAGCGACGGCCCGATGGCGAACGAGGAGATGGCGAAGGCGAAGGGGGGCGCGCTGCTGCACATCCCGACGGTGATGGGTGGCGACGTCGTCGTGTACAACGTCCCCGGCGTGAAGGGGAAGCTCAAGTTCACGGGCGATGTGCTCGCCGACATCTTCCTCGGCAAGATCACGAAGTGGAACGATCCGCGCCTCGTCGCGCTCAACAAGGGTGAGGCGCTCCCCGCGCAGGACATCCTCGTCGTGCACCGCTCCGACGGCAGCGGCACGACGTACATCTGGACGGACTACCTCTCCGCGGTGAGCCCGTCGTGGGCCGCCGGCCCGGGGAAGGGGACCGACGTGAAGTGGCCGGTCGGTCTCGGCGGCAAGGGCAACGAAGGCGTCGCCGGACAGGTGCAGCAGCTCCCCGGCTCGATCGGCTACGTCGAGCTGATCTACGCCCTGCAGAACAAGATCGCGTTCGGCCTCGTCAAGAACGCCGCCGGCAACTTCGTCGATGCGTCCACGGCGACGATCACGAACGCCGCCGCCGGCATCGCCAAGGGGCTTCCGGCGAACACCGACTTCCGCATCTCGATCGTGAACGCGCCGGGCAAGGACGCGTACCCGATCTCCTCGATGACGTGGCTGCTGGTCTACCAGAAGTCGGCGAACGCCGCGAAGGGGAAGAAGCTCGTCGACTTCCTGAACTGGATGCTCGTCGACGGCCAGAAGTCGGCGGCGTCGCTCGATTACGCGCCGCTCCCGCCCGCCATCGTGAAGCAGATCAAGGCGAAGGTCGCCACGATCTCCGTGAAGTGACCGAACCGACCTGACCCCACTCACCGACCCCCGAGGCCGATTCCGCATGCAGACGTCCACGTTCCTGCGACGCGCGCTCCTCGCGCTGCTCGCCACCGCCGCTCTCGTCCCGGCGCGCGCCGCGCGCGCCCAGGACAGCACGGCGTCCATCAAGTACAAGGCGGTGACGATCACCCCGATCGGCTTCGTCGCCGCCGAAGGTGTCTACCGCCAGCGCAACATCACGGCCGACATCGGCTCGTCGTACAACGCCATCCCGTTCTCGGGCACGACCAACGGCAACATGAGCGAGTCGCGCGTCACCGGGCGCCAGTCGCGCATCGGCCTCGCCCTCGCCAGCGCCGTGGGCAAGACGAAGGTGAACGGCTACTGGGAGTCGGACTTCCTCGGCGTCGGCACCACGTCGAACAGCAACGAGAGCAACAGCTACGTGCTGCGCCTCCGCCAGTTCTGGGGCTCGGCCGCCTTCGAGAACGGCTGGACGCTCTCGGGCGGCCAGATGTGGTCGCTCGTCACGCCCAACAAGACGGGGATGCTGAACCGCACGGAGGCCGTGCCGCTCACCATCGAAGCGCAATACGCCGCCGGCTTCAGCTGGGCGCGCCAGTTCGGGTTCCGCGCCGTCAACAAGCTGAGCGACGAGACGTCGTTCGGCCTCGCCATCGAGGGTTCGCAGACCACGTTCAGCGGCCGCAACCTTCCGGCGAACTTCGTCATCGGCCAGACGGGTGGCAGCCTGCTCAACGGGACGACGACGTACTCGACGGACGTCTCCCCGGACCTCGTCGCCAAGCTCGCCTTCGACCCGAAGGGCTTCGGCCACTGGGAGCTGAAGGCGGTCGGGCGGCAGATGCGTGATCGCATCGTCGACCCCTCGAACGCCAACGGCGGCTCGCGCAACGTGACGTCGACCGCCTACGGCGTGGGCTTCGGCGTGTTCTACCCGGTGATGATGGACAAGCGCGACATCGTCGACATCGGCCTCTCAGGGCTCTATGGCAACGGCGTCGGCCGCTACGGCAGCGTGCAGCTCCCCGACGCCACGATCGGCGCCGACGGGTCGCTCAAGCCGATCACGGCCGGCCAGGCGCTCCTCTCGATCGAGGCGCACCCGACGACGGATCTCGACGTGTACGCGTACGGCGGCGCCGAGTATGCCGATCGCACCGCGTTCGTGAACAGCACCGGCAAGGGCGTCGGCTACGGCTCCGACCTGAACAACAACAGCGGCTGCACCACCGAGGCCGCGCCGACGAACCAGACGACGCCGAACTCCGGCAGCTGCGCCGCCGACACGCGCGCCTTCTGGCAGGGCAACGTCGGGTTCTGGTACCGCTTCTACAAGGGCGCCGCGGGCACGCTGCAGTGGGGCCTGCAGTACAGCTACAACAGCAAGAACACGTGGAGCGGCGTGGGCGGGCTGCAGCCGGAAGCGATCGACAACATGTTCTTCGCCTCGTTCCGTTACGTGCTGCCGTAGGACCACACCGGCGGCGGGGCGACCGCGAGACGGTCGCCCCACCGGGGGGTGGGGGGTGTACGAAAAGCGCCGGGGAGCCGAACCATGGCTCCCCGGCGCTCTCGTTTGTGGGTCCTTCCCGCGGGCGCCCGTCTCGAATGGACGCCGCGGACGGAGGCGAGCCGTCCCGCTATGGCTGCAGCGGGGCGCCCGTCACGAACCGGAGCACGCTCTTGCTGAGCGCGAGGTTCACGGTGGACTGCTCGCGCTGCGCGCGCGCGTAGGTCAGCGCCGACTGGGCGCCGATCACGTCGACGAACGTCGCGAGCCCGACGTCGAACCGTCCCGACACGGCCGTGTAGGCCTCCTCGGCCGCTTCGACGTTCGCCGCCGCGGCGCGCGACCGCGCGATGGCCGCGACGTACTCGTCGCGGGCCTGCCGCACGTCGCTCTCGATGCGGATGCGCAGGTCCTCGGCGGCGAGCGCGCTCTGGTGGGCGACGGCCTTGGCCTGCTCGATCTGGGCCTGGCTCTCGTAGCGGTCGAAGAGCGGCACGCTCACGCCGATCGAGTACACGCCGAGCCCCTGGCGCCCGAGCTGCGAGTCGAGCGGGCGCTGGTCGACCGTTCCGAGCGTGCTCACGCCGTGCTGCCGCTCCCAGTCGTACACGCGGCCGGCGGCGATGAAGTCCGCGCCGACGACGACGCGCGGAAGGAAGAGGCTGCGGGCCTCCTTCACCCCTTCGTCGGCGGCGGCGGTACGGGCGATGGCGGCGGCGAGGTCGCCGCGGTCGCGGCGCGCCCGGGCGAGCAGCGCGTCGAGGGCGAGCGAATCCTCGGGGACGAGCGTGGTGTCGAGCGCGGGCTCCTCGACCGTCAACGTCTGCGCCGGTTCGAGCCGCAGGCGCCGCACGAGGGCGAGCAGGTCGGCCTCGACGCGCGTGTCGGCGTCGATGACGGCGGCCTCGTCGGTGGCCGACTGGGCGCGCTGCCGGTAGAGGTCCGGCGGCGCGCGCGTGCCGATGCGCACCTGTTCCTCGAACTGCGACTGGCGCGTCGTCGAGAGCCGGAGGTTGGCGCGCGAGACCTCGGCGAGCCGGCGGTCGAGCACCACCTGCAGGAACGACTGCAGCGCGTCGAACACGACGATCTGCCGGGCCCGCGTGAGCGAGAAGGTCGCCGCATCGCGGCCGAGGGTCGCGGCGTGCAGCGCGGCCTGGTCGCGGAAGCCGTTGAAGAGGTTCAGCGCCGTCGAGAGCTGCAGCGACGCCGAGCGCCAGCGGGCGTCGCTCGCCTCGAGCGCGGTGGAGGAGAGGAGCGTCGTCCCCTGCGCGAGCAGGGCGCCGCCGCCGGCGGCGGCGGCCGGCAGGAAGCGACCGTACGACTCGAGCACGCGGGCACCGCTCACCTTGAGGCTGTCCTGGCTGAGCAGCACCGGCGTGGCTTCGCGCTCGGCGCGGGCGAGGCTCGCCTGCAGCGTGAGCCGCGCCGTGTCGGGCTTCACGGGGGCCTGGGCACGCGCGGCCCCGGCCGCCAGGACGACGAGCGTCGCGAGGCGACGGATCATCGCGTGGCTCCCGCGGTCGCGGTCTTCGCCGGCCGCACGCGCGCGCCCTCGGCGACCGAGTCGCCGACGTTCAGCACGACCGTCTCGCCCGCCGACACGCCCGACGACACTCGGATGCGCTTGCCGTCGTTGTACACGACCGAGACGTCCTTGAAGTGCACCGTGCTGTCGGCGGCGAGCACCGGGACCTGGGTCTTCGACTGACGCACGACGAGCGCCTCCACCGGGAGCTCCGGCAACACCTTCGACGGCAGGTCGAACTGCACGTGCACGAAGCTGCCGGCGAGCAGCTCGCCGTTGCGGTTGTCGACGTCGAGCTCGACGAGGAGCTTGCGCGTCTTGGCGTCGAGTTCGCCGGCCGTGCGCGCGACGTGCGCGACGAGGTGCAGGTCGGGCTTCTCGTCGCTCGTGATCGTCGCGGCGAGCCCGGTGCGCACGGCGACCGCGTCGGGCTGGTCGAGATAGGCGTACAGGCGGAGCCGCGAGACGTCGCTCACCGTGACCACCGGCAGCGCCGACGTCTGCGAGTTCGCGGCGTTCTGCATCAGCGCGCCCGGGTCGGCGAACCGCGCCGTGACGGTGCCGTCGAACGGCGCGCGGAGCTTCTCGAACTCGCGCTGCTGCGTGAGCGAGGAGAGGCGTTCCTTGGCGACCGCCGCGTCGGCGTTGGCCTGGTCGGACTCCTGCGGCGAGACGAGCTTCTTCGCCAGCAGCTGGCGGATGCGGGAGGCGGTGACTTCTCGCTGGTCGGCCTCGGCCTTCGCCGCGCTCCACGCGGCGTCGGTCTCTGGCGACTCGACCACGGCCAGCACCTGGCCCTGCTTCACGTGGTCGCCCTTGTCGACCGAGACGGACGCGAGGTAGCCGCTGACCTTCGCGTACAGCGTGACGGCGGCGTACGGATGCACTTCGCCGAGCACCGAGATGGCGCGCGAGGCCGCTGACGGCGTGACCTCGGCGGTGCGCACGAGGGGGCCGCTGCCGACCTCGCGTTCGCGCGCCGAGCGCTCGTCCTTGGCCGCCGCCGTGTTGCGCGACGACACGAAGAACGTGGCGGCGGCGGCGATGACGACGAGCGCCACGCCGGCGCCGATGATGCCGGGGGAGAGGACGGCGCGGGGCGCCGGGGGATTCGTTGGTGCACTCACGTCAGATCACCTCGTGGGAAGACCCTTCGTTCGCCTCGGCGAGGAACCGCTGCTCGAGGAGATGCTTGGTCGGGATGGCGGTGCGCAGCTTGGCGTACACGACCGGGACGATGAGGAGCGTGACCACGGTGGCCACGAGCAGGCCGCCGATCACGGCGCGGCCGAGCGGCGCGTTCTGCTCGCCGCCCTCGCCCGTGCCGAGCGCCATCGGGATCATGCCGAGGATCATCGCGAGCGCCGTCATGAGCACGGGGCGCAGTCGCACGCGGCCGGCCTCGACCGCCGCGGCCGACGCCGTGAGGTCGCGCGCGATGCGTTCGTCGTTCGCGAAGCTCACCAGCAGGATCGCGTTGCTGACCGCGATGCCGACGGCCATGATCGTGCCCATCAGCGACACGACGTTGATCGTCGTGCCGGTGATGGCGAGCATCCACACGATGCCCACCAGCGCGCCCGGCACGGCCACCATGATGATGAAGGGGTCGAGCCATGACTGGAACATGATCACCATGAGCAGATACACGAGCAGCACCGCGATGACGAGGCCGAGCGAGAGACGACCGAACGCCTGGTTCATCACCTCGCCCTGCCCGCGCACGGAGATCTCCATCCCCGGCGGCAGCTTGCCGAGCTTCTTGATCACGTCGGCGATGCCGCTCACCACCGAGCCGAGGTCGCGCCCCTCGACGTTGGCGTCGACGTCGAGGACGCGCTGCACCGTGTAGTGGTCGATCTCGTTCGGCACGACCTGGTTCTTGAGCACGCTGATGTTGCCGAGCGTCCGCGCCGGGCCGTGCGGCCCCTCCGACGGCGCCGCCGCCCGCTCCGTCTGGAGGAGCGACTGCGACGGCCCGATCGGGGTCGACAGCAGGTTCTCCACCGACTGCATCTGCTCGAGCGGCTGCTTCACCGCGACGAGGTAGTTGACGTCGTTCGTCGGGTTGATGTAGAACGACGGCGAGACGAGCGCGCTCGACGAGAGCGTGATGAGCATCGCGTCGGCGACGTTGCGCTGGCTGAGCCCCATCTCGGAGGCGCGCTGGCGGTCGACGTCGAGACGCAGCGTGGGATAGTCGAGCACCTGCTTGATGTGCACATCGGCCGCGCCCGGCACCTTCCGGATCTCGTCACGCAGCGTCGACGCGACCTTGTAGGACTCGTCGAGCTTCGGGTACTGGATCTGCACGTCGATCGGCGACGAAAGCCCGAAGTTGAGCACCTGGCTCACGATGTCGGCGGTCTGGAAATACACCGACGCGTCGGGGAAGGAGGCCAGCAGGTCGGCGCGGATGCGCTTGACGTACCCCGCCGTGGGATGGTGCCCGGGCTTGAGCGAGACGAGGATCTCGGCGTCCATGCCGCTCGCGTTGTCGGTCGGCACGAACGCGATGCTGAGCGAGCTCGGCACGCCGATCATGGAGTTCACGGTGCCGAGCTCCTCGGGCGGCACGATCGCGCGGATGTGCTGCTCCACCTGCGCGACGAGCTCCTCGGTGTGCTCGATGCGCGTGCCGCTCGGCGCCCGGAAGTGCAGCTTCATCAGTCCGGTGTCGGTCGACGGGAAGAAGTCGCGGCCGAGCGTCGTCGCCATCCCCGCCGTCACGACGAGCAACAGCCCCGAGATGGTGAGCGTGTAGCGCGGGTGCGCCACGAGCACGGCGAGGAGCCGCGCGTAGCGCTCCTGGAACGCGCCGAACCACTTGTCGCGCGTGTGGTTGAACCGGTACGAGAAGCGCGACAGCGCGGACGCCTCGGCGCCGTCGGCCGCGTCGACGTCGTGCCCCTGGCCGTGCGCCTTCTCCCCCGCGAGGAGCATGCGGGAGAGCGTCTTCACGAGCGACCGCGAGAGCAGGTACGACGCCAGCATCGCGATCACCACGGCGAGCGCCATCGGCACGAACAGGAAGCGCGCCGGCCCGGTGAGCAGCAGGATCGGGAAGAACACGATGCAGATCGCCAGCGTCGCCATGATCACGGGGAGCGAGATCTGCGCCGCGCCGTCGAGGATCGAGATGGTGAGCGGCTTCCCCATCGCGCGGTTGCGATGGATGTTCTCGACGGTGATCGTCGCCGTGTCGACGAGCAGGCCGATCGACAGCGACAGCCCGCCCAGCGTCATGATGTTGAAGCTGTTGCCCGTGAGCTTGAGCCCCGTGATCGCGCAGGCGATGGCGAGCGGGATCGACGCCACCGCGACGAGCACGCTGCGCCAGCTGCCCAGGAACACGAGGATCATGAGCGACACCAGCACCGCCGCGATGATCCCCTCGCGCACCACGGAGGCGACGGCGGCCCGCACGAACACCGACTGGTCGAAGTCGAGCCGCACGTCGAGCCCCTCGGGGGCGACGGCGCGGATCGTCGGCAGGAGCGCCTTCGTCGCCTCGACCACGGCGAGCGTCGACGCGTCGGCCTTCTTGAGGATCGAGAGGTACGCGGCGCGCCGTCCGTCGATGCGCACGATGTTCGTCTGGTCGGCGTAGCCGTCCTGCACCTTGCCGATGTCGCCGATCGTCACCGGCACGCCGTTCACCACCTTCACCGGGATCGCGGCGAAGTCGGCGACGGCCGACGGACTCGAGTTGAGCGAGACGTTGTACTCGCGCTGGCCGATGCGGGCGACGCCCGCCGGGATGAACGGGTTCGAGGCCAGCACCGCGGTCACGATGTCCGACGCCGAGAGCCCCTTCGCGGCGAGCAGCGACGGGTTCACGTCGACGGTGATCTCACGCGTCTTGCCGCCGTACGGCGCCGGCGTCGACAGCCCGGGCACCGTGAACAGCCGCAGGCGGAGGAAGTTCTGCCCGTAGTCGGAGATCTCCGCCTCGGGCATCGTCGCGCTCGACATCGTGAGCTGCGCGACGGGGACGCTCGACGCGTTCGATTGGATGACGTACGGCGGCTGGATGCCGCGCGGCATGCGTCGCAGCGACGTGGCCGACGACGACGCGATCTGCGCGATCGCGTTGCCGATGTCGGTGCCCGGCTGGAAGTACACCTTGAGCATGCCGATGCCGGGGATCGACTGCGACTCGATGCGCTCGATGCCGTTGACGACCGAGGAGAGGCCGCGCTCGCTGAGCAGCGTGACGCGCTTCTCCATGTCCTCGGCGGAGAGCCCCGGATACGTCCAGACGACGGCGACGACGGGGATGTCGATGGCCGGGAAGATGTCGACGAGCATGCTCTGCATCGAGAGCACGCCCATGAGCAGCATCACGGCGGCGATGACGGCGACCGTATACGGTTGCCGGAGGGCGAGACGTACCAACCACATCGCGAGGTGCGGCGGAGGGACGGATGAGCCCCGCGGCGCGGGGCGGCCGGCCCGGCGGCGAGGCGGCGACAGGCAGAATACTGGAGGGGCCCGAATCATAAAGCAAATGGATGTATATTATTGCTATCATAACAGAATCATATGCTCACCAACCTCAGCTACCTCCGCGCCTTCGCCGCCGTCGCCGAACAGCGCAGCTTCACCGCCGCCGCCGTCTCGCTCGGCGTCAGCCAGCCCGCCGTCTCCCGCGCCGTGCGCGAACTCGAGCGCGCCTGTGGCTTCACCCTCCTCGAACGCACCCCCCGCAACGTCCGGCTCACCCGCGAGGGGGTGATCGTCCTCGAGGACGCCCGCACCGTGCTCGCGGCCGTCCGGAGCGCCGACGAGCGGATCGCCCAGGTCGTCGGCCTCTCCCGCGGCCGCCTCCACGTGGCTGCCACCTCCACCATCGCCCCCTACGTGCTCCCGGCCTACGTCGGACGCTTCATTGAAGAGCACCCGTCCATCGACCTGCGCCTCACCACGGCGCACACCCGCGACGTGCAGCAGATGCTGCTCGACTACGCGGTCGACCTGGGGCTCACCGAAGCGGCCGTCACGCACCCGCGCATCCGGTCCAGGCGCTGGGGCACCGACCGGCTCGTCGTGATCGCCTCGCCCGCCCACCCGCTCGCCGGGCGGCGTCCCGTGCCGCCGGCCGCGCTGAACGAGGAACTGCTGCTTCTCCGCGAGCCGGCTGCCGGCACCCGCAAGATCGTCAACGCGTCGCTGCGCGCCATCGGCATCGCGCCGAGCCGCACGATCGAGGTCGATGGCCCGGAGGCCATCAAGCAGATCGTGGCGCACAGTCGCGGCATCGCCATCGTGTCGCAGGCGTCGGTGGCCGAGCAGGTCGCACTGGGGCGCCTGGTCGTGCTCGACGTCACCGGACTGCACATCGAGCGTCCCTTCTTCAGGTTGTCGCTGGCCGGCCATCGGGGGAGTCCGGCGGCCCGGGCCTTCGACGCCATCCTCGACGACCGCGGCGGGGCGCGCGCACGGCGTCGCTGAACGCCTTCTGTCACGACTTTGTATCGCGCGGCGGGGACCATAGAGAAGGCCCTCCGTCAGTCCTTTCTTTAAACGACTGATGACAGCCCCATCCACCCCAGCCGGTCCGGAGTCCGTGGCCCCCCCAGCCCCCGCGCCCAGCATCGAGCGGAGCCATCTGCAGGGGGGCGGGCTGGCCGATCGCGCGTACGACGCGACGATCACGGCGTTCGCCCTGTGCGTGCCCCTCCTGCTGCTCCTGCTCGTCGTCGCACTCGGCGAGGCGGCGTGGCCGGCGCTCAAGCAGTTCGGCTTCGGGTTCCTCACGTCGAGCGACTGGGACCCGAACAACGAGAAGTTCGGCGCCGCGCCGGCCATCTACGGCACGATCGTGTCGTCGATCATCGCCCTCGTCATCGCCACACCGCTCGCGCTCGGCGTGGCGATCTACATCGCCGAATTCGCGCCCCGCTGGCTGCGCCGGCCGGTGGCGTTCCTCATCGACCTCTTGGCGGCCATCCCGAGCGTCGTCTACGGCCTCTGGGCGATCTTCGTGCTCGTGCCGCTGATGCGCACGGCGGTCATGCCGTTCCTGCGCGACACGCTGCACCTCGGCGCGACGCCGCTCTTCAGCGGCCCCGCCTACGGGCCGTCGATGCTCACGGCGGGGCTCATCCTCGCCATCATGGTGCTCCCGTACATCTCCTCGGTGTCGCGCGAAGTGCTGCTCGCCGTGCCGCGCTCGCAGCGCGAGGCGGCGCTCGCGCTCGGCGCGACGCGGTGGGAGGCCATCCGGGGCGCGGTGCTCCCGTTCGCGCGTTCGGGGATCATCGGCGGCATCATCCTCGGACTCGGCCGCGCGCTCGGCGAGACGATGGCGGTGACGATGGTCATCGGGAACCGCCACGAGATCGCCGCTTCGCTGTTCGCGCCCGGCTACACGATCGCCTCCCTCATCGCCAACGAGTTCTCGGAGGCGTCGGGTGACCTCCACCTCTCCGCACTCATGGCGGTGGGGTTCATCCTGTTCGTGATCACGCTGATCGTGAACGGCGTGGCGCGCTGGCTCGTGTGGCAGACGGGCGGCTCGCGGAAGGTGCGCGCGTGACCTCCGCGACCGCGCCCGTGACGCCGGGGCGGCCGTCGCGGCCGAGTGTCAGGCAGCGCGCCGCCGCGGCCCGCACGAGCCGCACGCTCGTCCGTCGCCGCATCGTGAACAACGTGATGGTCGGGTTGCTCACGTTGTCGGCGGTGATCGCGACGCTGCCGCTGCTGTTCATCCTCTACCATCTCGCGAAGTCGGGTGCGTCGTCGCTCTCGGTGGCGTTCTTCACCGAGGACCCGAAGTCGGTGGGGGAGTCGGGCGGCGGCATGGCCAACGCGATCGTCGGCACGCTCATCGTGGTGAGCGTCGCCTGCGCGATCGGGTTGCCGATCGGCGTCGGCGCCGGCTTGTACGTGGCGGAGCAGAAGCACACCAAGCTCGCGACGGTCGTCCGCTTCCTGGCCGACGTGTTGAACGGGTTGCCGTCGATCGTGATGGGGATCTTCGCGTGGCAGTTCCTCGTGCGGCCGGTGGGGCACTTCTCGGCCGCCGCCGGCGGCGTGGCGCTGGCGGCGATGCTCGTGCCGATGGTGACGCGGACCACCGAGGAGATGGTCGCGCTCGTGCCGCAGTCGTTGCGCGAGGCGGCGTTGGCGCTCGGCTACTCGCGGGCGCGCACCGGGCTCGTGATCGTCCTGCGGACGGCGATGGGGGGGATCGTGACCGGCGCGCTGGTGGCCGTGGCGCGCATCGCCGGCGAGACCGCCCCGCTGCTCTTCACGGCGCTGGGGAACCAGTTCCGTTCGTTCTCGTTGACGAAGCCGATCGCGGCGCTTCCGCTGCAGATCTTCCAGTACGCGGTGAGTCCCTACGAGGACTGGCACTCGCTCGCGTGGGCCGGTGCGCTGGTGCTCATCGGACTCGTCCTCACCATCAGCCTCGTGGCCCGCGTGGCCACCCGATCCCATGGCGACGGCAGCGGTGACTGAGGCGACGGTGGCGCGCCGTGCGTTCCCCGCCACCATGCACGTCGACCGCAGCGGCGCCGCCGACGCGCCGACGCGCGAGCGTATCCGCGTGAAGGGGCTCTCGGCCTATTTCGGCGCCAAGCGTGCCGTGCGGGACGTGTCGATGACCATCCTCGACAACCGGGTCACGGCGATCATCGGGCCCTCGGGGTGCGGCAAGTCGACGTTCCTCCGCTGCCTGAACCGCATGCACGAGACGATCGGCGGGGCGACGGTCACGGGCGAGGTGCTGCTCGACGGGCACGACATCTTCGACCCGAGCGTGAATCCCGCCGCGATCCGCAAGCACGTCGGCATGGTGTTCCAGCGCCCCACGCCGTTCCCGACGATGACGATCCGCGAGAACGTCGCCGCCGGGCTCAAGGCGATGTCGCCGCGCCCGTCACGCGGCGACGTGAACGGCATCGTCGAGCGCGCGCTCCGCCGGGCCGCGCTCTGGGACGAGGTCAAGGACCGGCTCGACGCCCCGGCGACGGGGATCTCCGGCGGGCAGCAGCAGCGGCTCTGCATCGCGCGCGCGCTGGCGACCGACCCCGAGGTGCTCCTGCTCGACGAACCGACCGCGTCGCTCGACCCGATCAGCACGCAGCGCGTCGAGGAGTTGGTGTACGAGCTCCGCAAGGAGGTCGCCGTCGTGATCGTGACGCATAACATGCAGCAGGCGGCGCGCGTGTCGGACTCGACGGCGTTCTTCCTGCACGGCGAGCTCGTCGAGTTCGCGCCGACGGCTCGGCTCTTCACGGCGCCGGCCGACGCGCGCACGGAGTCGTACATCACCGGGCGGTTCGGGTGACCGCGGCGGAGCCGCTCGCCGGCCGCGCGCCGCTCGTGGAATCGCCGACCGGCGCCGACCTGCCCGGGACCCCGGGGATCCTCGAGGCGGTCGACTACTCGTTCTGGTACGGCCAGAAACAGGCGCTGTTCGACGTCTCGCTCTCCATCCGGCCCCGCTCCATCACGGCGTTCATCGGCCCGTCGGGGTGCGGCAAGTCGACCTTCCTGCGCTCCATCAACCGGCTCAACGAGCTCATCGTCGGCACGCGGCACGAAGGGGAGATCCGCCTCGACGGCGCCGACATCTACGCGCGCGGCACCGACGTGGTCGCCCTGCGCCAGCGTGCCGGGATGGTGTTCCAGCGGTGGAACTGCTTCCCCAAGTCGATCTACGAGAACGTCGCGTTCGGTCCGCGCATCAACGGCGAGTCGCGCCGCGACGTGCTCGATGATATCGTCGAGAGTGCGCTGCGCCGCGCCGCGCTCTGGGACGAGGTGAAGGACCGCCTCCGCGAACTCGCGACCGGCCTCTCCGGCGGCCAGCAGCAGCGTCTCTGCATCGCCCGCGCGCTCGCCAACGACCCCGAGGTGCTGTTGCTCGACGAACCCTGTTCGGCGCTCGACCCGATCGCCACGCAACGCGTCGAGGAGCTGCTCGTCGAGCTCAAGCGGGAGCTCACGGTCGTCATCGTCACGCACAACCTGCAGCAGGCGGCCCGCGTCTCGGACCGCACGGCGTTCTTCTACATGGGCACGCTGGTCGAGGAAGGGCGCACGGAACAGATCTTCACGAGTCCGCGCCAGGAGCGGACGGAAGCCTACGTCACGGGGAGGTTCGGATGAGCACGGACATCGAACGCGCCACCATCGAAGCCGAGGCGGCGGCGGGGCCGGGCTTCCGGCATTTCCACGACCAGTTGCGCGACCTCAAGCAGCGCCTGCTCGAGATGTCGGAGCGCGCCGAGACGCTCGTCGAGATGGCGGTGTCGGCGCTGCTGCACCGCGACGAGACGAAGGCCGAAGCGGTCATCAGCGGCGACCACCATATGGATGCGCTGGAGATCGAGGTGGAGAACCTCGCCATCTCGCTGCTCGCGCTGCAGCAGCCGATGGCGCGCGACCTGCGCTTCATCATCAGCACGATCAAGATCTCGAGCGATCTCGAGCGCGTCGGTGACCACGCGGTGAACATCGCGCAGTCGGCCATCCGCCTGTCGCAGCTGCGCGCCGGCGTCGTGCCAGGGCCGGAGATCGAGGACATGGCCCGCCGCGCCCGGCGCATGCTGAGCGATGCGCTGGACGCATTCATTAGAGCGGACGGCGCGCTCGGGCGTGCCGTCTGCGGCATGGACGACCAGGTCGACGCCCTCAACGACTCGGTCTTCCGGATCGTGATAACCCACGTACTGGAAGATCCGACGACCATCACGGCGGCGCTCGAACTCTTCCTGGTGAGTCGTAACTTGGAGCGGGTAGCGGACTTAGCCACGAATATCGGCGAAGATGCCGTCTACCTCGCCGAAGGCAAGCAAATCAAGCATAATTTCGAGGAACGCCGGGGCGACGCCGCGTCCGCGCCCCGAGCGGTCCCCTGACCGGTTCCACCGTGCAATCCGCCCTCACGACGTCCGCCGAGTTCGCCACCAACCCGACGCGGTTCCTGAACCGCGAACTGTCGTGGCTCGAGTTCAACGCGCGCGTGCTGGCCGAGGCGTTCGACGAACGCAATCCGCTGCTCGAGCGGCTGAAGTTCCTCGCCATCTTCGGCTCGAACCTCGACGAGTTCTACATGGTGCGGGTGGCGGGGCTCCGCCGGCAGGTGTCGGCCCGCGTGCAGAAGCTCCCGCCCGACGGCTTCACCCCGCGCGAGCAGCTCGACCGCATCGAACGGCGCGTGGCCGAGATGCTCGAGAGCGCCCGCGTCTGCCTGCACGAGCAGCTCCTCCCCGGACTCGCGGCGCACGGCGTGCGGCTGCTCGGCATCGGCGACCTCACGGCGGCGGAGCGGCAGCAGGTGGACGCGTTCTTCGAGCAGAACGTCTATCCCGTGCTGACGCCGCTCGCCGTCGACCCGGGGCATCCGTTCCCGTACATCTCGAACCTCTCGATCTCGCTCGCCGTCGAGCTGCGCGATCCCGAACGGACGTCCGATCACTTCGCGCGCGTGAAGGTGCCGAAGTCGCTCCCGCGCTGGGTGCCGGTGGAGGGGCGGCCGAACCAGTTCGTGCCGCTCGAAGCGGTGATCGGCGCGCACCTGGGGCGGCTGTTCCCGGGGATGCAGATCGTCGGGTGGCACACCTTCCGCATCACCCGCTACTCCGACCTCGAGGTCTCGAACACCGAGGAGCCGGAGGACCTGCTGGCGATGATCGAGGAGCAGGTGTTCCAGCGCCGGTTCGGCGAGGTGGTGCGCCTCGAGGTGCAGACGGGGATGCCGGCGGCGCTGCGCACGTTGCTGCTCGACGAGTTGCGCGAGAGCGAGGATCCCGAGTTCGAGCCGCTCGTCGACCGTGAGGTGCACGAGAGCGGGCCGCTGCTCGACCTCGGCGACCTGCTCGCGCTCTCGACGCTCGACGTGCCGGAGCTGCGCGACACGCCGTTCCAGGCCGTGGTGCCGCAGGACCTGCGCGACCCCGATCGTTCGATCTTCGACGTGATCCGCGAGCGCGACCTGCTCGTGCACCATCCGTTCGAGTCGTTCACGGCGAGCGTCGAGCAGTTCATCGAGGCGGCGGCGCGCGACGACCGCACCCTCGCCATCAAGATGACGCTGTACCGGACGTCCGGCGACGGCGCGATCGTGAAGGCGCTCACCGAGGCGGCGCAGCGGGGCATCCAGGTCGCCGTGCTCGTCGAGCTGCAGGCGCGCTTCGAGGAAGCGAACAACATCAACTTCGCGCGTACGCTCGAGTCGTTCGGGGTGCACGTGGCGTACGGCGTGCCGGGGCTCAAGACCCACGCCAAGCTCGCGCTCGTCGTGCGCCGTGAACACGACGAGATCCGCCGCTACGTGCACATCGGCACCGGCAACTACAACTCGCGCACCGCCCGCGTCTACACCGACCTCGGCCTCTTCACCTGCAGCCAGTCGGTGGGCGCCGACGTGAGCGACCTCTTCAACATGCTCACCGGCTTCTCGCGGCAGCGTGTGTACCGCAAGCTGGTGGTGGCGCCGAGCGGCATGCGGCAGCGGGTGATCCAGCTGATCGATCGCGAGGCCGAGCATGCGCGCGCCGGCCGGCCGGCGCGCATCATCGCCAAGATGAACGCGCTCGTCGACGCCGAGACGATCGACGCGCTCTACCGCGCGTCGAAGGCGGGGGTCGAGATCGACCTCATCGTGCGCGGCATCTGCTGCCTGCGTCCGCAGCTGCCGGGGGTGAGCGACCGCATCCGCGTCGTGAGCGTCATCGGCCGGTTCCTCGAGCACTCGCGCGTCTATTTCTTCTCGAACGACGGCGCGGGCGAGTACTACATCGGCTCCGCCGACTGGATGCCGCGCAACTTCGACCGCCGGGTCGAGGCGATCGTGCCCGTCGAGGACGTGCGGTGGCATCCGCGCCTCGCGTCGTTGCTCGAGACCTGCCTCGCCGACAACCGGCAGGCATGGGAGCTCTCGGCCGACGGGAGCTACGCCCAGCGCGTCCCGCTCGACGGCGTCGAGCGCGCGACGCACCGGCTGTTGCAGCGCGATCCGTGGGGTCAGGTGCGCGACTCGGCCACTGCGCGCGAGCTGCCCGCCGAGGCGTTCGGCTAGCGCGATCGCGCCGTCGGCGCGGTCGATGCCCGGACGGGCGATCGCGAGAATTGACAGGGCGAGCGCGGCGAGGAAGATTCGCCGCATGCAAAGGCGTGTGTCGATCGTCGCGCGGTTTGCGCTGCTCCTGGCGGTGGCCCGGCCCGCCGCCTCACAGCCGGCGCGCGAGTGGTGCGCCAAACTGCCGCGGCCGGCGAACGCGGCGCTCGTACGGGTCGAAGTTTCCGACTGGTACCGCGTGTACCGCGTGACCGACGGCGTGTTCGCCCTCGCCGAGCCGGAGCAGTGGCAGGAGGCAATCGCGTACCTGATCCTCGGGACCGACCGCGCGCTGCTCTTCGACTCGGGGATCGGTGTCGTGCCGATCCGGCCGGTGGTCGAGCGCCTCACAAAACTTCCCGTGACGGTGCTCAACTCGCACACCCATTTCGACCACATGGGCGGCAATTGGGAATTCGATCGCATCGCCGCGATGGACACGCCGTTCACGCACCAGAGCGAGGCGGGAGTGCCGCACGCCGCGATCGCCGCGGAGGTCGCGCCTGGCGCGTTCTGCGGCGCGTCGCCCGCGGGGTTCGACACCGCGACGTATCACACCGTGGCGTGGCGCGCGACCGAGACGGTTCGCGACGGCACACGCCTCGCGTTGGGCGGACGCACCCTCGAAGTGCTGCACGTGCCCGGCCACACGCCCGACGCGCTCGCCCTGTTCGACCGCGCGAACGGCCTGCTCTGGACCGGCGACAGCTACTACGACGGGCCGATCTGGCTCTTCGCTCCCGAGACGGACCTCGCCGCGTACGAGCGCTCGATGGCGCGCCTGGTGGCGCTCGGCACCGCGGTGCAGCGGTTGCTCCCAGCCCACAACACGGCGAGCGCCGATCCCGCGGCGCTCGGCAAGACGCTCGCCGCGATCCGCGCGATCCGGGCGGGTCGGGCGAAACCACGCGACGCCACGGCCGCCGAGCGCGTCTACGAGGTGGGCGGCATCACGATCGTGACGAGCGAGGCGGCGCTCAAGAAGCGCTAGCCGGTCGCTACTCGACGCGCTCGTCCATCTCGGCGGCCCGCACGACGGTGCCGTCGGGCGCGACCACCTCGATCGGCACTCCGAGCAGCTCGGCGAGCAGGTCCGACTTTCGCGCGCCGCCCCACAGCTCGAGGCGCAGCGACTTCGCGCGCGGTACGGCCGTCGCGTGCACGCGCAGCGCGCGCTCGGTGCGGCGGGGGCGCAGCTGGTCGATCTCCGCGATGTGGCCGCGATCGAAGCCGTCGGCCATGCGAAGGATCGCCGAGAGGCGGCGGATGCGCTGCCGCGTCGCCTTGTCGAGCTGCCCGAACGCGGGATGCTTCTTCTTGTCCGGCAACGCGCCGCGGTGGTAGCGCGCCACGTGCGCGATGACGAGCTGCTCGCCCGGCGCCACGCCGAGCAGGTCGGCGTGCACGATCAGGTGGTACGAGTGCTTGTTGTGCCCCTGATAATTGATGTGGTAGCCCACGTCGTGCAGCAGCGCCGCGTCGGCGAGCATGGCGCGCTCGCCGCTCTCGCAGCCGAGCCGCTTGCCGAGCGAGTCGAACAGCTGCAGGGCGAGCCGCTGCACCTGGCGCGCGTGCGGCTCCTCGTAATGGCACCGTTCGGCGAACTCCCGCACCGACCGTTCGCGGGCGACGCCGGGGTCGGTCGTGGTCGGCATCACGCGGGCCACGTCGAGCAGGAGTCCCTCGCGGATGCCGAACGCCGAGGCCGCGAGGTCGCGCGGTTCGACGCGGTCGAGCACCTCCGCGGCCACGGCGAGGCCGGCGACGATGATGTCGGCGCGTCCCGCGTTGAGTCCCGGCACGCCGAGGCGCTCGGCGAGCGTCATCGACCCGAGCAGCTCCAGGATGTGGTCGACGTCGACGCGCGGGATGCGCGTGCCATGCACCGAGCGCGCCGCCTGCAGTCCCTGCCGGGCGAGGTGGATCCCCGCGAGGTTCGTGAATGTGCCTCCCGACCCGATGACCATCGAGCCGCGCCAGTCGCGCGCCGGGATGGCGGCGCGGATCTCGTCGCGGATGAACTTGCGGAGCTTCTTCACCGACTTCGGCCGCGGCTCGGGCCGCAGGAACTGCTCGCTCAGCCGGAGCGCGCCGAAGGGGAGGGAGATCAACCGCTCGACGAGACCTTCGGCGGCGAGCGCCAACTCGAGCGAACCGCCGCCGATGTCCATCACGACGGCGCGGCCGCGGCCGATCTCGAAGTGCGCGAGCGCCGAGCGATAGGCGAGGCGCGCCTCCTCCTCGCCGACGAGCACGCGCACCTTGAGTCCGGTCTCGTGCCGGATGCGCTGGATGAAGCGGATGCTGTTCGAGGCTTCGCGCACGGCGCTCGTCGCGACGGCCTCGACGCGTTGCGCGCCGAGCTGCTTCGCGAGCAGCGCCATGCGGGTGAGCGCCTCGATGGCGAGCCGCATCGGCTCGTCGGCGAGCACGTTCGTCTCGTGCAGCCCCGTGCCGAGGCGCGGGGCCGCCTTCATCTCGTCGACGACGCGGATCGATCCGGAAGGACTCACGTCGGCGATGATCTGCCGGATGGAGTTCGACCCGATGTCGATCGCGGCGATGCGCTGCTCCCCCTCGTCACGAGAGGGGCGGCCGCCGTCGGCGAGGTGGAGGCGCGGAGCGCTGGTCATCTGCCGCAATATGGGGCGGACCGTGCCCGCCGCGCGAGGCGGGTCAGCCGCGGGCGGCCGCGTCGGGGAAGGTCGCCATGATGCTCGTCCCCGCGCCCACCGTGCTCTCGGCCCGTACCCGGCCGCCGTGCGACTCCACGAGGTGCTTCACGATCGCGAGGCCGAGGCCCGTGCCCCCCTCCTCTCGCGAACGCGCCGGATCGACGCGGTAGAACCGCTCGAAGATGCGCGGGAGGTGCTCGGCTGGGATGCCGCTCCCCGTGTCGCGCACGCCGACGGCGACGAGGCCGCCCTCGCGCCGCGAGAACACGGTGACGCCGCCGCGCGCGGTGTGCCGCACGGCGTTGTCGACGAGGTTGCCGAGCACCTGGCGGATGGCCGTCGGGTCGGCGAAGCAGGTCGTCGCGTCGGCGGCGAGTTCCGTCGTGAGGGCGAGTCCCTTCAGCTCCGCGGCCGGTCGCGCCGCGAGCAGGGCGTCGGCCGCGGCGGCGGCGACGTCGGTCTCGACCGGCTGGGGCACCCAGCCCCCCGATTCGATGCGCGACAGGTCGAGCAGGTCGTCGACGATGCGCTGCATGCGCCGCGTGTTCGAGAGGATCGTGCCGACGAACTTCCGGCGGACCTCCGTCTCCGGGTCGTCGTGCACGAGCGTCTCGGCGAACCCGCGCACCACCGTGAGCGGCGTCTTGAGCTCGTGCGACACGTTCGACACGAAGTCGCGCCGCACCGTCTCGAGGCGGCGCAGGCGGGTGAGGTCGAGGAGCGCGACCACGGCGCCTCCGCGGTCGAGCGGACGCGCCGAGATGGAGAACGTGCGGCCGGCGAGCGTCGCCTCGACGTCGCGCACCGTCTCGCCGCCGAGCGCGGAGGCGATCGCGTCGCGCAGCGCGCGCTCGCGCGGCAGGATGTCGGACGGGAAGGGGAGCGCCTCGCGGCGGCCGAGCAGCGCGCGGCACGTCTCGTTGATGCGCACCACGTGCCCCCGCGCGTCGACGGCGAAGATCCCCTCGTTGAGCGACTCGGCGAGCTCGCGCATCAGGGTCTCCTCCGACCGGAGCGCCTCGACGCGCGTCGCCAGCTGTTCGGCGAGCCGGTGCACGGCATCCGCGAGCTCGCCGACTTCGCCCGGCGCGGCGAGGGCCGGGCGCCGCGTGAAGTCGCCGTCGGCGAGCGCGCGCGCCACGTCGCGCAGCTCGCGCACCGGGCGTGACACGTCGCGGGCGAACAGCCCGGCGAGCACGAGCGCTCCCAGCATCGCCACGGCGCTGGCAACGGCGACGTCCTGCTTGGCCGACATGATGATGGCGTCGAGCGACGACGTGGTGAGCGACACGCGCGCCGTGCCGCGGGCCGCGCGCACCGCAACGTACAACTCGAGGTCGCCCGCCGACGGGCTGCGCCGGCGGGACGAGCCCATGCCGGTCGCCCGCGCGGCCATCACTTCCGGGCGGTGTGCGTGATTCTCGAGCTGGAGCCGGGCGCTGCCGCGGAACTCCGAGTCGCCGATCACGACGCCCGTCGAGTCGATGAGCGTCACGCGGTGCCCGGTCGCGATGCCGGTGTGTTCGGCGAGCACGACGGGATCCACTCCGGGGGTCCACTCCGACGCCACGAGGCGGGCTTCCCGCGCCAGGCCATCGGTCGCCTCCGCCGTCAGCCGCTCGGCGAGCTTCTGGTCGACCTCGAACGTGAGCACGACTGCCAGCATCGCGACCACCGCGAGGGCGCCGAGGAGCAGGCGCGTGGGGAGCCTCATCCTTCGACCTTCATCCGGTAGCCGAACCCACGCACCGTCTCGATGAGGTCGCCCGCCGGCCCGAGCTTCGTGCGGAGCCGCTGCACGTGCATGTCCACGGTGCGCGTCTGGATGTCGGGCGCGGCCTCCCACACCGTCTCGAGCAGGTGGGCGCGCGACTGCACGCGCCCGCGCCGCTCCGCGAGCGTGATGAGGAGCTTGTATTCGGTCGGGGTCAGCTCGATCTCCGCGCCCTCGACCTGCACGCGGTGGGCCGACCGGTCGATGGCGATCGGCCCCGCCGTCAGCACGTCCGCCGCGGGCTGCGCGCCGGCCGTGCGGCGGAGGATCGCCGCCACGCGCAGCACGAGTTCCTGGGGGCTGAAGGGCTTCGCGAGATAGTCGTCGGCGCCGAGCGTGAGGCCGCGGATGCGGTCGGGCTCCTCGCGGCGGGCCGTGAGCATGAGCACCGCGACGTTCCTGGTCGCGCGGTCGGCGCGGAGCTGCTCGAGCACCTCGAACCCGGTGAGCCCCGGGAGCATGAGGTCGAGCACGACGAGCGCGGGGCGCTCGCGACGCGCGATGGCGAGCGCGTCGGTGCCGTTCTGTGCCGAGGAGACGCGGTAGCCCGATTTCGCGAGATGGTACACGACGAGCGCGACGATGTCGGGTTCGTCGTCGACGACGAGGATGCGTTCGCCGGAGGCGGGCGCTTCGGTCATGTGGCCTTGTTGCCGAGTCGTCGGAGGATGGTCGAGATGATGAGGTCGATGGCCACGGAGTTGTGGCCGCCACGGGGCACGATCACGTCGGCGTACCGCTTGCTCGGCTCGACGAACTGCAGGTGCATCGGTTGGACGGTCGTCAGGTACTGCTCGAGGATCTCGTCGAGCGGACGTCCGCGCTTGGCCATGTCACGCCGGATGCGGCGGATGAGCCGCACGTCGGCGTCGGTGTCGACGAACACCTTCACGTCGCACCGGTCGCGCACCCGCTGGTCGACGAAGAGCAGGATGCCGTCGATCACGATCACGTCCGACGCCCTCACGGGGACGGTCCGCGTGTCCCGCAGGTGCGACACGAAATCGTAGACCGGCTTCTCGATGCCTTCGCCCCGCGCCAGCGTGTCGAGGTGCGCGGCCAGCAGGTCGAGGTCGAAGGCGTCCGGATGATCCCAGTTCAGGTGCCGCCGTTCGTCCAGCGTGAGGTCCGTCCGGTTCCGGTAGTACGCGTCCATGTCGATGAACGCGACCGACGCGGGAGTGAGCGCCTCGGCGATCTTGCGGGCGACGGTCGATTTCCCCGACCCGGACCCGCCGGCGATGCCGATGATGAGTGGTTTCATCTGATGGTGGTGCCGGCCTTCCGTGCGAGTGAAAACTCCGGCACGACGGCGTGAAAGAGAAGCGGAGGACGCGTCACGGTTCTGTATCGTGGGCCGGATGACGGTGCCCCGTCAACCACCGGGCGTCACCCTCGCTCCGGCGACGTGCCCCGCATAGCTTTCCCCCATGGAACGGCTGATCGCGGCGCTCTGCGCCGTTTTGACGGCATTCCCGGCGGCGGCGAGCGCCCAGGGGATCCCGGTGGACGTGGTCATCGCGTCGACCACCGACGTGCACGGGCGGCTGCGGGGCTGGGACTACTACGCCGACACCGCAGAGTCCGCGCGCGGACTCGCGCGGGCGGCGACCATCGTCGACTCCGTGCGCGCCGCCAATCCCGGCCGGGTGATCCTCGTCGACGCGGGCGACCTGCTGCAGGGGAATCCGCTGACGTACGTGGCGGCCCGTCTCGACACCGCCGCCCCGCACCCCGTGATCGCGGCGATGAACGCGATGCGCTACGACGCGGCGGCGATCGGCAATCACGAGTTCAACTACGGCCTGCCCGTGCTGCGGCGAGCCCTGTCGCAGGCGAACTTCCCGTTCCTCGCCGCCAACGCGCGACGGCCCGACGGCACGCGAGCGTGGCCGGCGTACACGATCGTCGCGCGCGGCGGGATGAAGATCGCCCTCGTCGGCGCGACCACCCCGGGCTCGATGGTCTGGGACCGCGAGCACCTCGCCGGCCAGGTCGTGATCGGCGACGTCGTGCCCGAAGTGCGGAGCGCGGTCGAGGCGGCCCGCGCCGAGGGCGCTGACGCCGTCGTCGTGCTCGTCCACGGCGGACTCACGGGCGAGGCGAGCTACGATACCGTCACCACTGGCCTCGGCAGCGAGAACCCCGCCGCGCGCATCGCGCACGAGGTGGCGGGCATCGACGCCATCGTCTACGGCCATTCGCACCGCGAGCTCGCCGACACGATGATCAACGGCGTCCTGCTCACCCAGCCGCGCAACTGGGCGACGAGCGTGTCCGTCGCGCACCTGCGCTTCGAGATCCGCGGCTCGGAGTGGCGCCCCATCGGCAAGGACGCGTCGATCGTGCGCGCCGCCGGCCACGCCGAGGCGCCGGCGCTCGTCGCGCTCCTGCAGCGCGGGCACGATGCGGCCCGCGCCTATGCGTCGCAGGTCGTGGGGCGCACCGCCGTGCCCTGGCGCGCCGACTCGGCGCGCGTGGCCGATACGCCCCTCATGGACTTCGTCACCGAGACGATGCGCCGCGCCGCGGGCACCGACCTCGCCTCGGCCGCCGCGTTCTCGCTCGACGCGCGGCTGCCGGCGGGTCCCATCACCGTCGCCCAGCTCGCGCAGCTCTACCCGTACGACAACACGCTCAAGGCCGTTCGCGTGACCGGCGCCCAGTTGCGTGCCTATCTCGAGCAGAGCGCCCGGTACTTCCGCGTCACGGGCGAGGGCGCGGCGCGGCACGCCGCGCCGGACCCGGGCATCCCGGGCTTCAACTTCGAGATGGTGCAGGGCGCCGACTACACGATCGACCTCTCGCGCCCCGCGGGCGACCGCATCACCGGGCTGCGCGTGCGTGGCCGCGCCGTGCGCGACGACGATTCGTTAACGCTCGCGCTCTCGAACTACCGCGCCGGCGGTGGCGGCGGCTATGCGATGCTGCGCGACGCACCGGTCGTGCACGACAAGCAGCTCGAGATCCGCCAGCTGCTGATCGACGAGGTCACGCGCCGCGGCACCCTCCGCCCGGCCGATTATTTCGTTCGCAATTGGTCAGTGACGCCGCAGTCGCTCGCCGCGGAAGCCTACGACGCCATGCGACGCGCCGGCGATTTCGAGGCGGTGCGACCGGCGCCGCTCCCCACGAAGTCCAAACCCGCTCCATGACTGAACCCACCCAGCTCCGCGTCTTCGTCAACGGCAAGGCGCTCTTCGTCCCGCACGGCGCGACGGCGCTCGACGCCGTGCGCCAGCTCGACCCCGCGCTCGCCGACGCCATCGCCGCCGGCGAGCGCGCCGTCACCGACAGCCGCGGCCTCCCCGTGCCGCCCTCGAGCGCGGCTACGGGCGGCGCCGTGTATCGCGTCGTCTCGGCGCGCGCCCTCCGCGACCAGGACCCGTCGTGACGGAGTTGCCCAAGGAGTTGCTCCGCCGCATCCCGAAGGCCGAACTGCACTGCCACCTCGACGGCTCGGTGCGTCCCTCGACGTTGCTCGAGCTCGCCGAGGAGTACGGCATCCCGATGCCGGCGCTCACCCCCCGAGGAGCTCGCGCACCACATGTACGTGCGCGATGCCCGCCACCTCGAGGATTATCTCACCCGCTTCGACACCACGCTCAGTGTCATGCAGAGCGTCGCGTCGCTCGAGCGCATCACGTACGAGCTCGCCGAGGACGCGGCCGCCGATGGCGTGCGCTACATCGAGGTGCGCTACGCGCCGGTGCTCAACCAACAGTGGGGGATGACGCTCGACGAGGCCGTCGACGCGCCCGCCCGCGGGCTCGAGCGCGCGTTCAAGGACCACGGCATCACGGGCCGCCTCATCATCTGCGCGCTCCGGCACCTGCCGCCGAGCGTCTCGCTCGAACTCGCGCGCCTCGCGGTGAGCTGGCAGGGGCGTGGCGTCGTCGGCTTCGACCTCGCCGGCGGCGAGGCCGGGCATCCGGCCGCGGTACATCAGTCGGCGTTCCATCACGCGCTCGACCACGGGATGTTCTGCACCTGCCATGCCGGCGAGGGCGCGGGGGCCGAGAGCGTGCGCGAGGCCGTGCACGTCTGCGGCGCGACGCGCATCGGACACGGCACGCGCCTCATCGAGGACGAGCGGCTCACCGACGAGCTCGGCGAACGCGGCATCGTCATCGAGGCCTGCCTCACGAGCAACGTGCAGACGCGCGCCGCGAAGGACTTCGCGTCGCATCCGCTGCGCGCCTTCTTCGACCGCGGCATGAAGGTCACCCTCAACACCGACAACCGGCTCATGAGCGGCGTGACCCTCACCGACGAGTACGCGCACGCCGCCCGCGAGTTGCACTTCACCTTCGACGAACTGTGCCGCCTCTCGCGCACGGGCTTCGAGGGGGCCTTCCTGCCCGACGACGAGAAGCGCGCTCTCCTCGAGCGCGTCGACCGCGAGTTCGCCTCACTCCGTCAGGAGCTCGGATGATCGACCCCCATGGCAGCACCGCGGCGCGCGCCGCTGCGGCGTCCGTCGCCGACCGCCTCGGCGTCACGTCGCCGGTCTGCGCCATCGTGCTCGGCTCCGGGCTCGCCGCGCTCGCCGATCGCCTCGAGGGCGCGACCCGCGCGAACTACAACGCGATCCCCGGCTTCCACGCGCCGCACGTCGAGGGGCATCGCGGTGAGCTGATCCGCGGCTTCCTCGGCGGACGCGAGGTGCTCGCGCTGTCGGGGCGCTTCCACATGTACGAGGGACACGATGCCCGCGTCGCCGCGTTCCCGGTGCGCGTCGTGCACGCGCTCGGCGCGAAGGTGCTCTTCACGTCGAACGCGGCCGGCGGCGTGAATCGCGCCTTCAAGCCGGGCGACCTGATGGTGATCGAGGATCACCTCAATCTCATGTTCCGGAACCCGCTCATGGGCGCGGTCGAGCCGGGGGACACGCGGTTCCCCGACATGTCGGCGCCGTACTCGCCCCGCCTCATCGCCCTGCTCGAGGAGAGCGCGCGGGCCGCGGGGGTGCCGGTGCAGAAGGGCGTCTACGCCGGACTGCTCGGGCCGTCGTACGAGACGCCTGCCGAGGTGCGCATGCTCGAGCGGCTGGGCGCCGATGCCACCGGCATGTCCACGGTGCCGGAGACCATCGTCGCCGCGGCGATGGGGATGGAGGTCGCGGCCGTCTCGTTGATCACGAATCCCGCCGCGGGGATCTCCATGACCCCACTCGATCACGCCGAGGTGGTGGCGGTGGGCGCCCAGGCCGCCGGGCGGTTCGCCGACCTCGTCACCGCGTTCGTGCAGCGCCTCTGAGCCGCCGGGCCGGCGCGCGCCCGCCAACGGGCGGCGTCGAGCGCCGGCGCATGCCGGCCGCGGTCACTGCTTCGACGCGCGCTTGCTCACCGGCAGAGACTGAAGCCGCTGCTTGAACTCCTGGAACCGCGGCCCGTCGACGACCATCCCCTTGAGCTGCGCCGCGGGGTACTGCGCGATCAGCGCGTTCGTCGCCGCGATGCGGTCTTCCTCGAGCGGGTGCGACGCGAAGAACGTGTCCAACGCACCGGGCGTCTGCTTCCGCTCGTCGAGCAGGATGCGGAACATCTGCGGGATGCCGTGCGGGTCGATCCCCGCGCGCACGAGGAGCTTCACCCCTTCGGCGTCGGCCTCGGCCTCGTCGTCGCGACTGAACTTCGCGAACACGCCGTTCGCGGCGACGCTGATCACGTCGCCCGCGTCGCGGCAGGTCTGCGGACTCACGATGCACAACCCGGCGTACCCGATGCTCGCCCCCTTCTCCTTCTCCATCTGCTTCACCGAGTGGCGCCGCACCACGTGGCCGATCTCGTGCCCCACGACGCCGGCGACCTGCGCCATCGTCTGCGCACGCTCGATCAGCCCGCGATTGACGTAGATGTAGCCCCCCGGCACCGCGAACGCGTTCACGTCCTTGCTGTCGACGATCGCGAAGTGCCACACGAGGTCGCTCCGCTCCGTCAGCTTGGCGAGCGTGTTCCCCAGCTCCGTCAGGTAGGCGGTCGACGCCGGGTCGTCGACCAACGGCATCTGCTTGGAGACCTGGGCGGCGTAATTCGCCCCCATCTCGATCTCCTGTTGCTGGCTGATGGCGCATCCGCCGGCGGTCCAGCTGGCGGCCAGGAGGGCCAGAAACGCGAGGGCAGGTCCGCGCGTCCTCTTATGAATGGTCGGGGTGGTCAGGAACATCGAAAAGGGCATGGTGAGACGGGTGGCTGAGGTGCGTCTGTTGACCCTAGCAAGGGACTTGAAGCGTCGCAAGGCGAGAGAGCGGCAGTCGCTCTTTGTCGCCGAAGGGGTGCGCGCCGTGGAGGAATTGCTCCACGCCGGGCTCACCGTGCGCGGCGCGCTCGCCTCGCCGGCGCTCGACCGCACGCCGCGTGGCGCCGCGCTCCGCGACGCGCTCGGTGCGCATCGCATCGAGGTGGCCGCCGTCTCCGAGACCGACTTCCAGTCGGCCGCCGACACCGAGAGCCCGCAGGGCGTGCTCGCGATCGCCGACGTGCCCGCGCGCACGCTCGATTCGGTGACGCTCGCCGCGACCTCCCGCCTGCTCGTGCTCGACGGCATCCAGGATCCGGGGAACGTCGGCACGCTCGTGCGCACCGCCGCAGCGCTCGGCGCCACGGCCGTCATCGCGCTCCCCGGCACCGCCGACCTCTGGAACGCCAAGGCCGTGCGCAGCGCCGTCGGCGCACAGTTCCGCATCGCCTCCCTCCACGAGTCCACCCCGGTCGTCCTCTCCTGGCTTCGGGCCAACGGCGTCGCGCTCTGGGGTGCCGACGCGCACGGCGAACCCGTCCATGCCGCGTCGCCGCCGGCGCGCCTCGCCATCGCCGTCGGCAACGAGGGCGCGGGGCTCAGCGCCGACGTCCGCGCCGCCGCCGACCGCCTCGTCGCGCTGCCGATGGCCGCCGGCGTCGAATCGCTCAACGTCGCCGTCGCCGCCGGCATCACCCTCTACGCCCTCCGCCCGTGAGTACCCTCTTCGCGGTCTTCAGTTTCGTGCTGGGCGCCATGGTCGGCTCCTTCCTCAACGTGTGCATCGCGCGGTGGCCGGCCGACGAATCGGTGGTCGCGCCGCGCTCGAAATGCCCGCGGTGCGGCAACGGCATCGCGTGGTACGACAACGTCCCGCTCCTCTCGTGGCTCGTCCTCCGCGCCCGCTGCCGGCACTGCGGCGAGCCGATCTCGGCCATCTACCCGTTCGTCGAGCTCGTCGTCGCGTTCCTCTGGCTCGCCGCGTTCGCGACCTTCGGCGCGGGGCTCACCGCCGTCCGCGTCGCGCTCTTCGCCACGATCCTCCTCGGCATCGCGGCGACCGACCTCAAGCACTACCTCATCCCCGACGGCTTCACCGTGAGCGGACTCGTGATCGCCCTGCTGGGCGCGTTCGCGGGACTCTGGCTCGGCGAGCGAGGCCCCTTCGCTGGACCCGTGGACGCGATCTTCGGCGCCTGCGTCGGCGCGGGAGCCATCACCATCATCGGGTGGCTCGGCGAAGTCGCGCTCAAGAAGGAGGCGATGGGCTTCGGCGACAGCACGCTCATGGCGATGGCCGGCGCTTCGCTCGGCTCGGCGCGCGCCCTGCTCACCATCTTCGTCGCCGCGCTGCTCGCCGCCGTGATCTTCCTGCTCGTCGTCGTCCCCGTCGGCTACGCGCGCGCCCGGGCGCGGCACGCGCCGTTCGAGGCGCCGCTCGTGCCGTTCGGCGTGTTCCTCGCCCCCGCCGCGCTGCTCACGCTCATCTGGGGCTTCCCGCTCATCAACTGGTATCTCGACCGGGTGCTCGGCTGATGTCCCGATCCGTGCTCTCATTCGCGTTGCTCCTCTCGGCCTGCCAGTCGCCGCAGGACGCACCGTACGCCCGCGAGGTCGCCGCCGCCGTGCCGGCGATCGAGAAGGCCGTCGGCCTCAAGTTCAAATCGCCGCCCAAGGTCCAGACGCGCACCAAGGACGAGGTCCGCGCCTTTCTCGAGAGGAAGTTCGACGAGGACCAGCCGGCCCTCGAGCTCGCCGGCGCCGAGAAGGCCTACAAGCTGTTCGGCCTCCTCCCCGACACCCTCGACCTGCGCCGCTTCATGCTCACCCTGCTCGCCGAGCAGGTGATCGGTTACTACGACCCGTCCACGAAAGTCTTGTATGTGGTCTCCGGCGGTGGCGCGTCGAAGGGCGCGCCGTCGCCGGAGATGCTCAACATCACCATCACGCACGAGCTCGTGCACGCGCTCCAGGACCAGTACCTGAACCTCGATTCCATCGCGAAGCAGCGCGGCGACAACGACCGTCAGACTGCCGCGCAGGCCGTGATGGAAGGACAGGCGACGTTCGAACAGCTGAGCGTGATGCTCGGCGGCGGCAATTTCGCGATGAACCTTCCCGGTGGCTGGGACCGCGTGCGCCAGACGATCCGCGAATCGTCGACCTCCATGCCCGTCTTCGCCAATGCCCCGATGCTCGTGCAGGAGACGTTGCTCTTCCCGTACCTCAGCGGCGCGGAGTTCGTGAAGACGTTCAAGGAGAAGCGGCCGGGGCAGGTGCCCTACCAGTCGATGCCGGTGTCGACGTCGCAGGTGATGCACCCCGAGCGGCTGCTCGACAGCGTCGTCACGCCGTGGCGCGTCGAGCTGCCCAAGCCCGACGGTGCCACGCTGACCTATGCGAACGACCTCGGCGAATTCGAGACGCGCCTCTTCCTGTATCAGTACCTGGGTGACGTGGGTTCGGCGGCGCGCGGCGCCGCCGGCTGGGCTGGTGACCGCTTCGAGGTCGTCGGTACGTCCAAGGGTGCCGGTCTCGCGTGGGTCACGGTCTGGGACACGCCGGTCGACGCCGCCGAGTTCCTCGATCTTGCGGGGCAGGCCGTGGAGAAGCGCTTCGAACTCGCGCACGGCGCCGGCGGTCAGGGCACCGTGCGTCGCTTCGCCGCCAAGGGGCGGCAACTCGAATTGACGGCGGCGACCATCGAGGGTCGTCCCGCCGTGCTGTATGTGGACGTGCCCGCCGGTGCCTCGACGCGGCTCGTCGATCCCGCCCGCGTGCGGCTCCGCCGTCCATGAGCGGCCGCGGCCGCGCTGAGGAGGTTGTGATGCGTCTTCCCGTCATGCGAATCGTGAACGCCATCCGGCGCCTGTGGCGTCCGGCCCTCACGCTCGGCGTGCTCCTCCTCGCGATGCCCGCGTGCATCGAGTGGAAGCAGCCCACCGCGGTCGAGGAGGCGACGATCGCGAACTACGTCGCGAGCGTCCAGACCGCCGACGGCCAGGCGATCGCCGTGCTCAAGACGGGCGTCCCTTCGTTCGGCGACGGCCCGGTCGTCACCGCGCCGATCCCAGACCTCATCGTCCTCGGCGGCACCATCCAGGTGTTCGCCACGTCGCCGCTGCCGTTCACCAAGGTCGCCGTCACCATCCCCGGCGTGAACGACTACTGGGAACTCACGCTCCCGTCGCCGACGAACAACCAGCCGCTGCTGCTCGTCTTCGGCCAGAACATCCCGAAGACGGTCTTCGACCTGCACTTCGCCGGCTCGAGCGGCGGCGCCTACGGCGCCGTCCAGTCCACCGGCGTCAACGTCATCACCGTCGGCACGGGCGACGTGCAGGTGAACATCACGTGGGACTCGAAGGCCGACGTCGACCTCCACGTCGTCGACCCCTCGGGCGCGGAGATCTACTGGGCCGACCGCAACTCGCTCACCGGCGGTCACCTCGACCTCGACTCGAACGCCGGCTGCGCGAGCGACGGCCCGCGCGCCGAGAACGTCTTCTGGCCTTCGGGGCTCGTCGCGCCGCACGGCGACTACATCGTGCGCGTCGACAACTGGTCGAGCTGCGGCGCGGGGCTCACGCACTACGTCGTCACCGTCAACGCCAAGGGGAAGGTGCCGCGCGTGTTCACCGGCACGTTCACCGACGCGGGCGACGGCGGCTCGAAGGGCGCCGGCCGCTCGATCACGCTGTTCTCGTACTGAGCGAGTGCCCGGCGCGCCTCAGCGCGCGAACCACCGCTCGATGGTGAACTGCGCGAGCCCGATGATGCCGCCGAGCACGTAGCCGAGCTGCACGATCAGGTTGAGCTCGCGCTGCGTCACGCCGCGCACGATCTCCTCCACGCGCTGCGTGCTGAAGCCGAGCACCTTCCGCTCGACCATGCCGGGGATGTCCACCGTCTCTAGCAGCGCCGGCAGCTGCGCCTCGATCTGTTCCCAGATCGCCGGCGCCGCCGCGGCCACCATGCGGCGCGGCGCGTCGTCGGGGAGCCATCGGCTCAGCCGCCCGAGCGGCCGGTCGAGCAGCGCCACCCCGCCGCCGCGCACCGCCTCCGCCGCGAGCGCGCGCGCCCGGTCGGTGCGCGCCGCCCGCACCACCCACTTCGCCAGCATGTCGTTGATGAACCCGGAGGCGAGCCCGGAGGCGCGCGCCGCGATCCCGGGCTTCTTCGGCTCGGCGAGTTCGATCTCGGTGCCGGCGCTCGCGATCTCGTCCTTCGACCGCGCGACGAACGCCCGCGCCATCGCCTCGAACTCCTCCGTCGCCACGAACTCCGCGTAGGCGTCGGCCGCGCCGGGCCCGGCATCCTGCAGCGCGCGCTCCAGCTCCACCACCATCGCCGGCGGCAGCAGCTCGCGCAGCGGGCCGCGCTCCGTGTCGAGCAGCTCGGTCGCGAGCTCGCCGAGCTTCCGCTCGATCGCGTCGCGCAGCCCCGACCGCCGCAGTTCGGCGAGGATGTCGTCGACGGTGAGCAGCCGCTCCCCCACCGTGCGCCCGATCGTCTTCGCGAGGCGCGCCTTGTTCTTCGGGATCGCGCCGTGCAATCCGAACGTACGTTCGTACGGACGGAAAATGAGTACGACGGCCACCCAGCTCGTCACGCCGCCCGACACGGAGCCGAGCACGACGTCGAGCCCGAGCCGCGTCCAGAACCCGCTGAGGTCGGTCACGCGGCCGCCTCAGGCGTCCGGATGGGGCGCGTCGGCCACGGGGAACGATTGCGCGACCGCGCGCTCCGGCGCGACGTCGGCGAACTCGGCGACCGGCTCCGGCAGGATCATCGCCTCGAGCGCGTCGTCCATCGTCGCCACGAACGTGAAGCGCACCCCCGAGCGCACCGTCTCCGGCACCTCGCGCAGGTCCTTCTCGTTCGCCGCGGGGAGCATCACCTCCCGCAGTCCCGCCCGGTATGCGGCCAGCACTTTCTCCTTCACGCCCCCGATCTCGAGTACGCGCCCGCGCAACGTCACCTCGCCGGTCACCGCCACGTCGCGCCGCACGGCGCGCCGGCTCATCACGCTCGCGATCGCCAGCGTCACGGCCACGCCCGCGCTCGGCCCGTCCTTCGGCACCGCCCCGGCGGGGAAGTGGATGTGGAGGTCCGTCGATTTCATCTCCGCGTCCACGATCCGCAGCCCGCGTGCCCGTGACCGTACGTACGAGCAGGCGGCGTCCACGGATTCACGCATCACGTCGCCGAGCTGCCCGGTGACGGTGAGCTTCCCCGTGCCCGGCATGCGCAGCGCTTCGATCGTCATCAGCTCGCCCCCGGTCGCCGTCCATGCGAGCCCGGTCACCGTGCCGATCTCCGGCGCGACCTCGGCCTCCTCGGCGGCGTAGCGCGGCGCGCCGAGCGCGTCGTCGATGCGTGCCGCGTCGACGATCCACGCCCCCGTCTCCCCCTGCGCCTTGCGGCGCGCCCGGCGGCGCATGATCGCCGCGAGGTTGCGCTCGAAGTTGCGCAGCCCCGCCTCGCGCGAGTAGCGGCTCGAGATCGTGCCCAGCGCCTCGTCGGTGAACTGCAGGTCGAGGTCGCTGATGCCGTGCTCCGCGAACAGCCGCGGCAGCAGATAGCGCCACGCGATCTCCACCTTCTCCTCGACCGTGTACCCGGCGATGCGGATCACCTCCATGCGGTCGCGCAGCGCCGCCGGGATGTCGAACACGTTGTTCGCGGTGCAGATGAACAGCGCCGACGAGAGGTCGAACGGAAGGTTGAGGTAGTGGTCGACGAACCCGTGGTTCTGCTGCGGGTCGAGCACCTCGAGCATCGCCGCGAGCGGATCGCCGCTCGGGCCGCCGCTCGTCATCTTGTCGATCTCGTCGATCATCAGCACCGGGTCGTTCACCTGCACGCGCCGCAGCGCCTGCAGCACCAGCCCCGGGAGCGAGCCGACGTACGTCCGCCGGTGGCCGCGGATCTCCGCCTCGTCGCGCACGCCGCCCACCGAGATGCGATAGAACTCGCGCCCGATGCTCCGCGCGATCGCCTCGCCGAGCGAGGTCTTCCCCGTGCCCGGCGGTCCCGCGAAGCAGAGGATCGGGCCGTGCGAGTCGCCGCGCTGCTGCGCGAGCAGCTTGCGCACCGAGAGGTACTCGAGGATGCGCTCCTTCGCCTCCTCGAGCCCGTAGTGCCGGTCGTCGAGCGCCGCCTCCACCTTGTCGAGCGCGATGTCCTCGTCGCCGCTCCGCCTGTTCCACGGCAACGCGAGGATCCACTCGAGGTAGTTGTGCAGCACCTGGTATTCGCTGCTCGCCGGCGAGAGCGCGCGCAGCCGCTCCGTTTCGCGCCGCGCCTCCTGCGCCACCGTCGGCGGGAGCGCCGCGGCCTCGATCTGGCGCAGCAGCTCCTCGGTGTCGTTCTCCGCCGGGTCGCGCTCGCCGAGTTCGGCGCGGATCGCCTGCAGCTGCTGGCGCAGGTAGAACTCGCGGTGATGGCGCTCGACCTTGAGCTCCGTCTGCTGCCGCACGTCCTCGAGCACGTGGGCGCGCGTGACCTCCTTCTCGAACTTGGCGGCGACGAGCCGCAGCCGCGCCAGCACGTCGAGCTCCTGCAGCACCTCGTCCTTCTCGGCGACGCGCAGGTGGCCATAGCCCACGGCGTGGTCGGCGAATCGCGACGCATCCTTCGTGTGCCGCCGCAGCATCCCCGGCACTTCGGCCGGGAACTGCTCGTCGACCTCCACCAGCGACTCGGCGGCCGTGAGCACGCGCTCCATCATCTCGCGCGCCTCGCCCTCGGGCGCCGCCGTCTCGTCGACGGCGCCGATCGCGGCGAGCGGGAACGGCGCGCGCTGCGACAGCGCGCCGATGCGCACGCGCTGGATGCCGGCGAGCGTCACCTGCGCCGTGCCGGTCGCCGGGTCGCTCCGGTCCTTCACCCGGGCGAGCACGCCGACTCGCCCCACCAGCCGCGCGGGGTCCTGCGCCTCGTCGCCGAGGGCGATGCCGAGCACGACGAGCGCCCCCGGTTCGGGATGGGCGCGCAGCAGGGCGAGGTTCTCGGGGGCTCCCATCTGCACGGCGATCGTGCCGTGCGGGAAGACGATCGTGCTCCTTAAGGCGAGGAGCGGCAGCTCGGTCGGGAGTGGGGGCGCCGTCACGCCGAAAAGATAGCGTTGCGGCGGTAAGTCGGGAGGCGATGCGTCTCGATCCGTCTCAGTCTCGGCGATCCAGGCATCCGCTCCGCCGAAATTCAGAGGGGATCAGTACTGATCGGGGATGATCAGATCGGATCGGCGGCGCAGCCGCCCCAAGGCTTCGCCGGCGCCCGGCCCAGCTCCCCCGCCCGCGGCACACCGGACCCCGAAAAACAGACCCGGAACCCTTGGCCCGAGCCCCTGACCCGGATAACTTCCTAGGCTACCCAAATGTTCAACGAACTCTCCGAGAAACTCGAAGCCGCCTTCGCGAAACTGCGCGGACGCGGCACGCTGAGCGAAGCCGACATCAAGGACGGCTTGCGCGAGGTCCGGCGCGTCCTCCTCGAGGCCGACGTCAACTTCCAGCTCACGCGCGAGTTCCTCGAACGCGTCGAGAAGAAGGCCGTCAGCGTCTCGCAGATCAAGACGGTCTCCCCCGCGCAACAGCTGGTGAAGATCGTCTACGACGAGCTCACCGCGATGCTCGGCGAGCGCCGCGAAGGACTCAAGCTCTCGAGCGTGCCGCCCACCGTCGTGCTGATGGTCGGCCTCCAGGGCTCCGGCAAGACGACCACCGCCGCCAAGCTCGCCCGCAAGCTCAAGGGCGAAGGGCGCCAGGTGCGCCTCATCGCGGCCGACGTGTATCGCCCCGCCGCCATCGACCAGCTCGAGACGCTCGGCCGCGAGCTCGACATCCCCGTCTACGCCGACCGCTCGACCACCGACGTCGTCAAGATCGCGCGCGCCGGCCTCGAAGTGGCGCGCCACGAGCGCGACCGCCTCGTGCTCATCGACACCGCCGGCCGCCTTCAGATCGACGACGAGATGATGGACGAGCTGCGCCGCCTCAAGGACGCGGTGCGCCCCGACGAGATCCTCCTCGTCGCCGACGGCATGACCGGCCAGGACGCCGTGAAGATCGCGCAGGGCTTCGACGCCGCGCTCGGCGTCACCGGCGTCATCCTCACGAAGCTCGACGGCGACGCGCGCGGCGGCGCCGCGCTTTCCATCTACGGCGTCACCAAGAAGCCCATCAAGTACATCGGCGTCGGCGAGAAGACCGACGCGCTCGAGGAGTTCCACCCCGACCGCATGGCCGGGCGCATCCTCCAGCAGGGCGACGTGCTCTCGCTCGTCGAGAAGGCCCAGAGCGCCTTTGACGCCGACGAAGCGAAGAAGATGGAGAAGAAGGTCCGCAAGGAGGGGATGGACCTCACCGACTTCCTCGCGGCCATGAAGCAGATCCAGAAGCTCGGCCCGCTCGAGGGCGTCCTCAAGATGCTCCCCGGCGTCAACACCAAGATGCTCAAGCAGGCCAACGCCGACCCCAAGCGCATCCGCCACGTCGAGGCGATCGTGCTCTCGATGACGCTCGCCGAACGCAAGAAGCCCGACATCCTCAACGGCTCGCGCCGCGCGCGCATCGCCAAGGGGAGCGGCCGGCCGATCAGCGAAGTGAACCAGCTGCTCGACCAGTTCCGCGGGATGCAGAAGATGATGAAGAAGATGTCGGGGCAGGGCGGCGGCCGGATGCCCCCCGGCATGTTCGGCATGAGGTAGCTAGATTGGTGTACCGTGTGTCGTGAGCGGTTCACGGCGAACGGCACACGACACACGGTACACGGTACACGACACACCGTACACAGCAGTCGCAGTCCCCGAGTGCGATCCGGAACCTCCGGATTCGCGATGAGCTCGGCGCAGTCCCATCACCCCTTTCTGGGAGCACGACATGTCCGTCCGTATCCGCCTCCGTCGCACCGGCCGCAAGAAGGCGCCGACCTACCGCATCGTCGTCGCCGACTCGCGCGCCCCGCGTGAGGGCAAGTTCATCGAGATCCTCGGGCAGTACGCCCCCCGTGGTGGTGAGACCGCGCTGAACCTCGACGTCGCCCGCGCCAACTACTGGCTCGACAACGGCGCCCAGCCGTCCGACACCGTCCGCTCGCTCCTCCGCAAGGCGGGCGTGCTCAAGGTGCGGCACGAGCAGCGCCTCGCGGCGAAGCTCACCGCCAAGGCCGTCCCGGTCGCCGAGGGCTGAGCGAGCCGCGCGGAGCAGGGGTGACCGACTCGCCCGAACTGCTCGCCGTCGGCCGCATCCGTCGCGCGCACGGTGTGCGCGGTGAAGTGGTGGTCGAACTGCTGACCGACGAGCCGGACGCGATCTTCGCGCCCGGCCGTCGCGTTTTCGCGGGCACGCCCAACGGCACGCGCTGGCGCGACCCGAAGTCGCACGAGGAACGCACGTTCAACATCACCGGCGTGCGGCCGTTCCAGGACGGCCTCCTCGTGACCGTCGACGCGATCGGCGACCGCAACGTCGCCGACCAGTGGCGCAACCACACGCTGCTCGTGCCGCGCGACGAACTCTCCCCGCCCGACGACGGCGAAGTGTACGAGCACGAACTCGAGGGGCTCGCCGTCGTCGACGCCGCCGGTGCGCCGCTCGGCAGCGTGAGCGCGTGGTACCGGCTCCCGAACGGTTTGCTGCTCGACGTGCGCACCTCGCGCGGCACGGTGAGCGTGCCCTACAACGAGCGGTTCGTCGTGCGCGTCGATCGCGCCGCGCGCACGCTCACCATGGACATCCCCGACGACCTCTTCCCGGACGCCGGCTGATGCTCACCATCCGCGTCGTCTCGATCTTCCCGCAGTTCTTCGAGGGGCCGCTCGGCCTCTCGATCCCGGCGCGCGCGGCGGCCGCCGAGCTCGTGCGCTATCAGCTCGTCGATCTCCGCGACTACACGCACGACAAGCATCGCACCGTCGACGACGCGCCCTATGGCGGCGGCGCCGGGATGGTGATGAAGCCCGGCCCGTTCTTCGAGGCCGTCGAGGGGATCGGCGCCAAGCCGCCGATCATCCTCCTCTCGCCGCGCGGGCGGAAGTTCTCGCATGCCGACGCCGAGCGGCTCGCCTCACTCGAGGAATTCACCCTCCTTTGCGGGCACTACAAGGACGTCGACCAGCGCGTCGCCGACCATCTCGCCACCGAGCAGCTCTCGCTCGGCGATTTCGTGCTCAGCGGCGGCGAGCCCGCGGCGCTCGCCGTGATCGACGCCGTGGTGCGGCTCCTCCCCGGCGCCATGAGCGACCTCGACAGCGCCCGCACCGACTCGTTCTATGGGAGGGGGCTCTCGGCGCCCAGCTACACCCGGCCTCCCGAGTTCCGGGGGCACGGGGTGCCCGAGGTGCTTCTCTCGGGGAACCATGCCGCCATCGAGAAATGGCGGCTGCAGGAGGGCGTGCGCCTGACCGAGGAGCAGGGCAAAGGCGGGTGAATCCATCTTCGTGAGTCGTTCACCGTCAACGGTCAACGACGAACGATTCACCGTACACCCACCGTTGCCTCCCACTCCCACTGCCCTGCCACTTGCCCTAACGCCTGTACTGGTCTAACTTTGAAGGCTCACCAATCGAACCCTATCGGGCGAAGTCCTGCCCCCGAGCTGCGCTATGCACCCGTTCATCGAGACCCAGAAAGAGTGGATGAAGGACGTTCCCCCGTTCCGCGCCGGTGACACGGTGAAGGTGAACGTGCGGGTGAAGGAAGGCGACAAGGAGCGCATCCAGGCGTTCGAGGGTGTGTGCATCGCCCGTCGTGGCGCTGGCGTGAGCGCGACGTTCACCGTCCGCAAGATCTCGAACGGGGTCGGCGTCGAGCGCATCTTCCCGACGCATTCGCCGATGCTCGAGAGCGTGTCGGTCGTGCGCCGTGGCCGCGTGCGTCGCGCGAAGCTCTTCTATCTCCGCAACGTGACCGGCAAGTCTGCGCGCATCAAGGAGAAGAAGGTGCGCGTAGTGGTGCCGGCGAACGGCACGGCCGCCGAGGGCTGAGCGCCGCCACTCGTGGCGCGCTGGAGCGCGATCGAGCGGACGTTGCGCGCCAGCGGCGCGCGGACGATCGCCGGAGTCGATGAAGTCGGACGGGGCCCCCTCGCGGGCCCCGTCGTCGCATGTGCGGTGATCATGCCCGCCGAGGCGCGCGCCATCGCCGGCGTCGCCGATTCCAAGCAGTTGAAGCGCGAGGAGCGCGAGCGGCTCGCCGTGCTCATCCTCGAGCGCGCGGTCGCCGTCTCGCTCGGCGCGGCGAGCGTCGCCGAGATCGGGCGGCACAACATCTATCAGGCGACGGCGCTGGCGATGCGGCGCGCGATCGCGCGGCTCGGTGTGGCGCCCGACGCGGTGCTGGTGGATGGCAAGCCCATCAAGACGCTCGGCGTGGAGCACACGGCCGTGGTGGGGGGCGATGCGCTCTGCTACAGCGTGGCGTGCGCGAGCATCGTGGCGAAGGTGACGCGCGACCGGCTGATGCGGTCGCTGGCGCGCCGGTATCCCCGGTTCGGCTGGGAGGAGAACGCCGGGTACGGGACGCCGGTGCATCTCGCGGCGCTGCGGGCGGCGGGGCTGACCCCCCATCACCGCCCCTTGTTCTGCCGCCGGTTCGTGAACGAGGGTGGGGAGGGCGGGGAGGCCTTTCGTTAAAGAGGGCGCCAAACGGGAAATGTTCGGGTCGGTGGTGCGTGCCGTGTGACCTGACCCGCCCCGGTTCGTCTTGACACGTGATGGATCCGATTCTGCGCGTGGCTGGGCTGGCGCGCGGGAGCGGATCGTTGGTCCGCCCCGTTTGGGAAGTACTCCGGCGGGGTGCCTGGAAAGGGACGAAATCCATGGGAAAGGCCGGGCGGAACCTCCTCTGAGAATTGGGGTTGCGCGGCGGCTGGCCGAGTGCGAGATTTCCCGGGAATCTGAAGGTGAAGGACGACGAACGGCTGCGCCCACGCAGGAGCGGTGGGCATCGCTGTCGTCGCGTCGGTATGTAGTGAGAGCATTTCGTTCTTCCATTTTCTTTTGGGGGTTTCATGAGGATCATTCGTTCGACGCTTGTCGTCGCAGCGGCCTTCCTGGCTGCTTGCGGAGACAAGGTGACGGTGCCGCCTGCCGTTACCAACACCACTGTCACCACGACTGCCGCGCCGAAGGTCAATAGCTTGACGGTCACGCCGAGCATCGCTGCGATGAACATCGGCGACAAGATCATCCTGGTGGCCGCGGTGAACGCGGACGCCGGTCTCGCGACCACGGTGACGTGGTCGTCGAGCGACGCGACGAAGGCGACGGTCGATGCGTCCGGCAACGTGACCGCGGTTGCGGCCACGCCGGGCGTCGCGGTCTGCGCCACGTCGACGGTCGACGCTGGCAAGAAGGGTTGCGCTGCGATCTCGGTCGCCGCTGCCGCCCAGGTCGTTCCGGCCTCGGTGCGTATCGCCTCGATCACGACCGGCAACCTCAACACGCCGGTGAACAACGCCGCGGTCACGGGCGCGGTCAACGTCTCGCTCGTCGTGAGCCCGGGCACGCAGACGGTCTCGAAGGTGGCGCTGACGCTGAACGGCCTCGAAGTGGATTCGCAGACGTTCACGGCCACGCAGTCGGCGGCGCTTCGCGGCGCGGCTGATCAGGCCGTTGCGACGCAGAGCGCGTTCCCGACGCTCGTGTTCTTCGTGAACACGGCGGCGTACAACACGACGACCGGTGTGCCGACGTACAAGAACGGCGCGTACACGGTTGGCGCGAACCTCTACGTCAAGGGCTCGACGGCGGTCGCCTCCACGGCTTCCAACGCGACGGGCATCACGACGGCGAACGTCGATGGCTTCCAGGTCACGCTTGCCCCGACGACGTCCGTCCCGGCTGGCGTCGTCGACGCCAACGGCTACCGCTGGTTCGGTAACGGCACGCTGACGATCAACGCGATCCCGGTCATGTACTCGGGTCTGACCGTTGGTTCGGTCACGGCCACGCTGAGCGGCGGCGCTTGCGCCGTCGGCGGCACGGGCACGGCTGGCACGGCCACGACGGCCACCGCCGGTGTGTGGGCGAACACGCTCACGCTCGTCGGCTCGCAGACCCCGATCGTCGGTACCTGCAACACGACGACCCCGAACACCCCGGTCATCACGGCGGCCGACAACAACGGCAACAGCCTGACGCTCGGCGGCACGAACGGCGTGCTCAACACGCAGACTGGCATCCGTTGGGACAACGTTGCTCCGGCTGCCCCGGTCTTCACGGGCGGCGCCACGACGGGCCCGAACGGCCGTTCGAACGGCTGGATCAACGATGCGGTCTCGTTCAACACGATTCAGTCCGGCACCAACCTGAACGGCTACATCAACGCCGCTGTGGCGGACGCTGGCGTCGGTCTCGGTGGCACGGCCGGCACGACGTACGCGGTGCTCGTCGGCTCGAACGCCGCCGGCACGGTGAACGCGGCGAAGACTGGCACGGCGCTGACGAACTCGTCGACGCTCGCTCAGACGCCGAATGCGACGGCCGGGTATTGCGGCCTCGCGCGTGCGTATGACGCGCTCGGCAACGCTTCGGCGCTGCCGGCTGCTGGCACGGCTTGCACGATCGCGGGTGGTGCTGCCCAAATCGCCTTCGGCGTGGATCGTGTCGCGCCGATCGTGACGGTGAACGGTGCGGCTGGCAACGCCAAGTCGCTGCGCATGTTCGGCAGCGCCACGGCCACCACGCCGAACATCGCGTGGACGCTGTCGGATACGGGCGTGAACGCCGCTGCGGCGACGATCGCCCTCACCGGCCGCGCGACGCGCTACGGCAGCGCTGCTGCGGACACCGTGTTCATCACGCCGGGCGTTTCCGCCGGCGACCCGGTTCCTGCGGGCACGACGGCGTACACGACCGTCGGTTCCACGGTCGAAGGCTACTGGACGGTCACGATGACGGGCTCGGACCAGGCCGGCAACTCGATGACGGTCACGCCGTACGTCTACCTGTACGACAAGACGGCTGGCACCGCCGCGAACGCCCTGCAGACGAACGCGGGCCTGACGGCTGGCAACCAGGAGAACTTCTACGCGACGGCCTCTGACAACGTCGATCTCGATTCGGCGTACGTCGTGGCCGACATGAACGACGGCGTCAACACGTATCCGTTCGTTCTCAGCATGTCGAAGCTGCAGACCGCCGCATTCCTCGCTGGTGCTCCGGTCAAGAGCGCGGCGATCAGCGGCGCGTGGCCGGTCTATCCGCGCGGCCTCGCCGCGACGCTCGCCAGTGGCAGTGCGATCAGCACGGTCAGCGGCGGCGCGTTCACGCAGAGCTCGGGCGTGCACTTCTGGGTGACCGATCAGACGAATGATGCCAACGGCACGATGGACGCGACGGCCGGCAACGGTCCGAACGTGCTGACCGCCGTGAACTACACCGCGGTGAATCCGCCGGCCGCTGCGGCTTGGACCGGCACGAACACGGCGTCGACGGTGACGATCACGTCGAGCGCGGTGGCTGCGGCCGCGACGTTCTACGGAACGCCGACCGCTTCGCACACGCGTACGTCGGACACGGTCACCGTGGTGCTGCAGCTGTCGTCTGCGACGCCGCCGTCGGCCGCGCCGTACGCCCGCGCGGAACTGTGGTTCCGCCACAACGGCACGGCTGCCGGTGCCTCGGCGGCCGCGTCGAAGGGCTTCCATCTGCTGAACGTCGGGACGCCGGTGTTGACCTACGACGGTCAGGCGCAGATTGCCAAGTGGACGTACACCTACGTGTTCACGCCGGGAACGGCGTACAACATGGCCGCTGGCAGCGCGTTCTACGCCTTCATCGGCTACGACTCGAAGTTCAACGCGATCCTCACGCCGTCCGCGGCCGTGACCGTCGCGCCGTAATCCGCTCGACAGTACCGCTCGAAACCTCTGGGGTCCGGTCGAAAGACCGGGCCCCAGTTGGTTTTAAGCCCGTCGTGTGCGAAGGGAAACGCACTGGCCGCGCGCTGAGGGCGTTTCAGCGGGCTGGGAAGGCCGCTACATTGCTCGAGGTGCGATCGACGCTGGAAGGCTCGCCAAGGGCCGCCACGCGCACGACCCGGTAGCTCAGCTGGTAGAGCAACGGACTTTTAATCCGTTCAGTCCCGCAACGCCCCGTGTCGTTCAGCGCGGTAGTCGGGAGCCGACAGGGTCTTAGACGGATCCGACGCGTAGCCGAACGGTGACGTACGGCCGGCGATACGGCATGGTTCTGGCACAGTTTATGGCACAGCGAACACAGGGTGCGCCCGTGCTTCCCCTTCGTGCTCGCCATCAAGGTGGACACCATGCTCTGCGCCCCCGAGTGGTCGCACGCGCACCGCGTCGGGACCATCGCGGTGGCCCTGCTCCCGACGGCGTGGCAGGGCAGGGACCTCCTCAGGCTCCGTGCGTTCAGACGGTGAGGCCGAACGCGGCACCGGGGTTATACACCAACGTCTCCTGTACCGCGCCGCCAAGTACCTCGTGCGGCACATGCGCCGGAACCAGACGAACACGCGCGATGGCTCTGGTCACGACATCAAGAAGCGCGCTGCTGCAGAGCGTGACGCCCCGGAATGGCGTTCGATGTGGCGGCAGAGACGGCCTTTTCCGAACGTCTTCCTCAAGATCGTTCCGCGTGGTGATCACAGGTCCAGCCCTTCGCCGGGCGGTGTCGGCGGCTTCGTCTCGGGTGCACGGTGGAACGCACGAACTCGCGCAAGAAGCACGGGCAGCGCCAAGAGTGCCGCGACGGCGCTCCATTGCGCGGGCGTCAGGCCCATGTACCGCGCATCCGCGAGGCGCAGCTGATCCAGCGCGAACCGCACCGGCACGTAGAGCGCGACAAAGGTGACGAGGAAGAAACCAGGTGGGCGCCGGCGCGTCGTTGACGCCGTCACCAACCATCGCGACCGGGCCCGTCGCCGCGAGCTCGCGGATGCGCACGGCCTTCTCCTCCGGGGTGAGCTCCGCGTAGACGGCGTCGATCGCGGCCGCGCGGGCCATGGCCTGCGCGGTCCGGGCGTTGTCGCCCGTCAACATCACGACCTGGCGAATCCCCCTATCATGCAGCGCCGCGATCACGGCGCGCGCGTTTGGACGGAGCGTGTCCTGTATGGCGAGGAGTGCCCACGCGGCGTGCTCATCCCCGACGACAATGACCGTCTTGCCCTCGGCTTGGAACCGCGCGATGTGGTCGGCCACGCGCGCGAGGGTCACCTGGAGCGTTGCCTCGAACAGCAGAGGACTTCCGATGAACACGGTGCGTCCATTCACCCGCGCCGCCGCTCCCGCGCCGGTCCGGGCTTGGAAGTCTTCGACGTGAGCCGCCTTCACGCCGGCTTCAGTCGCGTAGCGGATCACAGCCTGCGCAAGCGGGTGCTGGCTCCGCGCTTCGATCCCCGCCGCAGCGGCGAGCACCTCGGCGCGCCCCGGCACGACCGCGGGCTCGCGCTGGGTGGCGCCGTGCTCGCCGCCCAGCGTGATATGTTCCGCGATCGCGTCGCGTGCATCGTACGCGTCGGCAAGACTGACAAAGTCGGTGGCCTCCGGGGTGCCGCGCGTGAGTGTTCCGGTCTTGCCGAGGGCAACCACGCGCACCTTAGCCAACTGCTCGACGAAGACGCCCCCTTTGATCAGGACGCCATTCCATGCTCCAGTCCCGAGCGCCGCGGCGAGCGTGATCGGGATCGAGATGACAAGCGCACACGGCGCGGCGGCCACGATGAAAACGGTGGCTCGTCCGATTCACGTCATCCACTCCGCCTGCCAGACGAGGGACGGGACGATGGCCATGAGCACGCCCGCCGCGAGTACGGTGGGGCTGTACCGCTTCCCGAACCGCTCGATGAAGCGCTCGCTGGTCCCCTTCCGCTCTCGCGCCGCCTCGACCATGTGGATGATGCGCGCAATCGTGTTTTCGGCGAACACTTTGGTGGCACGCACCTCGAGGGCACCCTCGCCGTTGAGTGTGCCCGCGAACACGCTGTCGCCGGGTGCCTTGCGCACCGGGAGACTCTCCCCGGTGACGGGCGCTTGGTTCACGCTCGAATGTCCGGCCGTCACGTCCCCGTCGGTCGGCATCGACTCGCCGGGCTTGACGATAAACCGGTCGCCGACCACGACCGCCTCGACCGGGATCTCCTTCTCGAATCCGCCGCGCAGCACCAGGGCCGTCTTCGGCGCGAGCTCCATGAGCGCCTGTACGGCCGCGCGCGTCTTCTCTCCCGTGTACCCCTCCGCTGCCTCGGACATCGAGTACAGGAAGGCAAGCATCGCACCCTCACCCGGTGCGCCCATCAGCATCGAGACCACAGCGGCGACGGTCATCAGCGCCTCGATCCCGACCTCATGTTCCCGTATCACGTCGTTGAGTGCTTCGCGCCCGAAGTAGTACGCGCCCACGAGCAGCGACGCGGCGTAGACGGCCGTCACAACGCCGGTCGGCGCGCCGGCGCTGCCGGCGACCCAGCCCAAGAGCAGGAGCATGCCGGAGGTCGCCGACGCGCGGACCTTCGGGTTCTTCCAGTGCGCCCGCTGCCCCGGGGTGTTGCCAGCGTAGGGCGGGAAGCCGATCTCGGTCAGGCGCGCCGTGATTGCAGCGCCAGCTATCGCGGCGGAGTCGAACTGCACCGTCACCCCTGCCGAGCGGAAGGCGATGTCGACCTCCGTGACGCCCGGACACGCAGCGAGTCCCCGGCGGAGTGCTGCCGCGTCGCCCTCACAGTCCAGATTCACGACGCGTAGGTCCAGCCGTTGCCCGTTCGCCGTGATCGGGCGGTGCACGGCCTCCGTTCCTCGCGTGCTGGCGAGCGCACCGTTCAGCAGTGGCTCAACGTGTGCTGGATCAGCGCTCATGTCCTCTCCGATCGCGAACGCAGTCATTCATTGCGGAGCGTGCATGTCGTCGGTTCGCGCGCGTGCAGGGAGTCAACCGCGGGTGACCCGCCCTCCGAATACCAGGGCATTCCTTGCCGCCCGCTGCGCCGCAGCCGTCTCACAGGGCGCGCGCGTCAACGTCATCAAGGCGCGCGGCGGCGAGATCGGGATTGTCGCGGATCGCGCGCGCGCGCGCCGAGTCGAGAGAGAGGAGAAGGGTGTCACTGTCGCGGTCGCGCGCTGTGGGGACGACGCGCGGCGGGCCATTCGTGGAGAGCGCTGACACGCTCAACGGATCGGCCGGTGCAACACGTTGCTGTGCGCGGAGCTGCACCGGCAGACTCACAAGAAAGTGTCCGAACAGCGCCGCACGACAAACGACACGCCGCGGCAGCTGCAGAGCTGTGCGATAGGCCAAAGCGTTTCTCCTGCAGGCCCACGTGCGCGCAACCGACAGCGGTTGCACGACCGTTGAACACGGAGCGCACGGCAACTCCGCGCGATCCTCCCCTTCAAGACGGTCAAGGCGGCGGATGGAGTGACAGCGCCCGGCAAGGCCTCACTTGCCTCTCCGTCTGGGCTCACCGCCGGGACCTTGCACGTGCTGTGAAGGGAGGCTAGATTACCAAATATGAACATATCTTCAGATGTTGGTCGACGCGAGGCGACATCGCAACCCCGCCCCAGTTCTGAGGTCCGATCACGGGGTGTCTCGCATGTCGCACCGCAGGGCGAAGATCGCTGTACGGTGGACGTGGTCCACCTTCAGGCCATCGCGACGGCACGCGCGACTCTCCCGGATGATCTCGCCGTGGGGCGGGTCGTCGCGCTCTTGGCCATGTTGTCGAACTCGACGCGCCTGAAAATGCTATTGGCGCTGCGTCCGGAGGACTCGGAGACTTATCCGGAGTTGTGCGTCTGCGACTTGGCCGTCGTTGCGGGGGCGTCGCAATCCATGACGAGCCACCAGCTGCGCCTGCTGCGCACGGCTGGACTCGTCGTCGCGCGTCGCGACGGAAAGGTCACGTTCTACCGCTTGCGCGACGCGCAGACGACGGCCTTGCTCGCCGATGCGCTCCGCGTGATGCGATGGCCACTCGTGGCGATCGATCCATCGATTGCCCTGCCGGCTCGATAGGGGGTGCGCGACACCATGGCCGACGCAACACCACCGCGCGCGCCAAGGCCGTTCGCGCTGAGGCGATGTTCATGCCGCATCAACGCGTTGACTCATCGGTGAGTGCCGGCGAAGGCTTCCGCGTGCCGTGCGCGTCGACGCCGACGTCGCGTTCCGAGTACCAGCCGTGCGGTGTGCCATGACTCGTCGCATCGTGGGCGTGATCGGCCTAGCCGCCGCCGTTGGAGCGACGGGATGCGTACTTATTCCACACTATGACCCGCCGTCACCGGCGGCGGCACTGGTGGGCATCTGGATCGATTCGGTCCAGACGACGTCACGAGATACGGTCGAGTGGTTGCTCTCGCGCAACGGGAGGAATCGCACGCGGATTGTCACGCTCCACGTGGACGCGACGGGCCAGCCACGCACGGTCGTTCGGCTCGTCAGTGCCGGTCACTGGTACGTCTCGGGGCCGCCCGGTGATGCCGAACGGCAGCGGTTCTGTGTCAAGGTGCGGTGGCGTGCCGGCGCGACCTGCGTCAAGTTTCGCATAGACACCATCGGCGCTGAACGCACTGTGGTGCGTCGGCGGCTGGTGGTGTCCAGCTACGACGGCAGCCCCACACCATGGGTGTTGTTGGAACGACGGCCGTAGGACCGGAGGCCACCCGGAGTCACCACGACCGCTTTCTCGATGGCCACGCACTCAACCGACAGGAGAACAGTATGTATCCAGGACAGTGTTGGTGGGGCGGGTGGTGGATGTTTCCCATCATGCCGCTTGTCATGGTCGTCGTGGTGGTGGCCATCCTTTACTTTGTTTTCGGGCGAGGTGGTTTCAGGCCGCCGTGGTGGAATGGTTCCGACAGGCCATCGAGCCTCTCGAAGGATTCCGAAACGGCCATCGAGGTACTCAAGAAACGCTATGCGAAAGGTGAGATCACTCGAGAAGAATTTGAACAAATGAAAAGAGACCTTCAGAGCTGACTGGAAGGGACTGAGAGAGAGCCTGCTCGCTGCCGCCGGGCCGCTTCGTGTGCGGCCGGCGGCACCACCACCGCGAGCGTCCCGCGATGACGACCGCGACCCACACTCGCGCGACAACTCCGCGCAGCAGTGGCTGATCCGTCGATTTGGCACAGGTTCGCAGAGTCCCCGGAGGACGACATTCAAGGGCGGTCTGAATGCCGTCGGCCGACGGGCGGCGTGCATCCGGCTCACCGCACCGGAGGGCTCGATTGGACACCGTCACAAGTACCTCACGTGCGGCCATCGCCCGGACATGGAGGTGCTGCGCGGGACGCTATCACGCCCGTGTACCACCGCGATACCGGAGCAGGCGAAGCGCGTTGGCGACCACGATGAGCGTGCTCCCTTCATGCACGATGACCGCGGGACCGATCCGGGCCCATCCGGCGACCGTGGATACCACGAGAATCCCGATGACGCTCATGGAGATGAAGAGGTTCTGCCGAATGATGGCGCGGGCGCGCCGGCTCAGCCCGACGGCGAACGGCAGGCGACTGAGGTCGTCGCCCATCAAGGCGACGTCGGCCGTCTCCAGGGCGGCCGCGGTTCCAGCCCCTCCCATCGCGATTCCGACCGTGGCGTGCGCGAGCGCGGGCGCATCGTTGACGCCGTCGCCCACCATCGCGACACGCCCCTGAGCGGCGAGCTCGCGTATTGCCGTCACCTTGTCCTCGGGCATCAATCCGGCCCGCACGTCGTCGAGGCCGACGCTGCGCGCGATCGCGGCCGCAACGCCCGGGTTATCACCCGTCAGCATGACGATGCGGCGCACGCCGAGTGCCCGTAACTCCGCCAGCGTCTCCCGGATGCCGGTGCGAGCCTCGTCGGCGACGCCGATGACGCCGAGCCATTCCGGCGTCTGGCCGATCGCGCGCACCACCATCGTGGTGCGGCCGGCCGATTCAAGACGCTGGACGTTTTCGCGGATGGACTGAGGAGGTGCATCTGCTGTGCCATCGAACAACGTCAGGCGACCGACTTCCACTGCGACGCCGTTGACCTGGGCGCGCATGCCGCGACCGGTGACGGACTGTGCGGCTTCCGCCTCTGCAACGGTGAGTGACCGTGAGGTGGCCGCTCGAGCGATGGCGCGGGCGAGCGGGTGGCGTGAGTGTTGCTCGACGGCTGCGGCGGACGCGAGCAGAACCGCATCGTCGACGCCTCTTTCGGCCAGCAGATCGGTGACCTCCGGTTCGCCCCGGGTCAGTGTGCCCGTCTTGTCGAGCGCGAACACGTCAATGCCGCCGAGCGCCTCGAGATGCGCTCCGCCCTTGATGAGCACGCCGTTGCGCGCGGCCTGCGCAATGCCGGCGAGCACCGTGGCCGGGGTTCCCAGGGCCAACGCACACGGCGACGCGGCGACGAGCAGCGCCATCGCGCGATAGAACGCGTCCGACCAGCTCCACACGCCAAGCATCGGCGGCACGACGATGAGCAGCACATCCGCGATGAGGACGAGCGGCACGAAAATCCGTTCGAACCGTTCGGCGAATTGCTGCGTGGACGCTTTCTGCGTCTCGGCTTCGGCGACCAGTTTGATCACGCGGTCCAGCGTCCGGTCGCCGACGGCGGCCGTCACCTCGACCAGGAGCAGCCCCTCGCCGTTCACGGAGCCGGCGAACAGTTGATCGCCGATTCCTTTGTCGACGGGAACGCTTTCACCGGTGATCGGCGCCTGGTTCACCGCCGATTGCCCTTCGCGCACGGCGCCGTCGACGGCGACGCGCTCCCCGGGTGTGACGACGACGAGATCGCCGGCCCGCACGAGTTCGATCGGGACGACCGTGTCTGCACCGCCGCGGCGCACGGTCGCCGTTTGTGGCGCGAGTTCGGCCAACGCCTTGATGGCATGCCGGGCCCGGCCCAGCGCATAGTGCTCGAGCGCGTGGCCCATGCTGAACAGGAAGAGGAGCAGTGCGCCCTCGGCCCACGCGCCGAGCGCGGCGGCGCCCACGGCGGCGACAACCATCAGCAGGTCGATGTTGAACCGAAAGCGTCCGCGTACCAGATCCTTGACCAGGTGGCCGACGTTGTCGCGCGCGCCGAAGAAATAGGCGGCCAGATAGAGCACGATGGGCAGTGGAGCGGTGCCGGGCGCGACCCGGGCCGCCACCCAACCCGCCAGCGTGAGACAGCCCGAGGTGACGCTCCATGCCAGCTCCCGGTTTCGCGCGTACCACGTCACCGTCGGCTCGACCGCGGCCGTTTCCGATGGCGCGACCGGTGCCGCGCCCGCCTCGGCGAGCGTCGCGAGAATGGCGGGCATCCGCACTTGGGTGACATCGAACTCGACCCGCGCCAACTGCGCAGGGAAGTTCACCACCGCCGCGGTCACACCGGGCAAGGCGCGCAGGGCGGCTTCGATTCGCGCGCCCTCGTCCTCGGCGCCCACGGAGCGGAACGGGATCAGTTCATGGGCATACTGCGCGGTGATCGTCGCGCCCGCGCGCGTCGCGATGTCGGTGAGCTGGGCGAGCGACACGCGGTCCGGATCGTAGTGCAGGCAGAGCGCACCATTCGCGTACGGCACACCGTCAGGATGTTCGCCGACTTCGTGCTCGACGATCACCCCATCATGGTCGTGCGCGACGTGCACGCGCTCGATCCCATCGCGTCCTTCGAGCATCGACACCAGCCGCGCGACGCAGTCATCCTGGTCGTCCTCGACGTCGGGCAGGAGCAGCGGGATGTCCAGTCGAACGGATTCAGTCACGGTACCTCCGCGCGGTTGATTTCACATGGCCAGCGACCATCGCCCGACTACAAAGCGTCATGGTCGACATCGAAGTCTCTGATACCGACCACACCCGACAGCCGGCTGATGAACAGTTTACCGTCGTCGCCGCGCCCCGTGTGCGCGACGCGTGCGATGAGACGGGCGACATCCAGCGCCCGCCCCCTGCCCGGCACGGCGACGTCGATTCTGGACTTGTTCGAGTAATCGATGACGTCGGAGCGGACGCGGCCGCGCCCAAACCCCCGGCAGTCGCTGACCGTCATACCGCCGAACTCCGGCAGTGCGTCGAGGGCAAGGGTCAGCGCTTCCAGCTTGAACGGCTGGATGATCGCGGTAATCAGCCAGAGATCGTCGGCGTCGCCGGTCCAGGCATCCAGCCGAGTCAGGTCGTGCAGCGTTTCTGCCATGTCGTCTCCCGCGTTGAGGATGTCATGTGAGCGCGTGCGGCCGAGCCGGCTCTCCCGTCACTCATCGACGTTCGCCCCCTCGAACCATCCGTACAGCGTCGGAAGGAGCAACAGGGTGAGCGCGGTCGACGTGATGAGCCCTCCGACGACGACGGCGGCGAGGGGGCGTTGCACCTCCGATCCGGCGCCCGAGGAAAACAGCAGGGGGAGAAGGCCGAGAATCGCGACCGTCGCCGTCATGAGCACGGGGCGCAGTCGCAGCACGGTGCCTTCGAAGACGGCGGTCGCAATATCGCGTCCCTCCTGCCGGAGCGAATTGATGTAGCTCACCAGCACGACGCCGTTCAGCACGGCCACGCCGAACAGCGCGATGAAGCCGACCGATGCGGGAACGGAGAGGTACTGCCGGGAGATGAACAGCCCGAGTATGCCGCCGATCATCGCGAACGGCACGTTGAGGATGATGAGGCCCGCCTGTTTGAGCGAGTTGAAGCTCGAGAAGAGCAGGAGGTAGATCAGTCCGATGGTGAGCGGCACGATGATCATGAGGCGGCGCATGGCGCGTTGCTGATTCTCGAACTGCCCTCCCCACGTGATGGAGTAGCCGCTCGGCAGCACGACACGCTCGCCGATCTGCCGCTGCGCCTCGGCGACGAACCCGCCCATGTCGCGATCGCGGACATTCAGTTGAATGACGATCCGGCGCCGTCCGTTGTCGTGGCTGACCTGCTTGGGCCCGGCCACCGTCGAGATGCTCGCCAGTTGCGACAGCGGAATGCGGGCGTTACCATGGGGGGCCGGAATCAACAGCCCGGCGATCGCGTCGACGCTCGCCCGGAAGGGCTCCTGCAGCCGCACGTTGATGTCGAACCGGCGGATCCCCTCGAAAATCTGTCCGGCCTGTTCTCCGCCGATCGCCGTTTCGATGGCCTCCTGCACATCCTCGACGTTGATGCCGTACCGGGCGATGGCGGCCCGGTCGATCTTGATCTGGAGCTGTGGCTGGCCCGTCACCTGTTCGGTCTGTACGTCCTCGGCCCCGCGAACCGCGGACACGACGCGTTGAATCCGGTCCGCCGTCGACACGAGTTGGTTGAGGTCGTCGCCGAACAGCTGGATCGCCAACTGCGCTTTCACGCCGCTCAGCAGTTCATCGACGCGATTGGCGATCGGCTGCGAGAAGTTGAACGCGACGCCGGGGACCTTGGCAAACTTCGCTTCAATTGCCTCGACCAGCGTGGCCTTGGTTCGCCCGGTCTCCCATGTATGCTCGGGGGTGAGGGTCACGATCGCCTCGATGTTGTTGACCGGCTCCGGATCGCCGCCGACCTCGGCCCGCCCGGCTTTCGAGACGACATCGGCGATCTCCGGAAAGGCCTTGAGCATCTTTTCCAGTTCGGTCGCCGTGCGAATGCTCTCGTTGAGGCCGGCGGACGGTGCCAGCGTCGCCCGGTACAGGATGGAACCCTCCTCGAGCGTGGGAACGAACTCCGTGCCGAGCAGCGGCACGAGGGCGAGGCTCAGGGCGAGCGCGATGAGCGCGCCGGCGAGCATCTTCTTCCGGTGCACGATGGACCACCGGAGTACCGGCAGGTACGGCCGTTTGACCTGGCGCATGATCCACGTGTCTTCCTCGGACCCCGCCCTCAGGAAATAGACGCAGAGGACCGGGATGGCCGTGAGCGAGAAGATCAGTGACCCGACCATCGCAAAGGAGATCGCGAACGCCATCGGCCGGAACATCTTCCCCTCGACCCCCTGCAGCGTGAAGAGCGGCAGGAACACCAGAATGATGATGGCGATCGCAAACACGATCGGGCGACCCATTTCCTTGGCCGCTCGCAGGATCAGATGGCCCCGGCCCTCGTGAAACCCGCCTTCCGGCGCCGGAACGTGGTGCGCTTCGGACAGGTGGCGATACACGTTCTCCACCATCACGACGCCGCCATCGACCATCATCCCGATGCCGACGGCAAGCCCTCCGAGACTCATGAGATTGGCGCTGAGCCCGAACCAGGCCATGAGCGCGATGGCGAGCAGCAGCGACAGCGGAAGCATCGCCGTGACAATGAGCGCGCTCCGCACGTTGCCGAGAAAGAGAAAGAGCACGACGACGATCAGCACCGCGCCCTCAATTAGCGCGTCGCGCACCGTACCGACGGCCCGTTCGACGAGCTCGGACTGGTCGTAATACGCCGTGGCCCGAACGCCCGGTGGCAACGTCGCATTGAGTTCGGCGACTCGCGTCTTGACGGCCGCGATCACCTGCGACGTGTTCTCGTATATCCGCTTGAGCACGATGCCGCTCACGACCTCGCCGCGGCCGTTCATCGTCACCGCGCCGCGGCGGACTTCGGGGCCGAACGCCACGGTCGCGATGTTGCGGACGTACACCGGCGTGCCGCTGCGCTCGGAGACGATGATGTTGGCGATGTCGTCGACGTTCGCGGCCAACCCGATGCCGCGGATCAGGTACTCCTCGGGGCCGTGCTCGATATAGCCGCCGCCCACGTTGCGATTGTTGGCCCGGATCGCGGTGCGCACCTGGCTCAGCGTGACGCCGTACTGCAACAACGCGCGCGGGTCGACCTGCACCTGGTACTGCTTGACGTCACCGCCGAACGACAGCACCTCGGTCACGCCCGGGACCGTGCGCAGGTTGTATTTCACGACCCAGTCCTGCAGGGTGCGCAGGTCGGTCGGGCTCAGTCCCTTGCCGTCGACGACATACTGATAGACCTGCCCCAATCCCGTGGTGATCGGTCCGAGGCGGGGTTCGCCCAGGCCTGGCGGAATCTGCTTTCTGGCGTCCTGCAGTTTCTCGAGCGTCAGTTGGCGGGCAAAATAGATGTCGACATCGTCGCGGAAGTACACCGAGACGACACTGATGCCGAACGCCGAGATCGACTTCACCTGACTCACGCCCGGGAGTCCGTTCATGGAGACTTCGACGGGGTACGTGATGAGCGTCTCCACCTCTTCCGGCGCCAGCCCCGGTGCTTCGGTGAAGACCTGCACGAGCGTGGGCGAGACGTCCGGAAAGGCGTCGATGGGCAGGCGCGTGAGCGCCAGCGTGCCGGCGCCCATCACGCCAAGGGCGAAGAGGACGACGAGCAGCCGGTTCTTCAGCGAGAATTCGAGAATGCGGTCGATCATGGCGGTCTCAGCCTCCCTCGCCAAAGCTCGCCTTCATGAGCTCGGCTTTGATCCGAAACGCACCCTGAACGACGATGCGTTCGCCGGCGGCGAGTCCGCTCGCAACGACGACCGTGCCGCCGCGTCGCGGGCCCAGCGTGACGGGCCGCACCACGAACCGGCCCGCAACGGCCCCTGCGACGAACACGACCTGCTTGCCGTTGAGCTCCTGCACCGCGATCTCGGGGATCGCGATCGGCCCCCCGGTCGGCGACGTGTCTGTCGTGGGGATGCGAACCTGGGCAAACATGCCGGGCCGCAGGCGCAGTTCCGGATTCGTCACCTCGACGCGAACCTTGAACGTGCGGCTCGCCGTGTCCACGACGCCGCCGGCGTACGTCACCCGTCCCGGAAACCGTTCACTCGAAAACGCGGACGGCGTCACGAACGCCATGGCACCGCGCCGCACCCGCGCCAGATCGTTCTCGTACACGTCCACGGTGATCCACACGTTCCGGAGGTCGGCGACGGTGAAGAGGTTGCTGGTCGGCCCCACCGGCTGTCCGGGACTCGCGTTGCGCTCCACCACCACCCCCGCGATCGGTGACGCAAGGCCGAACGTGGCGCCTTGTCCTCCGCCCGCGTCGGTAGCGCCGATGGCGCTCAGCCGCGCCGAAGCGCTTCGCAGATCGGCTTCCGCCGTGCGAAAGGCCGCTTCGGCCTCGAGCAATTCTTTCTGCGGAGTGATCTGCTGCTCGAACAGACGTTGTTCGCGCTCGTAGTTGCGGCGTGCAATGTCGACGCCCGATCGCGCGCGCTCCAGATCGCCGCGGATGGCGCCGACTTCGGGGCTCTCGAGCGTGGCGAGCAACGCACCGGGTCGTACCGCCTGCCCGAGATCCGCGCGGACCGTAAGCAGGCGCCCTGCGACATGCGACGCGACCACCGATACGCGATTGGCGTCGTACGTGATCGTGCCGTTGGCGATCAGCGCGTTGTCGCCGCCCGCTCGGGCGGTGAACAACTCGATGCCGGCCAGGCGCTGCGTGGCCGAGTCGAGCGTGATGGTGCTGTCGGGCGTCGGCACCGCTCTGGCCGCTGGCCTCGCCGGCACTGGCTCGCGTCGCACGACGATCCAGGCAGCGACCAGGGCGAGCATGCCAACCGCGACGTACCGTGGCCGGCGCAGGCGTGAACCCCCGGGGCGCGAGGCCGCTGACGGATTCTCGTTCATCGATGGGATGGGTGAAGGATGTGGGTTGCTCACGGGGTCCTCCGGCTCGGCAGGATGTTCTCGCCCGTCGCTTCGGCGAGGCTGGTCAGCGCCACGCGCTCGGCAAGCCATGACGCCCAGTATTCCAGTTCGGCGTCGATGACCTGATTGCGGATGAGAAGGAGCACGGGAAGGCCGACCTTTCCTTCGCGATACGCCGCTTCGAGGAGCTGGCGATTCTGGCGCGCAGGCGCCAGCACGGTGGTCTCGAAGATCTCGACCTCCTCGGCCGCGGAGCGGTAGGCCGCGACTTCCGCGGCGATCTCCGTCCGCAAACGAATCACCAGACTCGTGCGCTCGAGCGCGGACTGCTGGGCGGCGGCATCGCGCGCTTGGGCCACGCCTCGATTGCGGTTGAAGATCGGGAGAGTGAGCCCGACGCCAGGCCGGACCGCTCGTCCGCCGATGGACCGGGACTCCAGTACCCCGCGCAGGAGGAGGTTGGGCAACGCTTCGCGACGCACCAGCGCCACCTCGGCGCGAGCCTGTTCGATGGCCGCCTCCCGCTCCGCGAGATCCGGTCGCAACGACAGCGCAACGTTGGTCAGCGAATCCGCACTCAGTTGCGCCGCGCGCGCTGTGTGCGCGTGCGCGCCCTGGGCAGCGCCGCCGGTGGAGTCGGGCATCCCCTCGTCCTGCATGATTCCGATGTCGGGAACGAGGTGCGCGCGCGTGCGCAAACCGAGCAGGCGCTGGAGGTCGAGCTCCACCTGCTCGCGTTCCCGGCGAGTTGCCAGCGCGCGGGAGCGCGAACGGCCGAGTTCGACGACGGCAAGATTGTAGTCCAGCCGGCTGATCTCTCCGGCCGCGAGCTGTCGTTCCGCCACCGACGCCAGCCGCTGGTTGAGTGCCAGGACCTCGTCCGCCAAAATCGTCCGCTGGCTCGCCGAGGTGAGACGGAAGAACACCCGGTCGATCTCGCCGACCGTGAGGCGTGCACTGTTCGCGAGTCCGGCGCGGGAGCGATCGAGCGACGCGCGGCCGGCCGCGATGCGGCGACCGCGTTGCCCGAACAATTCCACTTCCTGCGTCACACCGATTTCGGAAGTGAGTCCGGCGACGGGCGCGAGCACGTCGGCCGATGGATTGAACCGAAATGTTCCCGCCTGGCGCAGCATGCCGCGCGCGATGGCGGTGTCCATGCGGATGGCGACGAGATCGGGATTGTCGGCCAAACCACGCGCTCTCGCCTGCATCAGCGTCAGACGAAGCGTGTCGGTGGTGGGGCGCGGCGATTGCGTCTGGGCCCACGGTGCCGACCAGGGCACCGCGGCGACGAGCAGGGCAAAGGTGGCCCGAAACGTTCGCGCGCGCATGACGCGTCGCGCGTGGCGTACAGGTCGACGAGGGAAACAGGAATCCGAAAAGTCCGACGAACGCACTTCGATCTCCGTGTATGAATGCGATGCGCCGCATCGCAATGCGGGCATCACCGATGGGTGCCTGGAGGCGCGCGCGATAGCGGGAACGCGAACGCTGCTGTGTGGGACTCGCCGAACGGCGGCCGGACCGCGTCGGCGCCGGCTGTTGGGCGGCGCCGACGGGTGGGTGTCACGAAACGCGGCGGTGCGCGCTTCGGCCCGAACTCAGGCGATGGGAGGGCGCTGGTCGGGGCGCTGCGGAACGCTGGCGGGAATGAGCGGCGAACCGCGCGTGACGGCGAGGCGCATCGCGTCGGCCGCAACCGAGGGCAACGGCGTCGGGCTCAGCACGTGCGAGTGGTCGCAGTGCTCCACGTGCGTCGAATGCCCCGGCGCCGGGCTGTGCGGCAGCGACGGTCCCGACCGATGCACGAGCTCGTGACTCGGCGCGGCTCCCGGCACGATGGCTGTGGCCACGTTCGTCGGGCCAGCGTCGCCGTCGTGGACGTCGGGCGACAGCGCCTCCGCGGGCATGGCGAACACGCCGAACAGCGCAACGAATGCGACCGTTCGGCGATACACTCTGCGCCATGTCCTCGAATGAATCACTCGCTCACGCCTCGTGGTGGTTGCGATGCCCGCACCGCTGTCGTACGCGGTGTATTCGCTGCGGGCGCGACGCCAGACTGCATTTGGAACCAAGTTTAAAACCTAATCTCCCGCTCGTCCGGGGAGCAAGGGATCGCAGTCAATCGGGACCGCGGTCGGTTCCTCACGGCGTCAGGTCACGTCGCTGTTGCGTTCGCTTGCCGGCGCGCGGAGCGCCCGTCGGCGCCCACTGCTCGCATCCGTTCTGACCGGCTATAGTTGCTTCCGATGCGGAGCCGCGCGCTACTCGAACCCCTCCACCCCCGGTGGAACATGCGCAACGCCGCCGGCGCGGCGAGCGCGCCGGCTCCCCGACTGCCCGGTCGCGCACGCGGCTGCAGCGGTTGGTCGGGACGCTCCTCCTCGCTGCCTTTTTCGTCGGCTGCACCGAGACCGTCGCGGGCACGTGGTGCGAGCACGACGGCATCGGTATCCTCGCCTCCGCGCACTGGACCGAGGGCCAACCACGCCGGATACTCCGCCGGTGTCGCCGTCCCACGGTGAGAGTCACTGCCACTGCAGTCCACGGTTCGGCCGGACCGTTACCGCGAGCGACCGCCCGCACTCAGTCGCCGGCCCTGCCGACGGCGCTCCCGTGGGGCAAGCCGGCGTATGCCGGCCGGCCCTGCGCGTGAACCACAACTGCGGGCGCCGGCCACGCTGCTGAGCTCTAGCTCTGGCCATCAAATAGACGATATCACGCCGCGTAGCTGATGCGGGGATGATGAAAGAAGTGGCGCACGCGGGCGGGGCGATGCTGGAGTATCCGCAGGTGTGAGCGGGCGGCCTTCGCCAAGTCGGGCTTCGTGCGCGCGGGCCCCTTCGTGGCGACACCCAACGTGAGGTCACCGTGGAGATACTCATCGGGATGCAGCTCGGACGCGTATGCGGGCAGATAGAACACCGCGATCTCGTGCGCATGCGCGTCGACCCAAGCGCGGACCTTCGCCGCCTTGTGCACGTTCAGATTGTCGAGGATCAGAAACACTTTGTGGTCGGTGCTGCGGATCAGGCGGCGCAGAAACTGCATGAGCATCGGTGCGGAGAGCGGCCCGTCGAGCACCATGAAGCGGACGAGCCCCTGATTGGTCACGGTCGAGAGAAAGCTCACGGACTTCCGTCGCGACACGACCTCGAGCACCGGCGTGCGTCCGCGCGGCGCGAAGCCACGACCGCGTGGATCACTCGTGCTGAGACTCGTTTCGTCGCCCCAATGGATCTCGGCGCCCCCGCGCTTGGCGCGCGCCGCGATCGCGGGATAGTCGTGGTCGAGCCAGCGTTGAATCTCGGCGGGCCGCTGTTCATACGCGCGCTTGAGCGGCTTCTGCGGCGTAAAGCCCCAACGTTTCAGATAGTGGCCGATCGTGCGCACGGGCATCCGAATCCCGTAGCGCTGGTGAATCAGCGTGCCGATCGCCGCGCGCGTCCAGAGCGCAAACGGCATCCGCAACTGATCCGGGGTCTTGTCCACGACGAGACGCTGGATCGTGCGCTCTTGGGCGGCCGTCAACGTGCACTGCGTGCCAACGCGCCGTCCGCGCCGCCGCGCGACCAACGCCTCGAGCCCGCCCGCCTCGTACCGCTGCCACGAGCCGTGCACCGTCGCCCAGTGCACGTCGAGGAGCGCACCGATCTCGGCGAACGTGTGGTCCTCTTCGCGCAACCGCATCGCCGTGCGTCGCTTCTCCTCTTGCGCGGCGGCGGGCAGACGGCGGGCATCGAGGACGGCAACCGGGGGCATATCTGAAGAGACCACCCTTCCTCGAAAATATCAACTATATAGTGGCCGAGTTAATAAGAGCGTCAAGCCACCGTACGCTGCTACGGCTTCTTTGGCGCGGGCATGCCCTTCATCCCCTTCATGCATTCCATCCCTCTCATCCCCTCCATCCCCTCCATCCTGCAGGGCATTGCGACCTTCTCGAAGCTGTCGTGCGTCTTCATCAGCGCAGCCTTCACCGCATCGTCGGTCCCCCTGTTCTGCACCACGTCGCCGAACGCCTTCACGTCCGCCACGATCACCGGGATCTCCGTAAGCGACGAGGCGTTGTCGCACGTGGCGGGGCCCTTCGACTCCGCCCACGCCTCGGCGGCTTTCACCAGCTCCGCAGATCTCTCGCGCGCCGACTTGAAGTTCGCTTTCTCCGCAAGATACCAGGTCTCCATGAATGCCTTCTGAAAGACGCCGAACTCCTTCCAGCCCGCACTCATCGTCTCGTGGTTCATCATGCTGTCCTTGCCCATCATCCACATCTTGTGCTTCATGCCACAGCCCATCGCCATCCCGGCCATCTCCTGCTTCACCGCGGTGTCCTTCCCCATCTTGCTCATGTCGTGCTGCATCGCGGGCTTTTCCGGCGGCGTCGTCTCCGGTGGTTTCGCCTGCGCGCCGGCCACCGCCGGCACGAGCGCAAGCGCCATCGCGCACCCGACAAACCGCATCGTCGCTTTCATGAGGATCGTACTCCCTGAAATGATGGGTCGTGATTCGTGGTAATCGAACTGTTCGGCCTGGTCGCGGTCAGCGCGATGGTCGTTACGTATGCGCTCGAACGGCGCTCGACCGGCTACGTCCTCGCGTTCGCCGCGGCGTGCGCCGCGGCATCCGTGTATGCGGTGCTGATCCGGTCGTGGCCCTTCGCGAGTGTCGAGGCCATCTGGTGCGTGGTGGCATTCCGGCGATGGTGGATGCATCGCGCAGGTCAGACCCACGGCTAGATCTCGCTCACGACGTCGATCCGGCCGCGCCGGGCGCGCCACCAACGCGCAGACGTTCTATGTTGGGGCTTGACTCTATACCATAGTATAGAGTTTAGCGTACAGGTGCGACGCTCGGAGGGGCTCACGCATGACACTGACAATCGGACAGGTCGCCGACGCGGCCGAGGTAAACGTTCAGACGATCCGGTATTACGAACGCCGAGGCCTCGTGGCCGCCGCGAACCGTACCGAGGCGGGGTATCGCCAGTTCGGCGACGACGCCGTCACGCGCCTGCGCTTCATTCGGCACGCGCAAGACCTCGGGTTCTCACTGAAGGAGATCAAGGAGTTGCTCGCCCTGCGCGTACGAAACCATTCCGAGTGCGGGCGTGTTGAAGCGAAGGCTCGGGAGAAGATCGAACTCGTCGCGCGACGGATTCGCGACCTCCGTCGCATCAAACGGACGCTCGAACGCCTGGCAGCCAGTTGCGCCTCGCGACGCGCGACCGACGAATGTCCCATACTCGAGGCGCTGGAAGACGATGCCATCAGGATCTAGCAAGACGATGTTCGCGGCCGGCGGCGGCATTGTGGCCGCGGTCGCCTCAACGCTGTGCTGCGCGGGCCCGCTCGTGGCGGTTGCGCTTGGCGTGAGCGGTGCCGGGCTCGCAGCCACGTTCGAGCCGTTGCGGCCGTACTTCGTCGCAGCAACCGTACTCTCGCTTGGCGCGGGCTTCTTCGTCCTGCGGCGGGAAGAGCGCGCGGCCTGCACGCCGGGATCGCTCTGCGCGTCACCGCGAGCGATGCGCTGGATGCGGCGCTCGCTGTGGGCCGCGACGATTCTGGCAATTCCATTGCTGACCTTCCAGTGGTGGTCCCCGTTCATCATCAACTAGGAGTCGTGCCATGTTGGGATCTCTGAAAACGGTCATCGCGCTCGGCGCTGTCCTCGCCGGGACAAGCGTGGTTTGCCCGATATGCGTGCCCGGTGCGGCGGCCAATGTCACGGCGGGGAGCGCCACGGCAGGCGTGGCGGCGGGCGTATTGCAGCAGGGACAGGCAGCCGACACGGCCTCCGCGCGGTTTCACATCTCCGGCATGTTCTGCGCGACCTGCCCGGTCACGGCGCGCGTGGCATTGAGCAAGGTGCCGGGCGTGTACAGTGCCAAGGTGACGATCGACGACAGCCTCGGCGTCGTGCGTTACGATCCACGGCGCGCGACACCCGCGCGAATCGCCAGCGAACTGAAGCGAATGACCGGATATGTGGCGACGGTGCTCGCCGACAGTGGAACGGTTCGACGCAAGACGCGCGGAACGTGAGGGCTCGATGACCGGAATTCGGGAGTTCGACATCGAAGTGCGCGGGATGACGTGCGATCATTGCGAGCGAACGGTGGCCAAGGCGCTGGCGGCCGTTCCGGGCGTCGTGAAGGTCGAGGCGGTGAGTCACAAGCATGCCTCCGCGCGAATCTCGGCGACGGGTGACGCGTCGGCCGCGCGAATCGAGAGGGCAGTCGCCAAAGCGGGGTACACGGCGCGTGTGCGCGTGGAGCAGCCGGCGCCCACCGGCCCGACGGTCGTCGCGGGCAGTTCGGACTTGGCTGGTCCGCGCGTGGGCGACGCACACGACTACGACCTTCTGATCGTCGGCGGCGGGTCGGCCGGCTTCAGCGCCGCCATCAAGGGAGCCGAACTCGGGTTCCGCGTCGCGATGGCCGAGGGGGGTACCCTTGGCGGCACGTGTGTGAACGTCGGATGCGTACCGTCAAAGACGTTGATCCGCGCCGCAGAGGCCCAGCATCGCCGGGTCCATCACGGCTTCGACGGCATTGCGGTGACAGACGGCCGGCCGGACTGGCCAACGGTGCGGGCAGCGAAAGATGCCCTCGTGACCGAGCTTCGCGACGCCAAGTATTGGGGCGTACTCCGTTCCTACGAGGCGATCACGCTCATCGAGCAACGCGCCGAGTTCACCGGCGGCCGGGCGGTGCGCCTCGCAGACGGCACGACGATCACCGCCCGAAAGATCGTCGTGACGACCGGCGCGTCAGCGTGGGCGCCACCGATTCCCGGACTCGCCGCCGCCGGGTATCTCGACAATGTCACGGCGATGGCGCTCGAGAAACTGCCTGCGTCGATGCTCGTGATCGGCGCCAGTGCTGTGGGGCTCGAACTTGCACAGATGTTTTGCCGGCTCGGCGTTCAGATAACCGTGCTGGAAGCGGCGCCCCGCGTCGTGCCGGCGGAGGATCCGGACGTCGGCGACGCGCTCGGCGACTACCTGCGTGCGGAAGGACTCACCGTACACGCCGGCGTCAAGATTGTGTCCGTGGCCCGGAGCGACGGCCACTATCGCGTGTCATTCAAGGACGGCGAAACAGTACGCCACGGGGATGCCGAGCAGTTGCTCGTCGCCACCGGTCGCCGCGCGAACACAGCGGGGTTCGGACTCGAGGCGGCCGGCGTGAAACTCGGCAGACGCGGCGAGATCGTCGTGAACGCGTTCCTGCAGACCGCGAACCCGGACATCTACGCCGCCGGCGACGTGATCGGCGATCCGATGTTCGTGTATGTCGCCGCGTACGGTGGGGCACTCGCCGCGGAAAACGCGCTGATCGGAAACGCCCGGAAGTACGATCTGTCGGTGGTACCGAAGGTGACGTTCACCGACCCCGGTGTCGCGTCGGTCGGGTTCACGGCAGATCAGGCCCGCCAGGCAGGGATCGAACCGCTGGTATCGAAGCTCCCGCTCGAACACGTTCCACGGTCACTCGCTGCGCGTGATACGCGCGGCTTCGTGCAACTCGTGGCCGATGCCGCAACGCGAAAGATCATCGGCGGGCACGTTCTCGCGGCAGAAGCGGGCGAGATGATCACGGAAGTGGCGCTTGCCATCAGGTTTGGACTGACCATCGAGGACCTGACGTCGATGTTCCATCCGTACCTGACGCTTTCCGAGGGCATCAAGCTCGCGGCGCAGACGTTCGACAAGGACGTGTCAAAGCTGTCGTGTTGCGCGACGTGATTCGATCTGACCGAAGGGGGGCCCCCTGATCTGAGGCCACGACGCGCGTTGGAAAAACTGCTGTTCTCACCGGCACCGCATTCCCCGCAGGCGATTGGCGTACCAACCGTACTCTGTTCTTGAGGCAGGTGTCAACCCTGTGAACGGCGCGTTCGCTCTATGCGAGCGTTGCGTTCCCATCCGTGTGCGCACTCGCCTCCTCTCGCTGAAAAACAAGCGCGAGCAAGAGCGCGCCCGTCGTGACGCCAATGTCCGCGACATTGAATGCGGGCCATCGTGACGTGCCGATGCCAACGTCGATAAAATCAACGACGCCGCGCGGCGACCAGATCCGGGTGAGGAGGTTGCCAAGAGCGCCACCGGCAACCAGCCCGAGCGCGATCGCGCGAATCCAGCGATCCGCGGGCGTGGCGCGGTACAGACGCCACAGGATGCCAAGCATGAGGCCGGTGATGCCGAGGAGAAGCCACCGTGATTGCGGGCCGAGACTGAGGCCGAACGCCGCACCAGGATTGTAGAGCAACGTCCAGCGGACGATGTTTCCGACGACCTGGTGCGGTATGTGTTCGAGCCGGAGCGTGACGTGTGCGACATACTTGGTGACGATGTCCAACACAACGATTCCGGCCAGCGGAACCTGAAAAGATACCATGAGTGCGCGACGGGGCGATGCGGGAGGGCGTCGTCCCGCCACGCCCCCGCTCACAGACGGGCGCATCGGAGCGTCATGCAGGTGACAATACCCGAGAGATCGTGGCAGTGATCGTCATATGTTCAGGGATGACTCGGCACCGACGGTGAGCGATACCGTTGCGACCGTGTTCGTCTCATCATCGCCGTCATGGCAAAGCCGATCAGCGCCGCGCCGGCCGTCCATTGCCCCGGCGTGAGCCCTGCATATCGAACGTCGACGATACGAAGGAAATCGAGCGCGAAGCGCGCCGGCATATACAACAGCACGAACGCCGCGAGGAAGAGCCCGGTCGACGGGGTCCCGTATCCATGACGCCGCGCGAACCAGCGATCCAGCAGGAGCATGCTCGGTGCGACGATGACGCTGAGATACAGAAACTCGTACCAGCCAAGATCGTGAAAGCCAAGGGAGGCGAGCGTCCCGAGCGGCGGCAACGTCGCCAGGCGGCCCGCGTCGCTATACACTTGGGCGATGTATGCGCGGGCGGACGCGGATTGGAGGCTGACCGCGAGCGGGAAGCGCGTGAGCGTGCCAGGGTGATCGTGGGCAAGACTACAGGCGGCGCGCCCAATGGCGAGGGAGAACGCGAACGCATACGCGGCGACGTCCACGTACGCGCGGTGCAAGTGTGGATCGAGTCCCGGCGCCTTGTACCAGAAATAGATGCCGATACCGACGAGCGCCCCGAGCATGCCGCCGAAGGAACTAATGTCCTCCCAGAGCTTCAGGAGAACCAGCGGATGTTGGGCGACTTTCTCCGGGAAGTAGAGCAGCACCGAGAAGATATGTGCGCCGAGAAATCCACCGACGAGGGCGTACCACGCAAAACCTTCGCCGATGGCTGGATCGAGCCGGAAGCGGCGCACGCGGCGCCGGACGAGCCCGAGTCCCACCATGACTGCACTCGCGACGATCACGCCGAACGCGTAGAGATGCACGGGCCCAAGTCGGATGCTTGGCTGCGTCACGAAGGGGATCATGGGCCGACGCCTCGTGTCATCCGACTGCCCCCGCGCCTCGGCGCGCACGTCCGCGACCTCGCTCGATGGGCCAGGTGTCGATAAGCGCGAGCGTGCCGTAGTGGCTTCCGGTGCGGTATTGACGCGGCGCCTAGCGACGATCGGTCGCGCACCGTCATGACGCCCCCTTCCGCAGCGGGCACGAACGCGCAGCAGCGATCGCGGGTGCGCCCGAGGGTTCGCGGACGCGTTCCTATTGGCGATGGCGCGTGTCCCCGCGACGGCTCGGCTGTCCGGCACTCCCACGCGGCAGACGCCGAACCGGAATGCGCGATCACCGACACGCGGATTCCGCCTCCGTGATCGCCGACGGTGCAGGGCGGATGACGCCCGTTTCGCATCGGTACTCTGCCGCTCCCTCGGGTGCCGGTGGCGCGTCGATGGGAGCGCTGCACGATGGACCTTGGTCCGTCCTGGGAGGAGCTCATGCGGAGGAGTGGCGCCGAGCTGGAGTCGCGGCGGGCTGCGGCTTCGCGAGCGACGCGAGAATGCGCAGGAGCGGGAGCAATTCGCCGTCGGCGAGACGGTAATAGATCAATCGGCCCGAGCGCCGAGGGCGCACGAGCCCCGCGGCGCGCAGGAGTCGCAGTTGGTGACTCGTCAACGACTTGGTGGCACCGGCGACGACGGCAAGATCACAGACGCACAGCTCGGTGTGCGGCGAGGCGCGCGCCGACTGAAGCGCGAACAACATGCGCAGGCGGGTGGGGTTGGACAACAGCGCGATCACGCCTGCCACTCGCTCCAGGTCGTCGGTCGTCGGCAGCGCAGCGCGGGCGCTCCGCACTGCGTCTAAATGCACCACGTCCACTTGGCACGCGTCGAATCGCGAATGGGCTGACGGCGGAGCAGTGGCCGTACGAAGGCGAGGCGACATGAGGGGAGACATGATAGAAGGATGAGCGAAGTCAAACGACGTCGCGCGGGATTCGAGCGTACCGGCGATCGAAAGACCCACCACCGGCTCGCGGCAAGCACACCCTTGCGTCCGCACGCTTGCGCAAGTACTGTTGCAAATGAATGTATGAAGAGCTATTCACTTATACAAGGTATCTGGTTGGGAAAACCAAGGCAGCACACCCAGCAGGCGAGGCGATGCACGCATGGCCCCGTGGTGATGAGGTTCCCCGTGGGCTCCCGGCGGACGCGGCACGTGGCCGCCTTGGTGCTTCTGCTGCAGGTCATGCCTCCAAGCGCGGTCTACGCGGAGACAGTCTTCGGCAGGCCGCGCGGTCGCGCGTCGCGCGCGCACCAGCACGACACCTTGAGGCGGCCAGACGGGACGCGCTCATCGACGACAGACGATACCCTTCGTCTGACGCTCGAGGCGGCACGCCTGAGGGCGCTGCGCGTGAACCCGGATCTGCGGGCGGCTCGTCTCCTCATCGCGATCGCGCGAGGCGGTGTCCGTCAGGCGAGTGTGCCGCTGCGTTCCAATCCCTCGTTGGATGTGCTCACCGGCGGGATCGGCACCGAACTCGGGCTCACCCAGGAAATCGAGATCGCGGGCCAACGGGGCGCGCGACATAGCGCCGCGCTCGCCGGGGTCGAGCGCGCGACGGCGAGCGTGCTGAACGTGGTTCGCCTCACCATCGGCGAGGTGGACCGCACCTTTTACCGTTACGCGGTCGCGACACAGCGTGTGCAACTTACCACAGAGGTGCTGGCGCTCAATCGCCGACTGCTTGATGTCGCGGCGCGCCAGCTCGCGGTGGGGCGGATCAGTCCGCTCGAATACAATCTTGCGATCGTGGAGTCCGGTCGGTCGGAGGCCCGAGCGTTGCGTGCCGAACGTGAGCGCGACCAAACCGCGCAGCAGTTGCGACGGTTGCTTGGGCTCGCACCCGACCGCGCGGTGGTGTCGTTGATTGCTCTGGCCGCCGCGCCGGCGGCCGTACCGCCCACGGATTCCGCCCGTGCGCCTGTCCTGCACGTGCCGCGTGACTCCGAAACCTCCATCACGCGCGCGCGCGCGATCGACTCGTTGAATGTGGATTCCCTCACCGTCGTCGCGCTGCGGCGCCGGCCCGACCTGCGGGAGCGCGCCGCCGCCGCGGCGCAGTCGCGCGGGCTCGCTACCGTCGCTCGCCGGGAAGCCTTTCCTAATTTAGCGTTTCGCGTCGCCTCGGAGCGCTTGGAGAACACCGGACATCGCGCACTCCGCCCTGGCGTCGGACTCACGGTACCGGTGTTCAATCGAAATCAAGGCGAGGTCGAGGCTCGGCAAGCAGAGGCGGACCAGGCGGAACTCGAGCGCGCGGCGATTGTCGTGGGCGTGCGGGCGAGCGTCGCGGCGGCGGTCGCGGCATATGCGACCGCGACGGCCGAAGTGACGGTGTTTGAGACGACGGTACTCGCACCGGCTCGCGAGAACCGGCGTCTCCTTGAAGTCGCCTTTCGCGAGGGGAAGGTCGGCATTCCGGTCTTGTTGCTCATTCGCAACCAGGTCATAGACGCGGAACTCGAATACGGGCAGGCATGGCTCGCTGCGCGTGAAGCGCTCGCCGGCCTTGTTGAAGCAACGGGTGAGGTGGTCGCGCCGGCACTTACCTCCGCAGCGCTCTCCTCGACGCGAGAAGGCGAGGAGGCGACGAAACGGCTCGCACCCGCCGGACGGTAGGGCCCGAATCTAGGTGGACTGGATTCGTTGCCAGGTTCGTTGGCACGGCCCGACGCGAGACCCGCACATCATCGGCGCAGTATCGGTTACCGCGCCTCGTCTTCCACACGGTCATGTGATGCTCGATACGGAGAAGGCCCCGCAGGAACGCCCCGCGCTCGCGCAGCCGCACTGGCGCGCCGCCCCGCGCCGTCGATCGATCCTGCTTGTTCTGGGGCTGCTGGCCATCCTTGTCGGAGTCTGGGCGATCAGTCGCCGCGGCGACATGTCCACGTCCGCGACGTCTGGCGGTGTGGCGTTGGCGTCGGGCAGGACGTCCGGTGCCGAACGGCGGGGAACGGCTGCCGACAGTATGGTCACCCTTGACTCGGTGTCGCTGCGGAATGCAGGCGTCGAGTTGGCGACGGCGGGCGCCGTAGGTACCACGGGACTCACCGCGAACGGGACCATCGCGTACGACGCAAACCACGCCTCAGTGGTCGCGCCCCGCGCCGACGGCCGTGTCGTTGAGATCCGTACGGACCTCGGACAGCACGTTAGCGTGGGGAGCGTGCTGGCGATCCTCGAGAGCTCCGACGTCGGGCAGACGCGCGGGGAACTCGAGCGCGCCCGAGCGAATGTCGACATGACGCAAAAGAACTATGAGCGAGAGAAGCGGCTCTTCGAACAATCGGTCTCTTCGCAGAAGGAACTCTTGGAAGCGGAAGCGGCCTACCGGACGACGCGTGCGGAGTACACGGGCGTGGCCGCCCGCCTCAGTGGACTCGGCGCGCGCGACGGCCAGGGTGGAATCTACGGGCTGACGTCGCCCATCAACGGCATCGTGGTGGAACGCAATGGCATGCCCGGACAGGTCGTCGGACCCACGACGACGCTCTTCACGATCGCCGACCTGTCGCGCGTGTGGATCGTGGTCGATGTCTACGAGGGCGACGCCGACCGCGTACACCGCGGCACCGTAGCGGTCGTCTCACCGCGCGCGTTGCCCGGCGAGGTGTTCCGTGGCCGCGTCACGTACGCGGGAGAGATCGTCGACACCACCACGCGCACCGTCAAGGTTCGCGTCGAGTTGTCGAACGCGGGGCGCCGACTCCGTCCCGGCATGTTCGCGTCGGTCCGTCTCGAGACCGCAGAGGGTGCGGGCGAGATCCGGCAACGCCCAGCGGGTGCGGTCGTGCCCGATGTCGCCGTGCAGGACGTCGCGGGCCAGGCGATGGTGTTCGTTCCCGGACGTGCGCCCGGACAGTTTGTCGCGCGGCCTGTCACCGTGATGGGGCCGCCCAATGGCGGCATGGTCACCATCGCATCCGGGCTTCGCGTCGGTGACCGCGTCGTGGTCAAGGGTGCCTTTCAATTGAAGTCCGAACTTCTCAAGGGCAGCTTCAAAGATGTCGAATGACCTCGTAGCGCATGTCCGCGCACCGCACGGCGATCGGCCAATGGCACCGGCATTCGTCGCGCGGTGCGTGGCAGCGCGAACACCCGGCCGCGTACCACACCGTGATCGCTAGCGCATGATCGACCGCATCCTCGAATACGCGCTCAAGAACCGGGCCCTGGTCGCCCTGTTCGCCGTTGCCGTCCTCGGTGGCGGTGCCGTCGCGCTGGCGCGGCTCCCAATCGACGCCTTTCCGGACGTCTCGCCGGTGCTGGTCCAGGTCATCACGGTGACGCCAGGACTCGCGCCGGAGGAGGTTGAGAAGCTGGTGACGTATCCGGTCGAAGTCGCGATGAACGGAATGCCGGGAATCTCGCACACGAAGTCGCTCTCGACCTTCGGGTTATCTCAGGTGTCGGTGTACTTTCACGATGACGTCGACATTTACTTCGCCCGACAGCTGATGCTGGAAAAGCTCCAGGAGGCGAAGGAGCAAATTCCACCCGGGCTCGGCGAGCCTCGTCTCGGACCGATCACCACTGGACTGGGGCAGATCTACCAGTACACCGTGCGCGGCCCCGGCAAGAGTCTGATGGAACTTCGCGCCCTCCAGGATTGGGTGGTGAAGTACAATCTGCGCACCGTGCCCGGGGTTGCCGACGTGATTTCCATCGGCGGCGATGTCAAACAATATCAAGTGCAAGTCGATCCGCGTGCGCTCCGGCAGTACGGTGTTCGGCTTGCCGAGGTCCGCGAGGCGCTGGGTGCCAACAATCGCAACATTGGCGGCGGCTTCGTCGTGCGCGGGGCCGAGGAATATCTTATCCGCGGGATCGGCCTCGCGGAGAATCTCGAGGATCTCCGGAACATCATCGTTACGCAGCGCGCCGGCTCGCCCGTGTACGTGCGCAACATCGCGACCGTGGCCTTTGGGGCGGAAGTCCGGCGCGGCGCGGTAACCATGAACGGCACCGGGGAAGTCGTCACCGGCATCGTGTTGAAGCGCATCTATGAGAACACGTCGCAGGTCATCGCGGCGGTCAAGGAGAAGGTCGCGCTGGTCAACACGTTGCTCCCCTCCGGCGTTAGGGTGATCCCGCATTACGACCAGTCCGAACTCGTGGAGCACGCGGTGGGGACGGTGCGGGAGGCGCTGCTCGAGGGGGCCGTCCTCATCATCGTCGTCCTGTTTCTCTTCCTGGGGAACGTCCGCAGCGCCCTCGTTGTCACCGCGATGCTGCCACTGTCGCTGCTGCTCGCCTTCATCCTCATGAAATGGTTCGACCTGTCGGCGAACCTGATGAGCTTGGGCGGGCTGTCGATTGGCGTCGGCATGATGGTGGATGGTGGGGTGGTCATGGTGGAAAACGTCTACCGCCACCTGTCGGAAGCGAAACACGCGCAGGCATACGCGGACGTCGCCACGGCGGACGCGCCTGCGGCTCCGGCGGCATCGGCCGCGCCACCGTCGGCGAGCGACGCGGCCCCAGTGCGGTATCACGAATCCACGATGCACATCGTTGTCCGGTCGGCCAAGGAGGTCGGACGGCCGATCGTGTTTGCCATCGCCATCATTATTCTGGTCTTCCTGCCGCTGTTCACGCTGCAGGGCGTTGAGGGGAAGTTGTTCAGGCCAATGGCCTTCGCGATCTCGTTCGCGATGCTCGGGTCTCTCCTGGTCTCAATCACTGTGATCCCGGTGCTGTGTTCCTACGTCCTCAAGGGCGGTACGGAGGATGACACGTGGGTCATGCGTGTGCTCAAACGTCCGTATCTGCCGGCGCTGCGCTGGTCGCTGGCGAATCGGAAGATGGTCTTGTACAGCGCGCTGGTCGCGCTCGGCCTGAGTCTCGCACTCGTGCCATTCCTCGGCACGGAGTTCGTCCCCGTGCTGGAAGAAGGATCGATCATGATTCGGCCGACGCTCGCACCCTCCGCCGGACTCGATGAGACCGTGCGAACGACCCAAGCCATGGAACGCATTCTCCGGCGAGACTTTCCGGAGGTCGAGGATATCGTCTCGACCAGTGGTCGCGCCGAGGCCGGCGGTGATCCCGATCCCGTCAACAGCGGCATGGTGCTCGTCACGCTCAAGCCGAAGCGAGAGTGGACGTCCGGTCGCAGCAAGCCAGAGCTCGTCGAAGCGATGGAGCACGCCCTCGGCACGCTCCCTGGCGTCGCGTTCAGCTTCACGCAGCCGATTGCGATGCGCGTCGATGAGCTCATTAGCGGCGTCCGTGCGCAACTCGCGATCACGCTGTTCGGGGAGGATCTCGGCACACTCGTCGAGACATCCAAGCGAATCCAGGACGTGGTTGCCCGCGTGCCCGGCGCGACCGATCTGCAGATCGAGCAGGTGGCCGGCCAACCCCAACTGCAAATCACGATCGACCGAGCCGCGATCGCGCGGTATGGGCTCAACGTGGACGACGTGCAGACCGTCGTCCAGACCGCGTTTGGCGGTGACGCGGCCGGGCAGGTGTTCGTGGGCGTACGCCGCTTCGACATCACCGTGCGGCTGCAGGACGCGTATCGCCAAGACATCGAGGCCCTCCGGGGGCTGATCATCCCGACGCGGACGGGAACGGCGAGCGTGCCACTCTCGGAAGTCGCCGACATTCGGGTCGTGACGGGCCCGAAACAGATCAGCCATGACAACGGCCAGCGGCGCATCGTGATCTCGCTCAATGTAAGGGGGCGCGACTTGGGTGGCTTCGTCGCTGACGCACAACGCCAAGTGGCGGCTGCGGTGCATCTCCCCCCGGGCTATACCCTGACGTGGGGCGGGCAGTTCGAGAATCAGCAGCGGGCCATGAAGCGGCTGATGGTCATCATCCCGATCACCATCATGCTGATCTACCTGCTGCTGTTCTCGAGTTTTGGTTCACTGAAACAGGCGGGCCTCATCATCCTCAACGTCCCGTTCGCGCTCATCGGCGGCATTCTCGGGCTGTTCGTCTCGCGGCAGTATCTGTCGGTTCCCGCCTCGGTGGGCTTCATCGCACTGTTTGGTGTTGCGGTGCTGAACGGCGTCGTGATGGTCAGTTACATCAACGCGCTTCGACGTGAAGGAAGGACCGTGTACGACGCGGTGTACGAGGGCACGGTGCTCCGACTGCGTCCAGTCCTCATGACGGCCACCGTTGCCATTCTCGGATTGCTACCGTTGCTCTTTTCCACGGGTGCCGGCTCCGAGGTGCAGCGCCCGCTTGCGGCGGTGGTCGTCGGTGGGTTGCTCTCGTCGACGGCGCTCACGCTACTGCTGCTGCCGACACTGTACGGCTGGTTTGAGGGGGAGACAGTTGAATACTGAGCCCCGTCCGGTCCGACGCGCAGCCGTTGTCGGTGCCGAGGGCTGCTCACCTGCGCACGCGGAGCGTGAAGCATGACGCAAGCTGATGGTACGGGTGATGCTCGTCCGACGAACGAGGCAACGAGTGATCTCTGGATGATCGTCGCGATTGTTCAGCCATTCAAACTGGACGCGGTCAGGCGCGCGGTCGAGGCGGTCCCGAACTTCTGCGGCATCACCGTGAGTGACTGTCGAGGCTTCGGGCACGGCATGGTGCGCGGTGAAACGGGGGACGACGTACGCGACATCGCGATCGGCGCGCGTCCCATGCAGATGCCCGCACCCACGCCAGCGGTAAGGCGCGAACCCGCCGTCGACAGCGCGGTCGTGGACTTTACTCCAAAGGTGAAGCTCGAAATCGCGGTAGCGACGGGGGCGGCGGCGGATGAGGTCGTCCGCGTCATCGCACAGGCCGCGCACACCGGTCGCCGCGGCGACGGAAAGATCTTCGTCGTGAAAACCGAACGCGTCGTCCGCATACGCACCTTCGAGGAAGGGGCGAGCGCCGTATGAACATCGCAAGCCACGCGCGACACGGCCGCACCCGCGTCCCAGCGGACCAGTCACGCCGTCTGCTGCGCCACCTATGACTGGCCCGCCGGCTGAAGACGATCGCCCGCCGGTGTTTCGCGCCCACACTTCGGCGCCACGGGAGCTCGGCACGACCCAGCTGGAACTCCGTGTCTCCAATCTGGACTGTGCGAGCGATGCGACGAAAATCGAACGCGGACTCAAGGGCATGCCCGGGCTCCGCGGCGTGACCGTGTATCCGAAAGCGGCGAAGGTGGTAGTACGTTTGGGCGTCGAGGCGGGCGCCGCGGACCGTGTGCGCGCGAGGCTGCGCGAGCTCGGCTTCCCCACACAGGCGGGCTCGTCGATGCCTGCGGTACCCCTCCCATGGAAGAATCCCAAGATCATTGCGTCGACGGTTTCGGGGCTCCTCCTCCTGACCGGCTGGCTTCTCCATCGCTTCGGCGTCGGGGGTGGCGAACGTACCGTCCTTGGCCCCTTCACCGGACTGGCGTTCGGGCTCGCGGCGTGGTTCTACCTCGGGGCGCTCGTGGTCGGTGCGTACTCCTTTGCGCGGGAGGCCCTCGTGAGTCTTGTGCACGAGCGGTCGGTCGGCATCGAGCTCCTCATGACCGTCGCGGCCGTGGTCGCCACGCTCCTCGGGGCGCCCGGCGAGGGGGCCATGCTCGCCTTCCTCTACTCGATGTCGGAGGCGGCGGAGGGCTATACCGAGCAGAAGACTCGCTCCGCGATCACGGCCTTGATGGACCTCGCGCCGAAGGTCGCACTCGTTCGACGGACGGTGAACGGCGAACCGAATGAAGTCGAACTCGCGGTCGAGGAGCTGGTCGCCGGGGACATTTTCATCGTCAAACCCGGCCAGGCTGTGGCGACCGACGGTGAGGTCGACCGCGGCGGTTCGAGCGTCAACCAAGCGCCCGTGACGGGGGAGAGCGCGCCCGTGGAGAAGCGGCCCGGCGACACGGTCTTCGCGGGGAGCATCAACGGCGAGGGTGTCCTGGAGGTGCGCGCGACGCGCGCCGTCGGTGAGAATACGATCGCTCGCATCATCCATCTAGTGGAGGAGGCGCAGGAGCGGAAAGGGAACAGCCAGCGCTTCATCGAGCGCTTCGGCGCATGGTACAGTCCAGCCGTGCTCTTGGCAGGCGTGCTTCTCGCGCTCGTGCCGCCCCTGCTCGCGGGGGGTGAATGGCACGAGTGGCTGACGCGCGCCACCGTGTTCATCGTCGCCGCCGCACCCTGTGCGCTCGTCATTTCCATTCCGATCACGCTCGTCGCCACGCTCGGAACGGGCGCACGGCACGGCGTCCTGATCAAAGGCGGCGTCTACGTCGAAGCGCTCGCGAACGTGCGGGTCGTCGCGCTCGACAAGACAGGAACGATTACGCGTGGCCGTCCCGACGTCACCGACGTTATCGTGCTCGGCGGGGCGTCGCGCCACGAACTTCTCGGCGCGGCAGCCACGATCGAACACCGAAGCCAGCATCCCCTGGCTCAGGCCATCAGGCGCAACGCGGATCGTGAGGGCATAGCGCCCGGCGAGGCCACCGACTTCCTGTCGTTGACGGGCGCGGGTGCACGCGGCACGATCACCTCCGGCCCGCTCGCCGGACGCACACTCTTCGTCGGCAGTCCGGCGTTGTTCGAGACGCGGCTCCAACTCGACCTTACCGCAGTCGCCGCGGACATCCAGCGATTGCAGGAAGACGGCAAGAGCGTCGTTGGCATCGGAGATCACGCGGGACTCCTCGGGCTCATCGCGATTCAGGACACCGTACGGCGCAATGCCAAGGCCGCCATTGGTGCCCTACGCGCCGCGGGCGTCGAGCGGGTGGTCATGCTGAGTGGTGACAACGCACGCACGGCTGCGGCGATCGCGCGCCAGATCGGCATCGACGAGGTGTACGCGGACCTCGCGCCGGAGGACAAGGCGCTTCGCGTGCGCGAACTGACTCGCCAGAGTGGGCACGTCGCGATGGTCGGTGACGGCGTGAACGACGCGCCGGCGCTCGCGGAGGCGAGTGTCGGGATCGCGATGGGGGCGGCTGGGACCGACGTGGCCCTTGAGACGGCGGATGTGGCACTCATGGCGGATGATCTCGAGAAGCTCGTGTATGCGCTCCGCCTCGCGAGGCGCAATGCGCGCGTCATCCGTCAGAACGTGGCGCTCTCCGTGGCCGTCATCGGCGTCTTGGTCGTCGGTGCCCTGCTCGGTCGCTTCACACTCCCGGTCGCCGTCATTGGACATGAGCTCAGTGAGTTCATGGTCATCGCGAGCGGGCTCAGAATGCTCCGCGGGTGACGTGAGGACGGCGCGAGACCTTGGATGACAGCCCCCATCGTGATGGCAGGGCCCCCGCGCCGAGGTCCCCGAGCACGCGAAACGGACAGCAGGCCGGGCTGCATGGCGCTCGCCGGGACCGACCGCAGGCGGAGCTCGCGGCGAATGTCAGGCAACGAAACTCGCCGTCTTATCTGAGATCCGGTTTTGGGTCTGGAATCACCACTTCACGGGAGGCCCAATGAAAAGTGTAGGCGGGCGGGTTGGCGTGGCTCTTGCGCTGCTGGTCGTGGGCTGTGCGCCCAACAGTCGATGGTTTCACGCGGGTCCGCGCCCCCCTGAACTGGTCGGTCGCTGGTTCGACGTCGACGGAGCGACGGCAATGGACACGGTGGCGTGGGTGCTCGGCGCTGGAGGCGATGATCGGACGCTCCGCGTGCGCGTGCGCCGTGACAGTGCCGGCAGGACCCACGTCGACCGCGAAGATCGGCGTCGCGGATCGTGGTACGTTAAGGGAGCCATGAGTGACACGGCACGACGCGCCCTGTGCTTTAAGAAGCGGCCGCGCGATGGAGGAACGTGTCGATCGTTTCGTCTCGATACGTTGCCGGGGGACCCACCGCGTCGGCGACTCACGGTCCTTGGCTACCCCGGAGAGCACGATGTCACAGCGCGCATATTCTGGGACCGTGCGCCGCGATGAAGCGCGGCATGTCATCCGGTGGGATGACCGTCAGAGTCTCACCGACTGGATGCAGGTGAATCCGCTTACGATCGCCAGGGGGCCGCAACTCGTGTCGGCAATCCTATCGCAAATCAACGTGCAGCAGGACCTCCGAGTTCCGAAACGGATGACCAGGTCGCGGAAACAGAACGACCTCAGATCGGCTTCGGGGACCTGATGCAGTTTCCGCCGTCTTCCCTTATCCTCGGGCTCTTGGTGGTAGGGATCTTGCTCTTGCACGTCGGCCTCCACGTCGCGCTGCGACCGCGTCGGATCCGCGAGTCGAGTTCGCCGGCACGCGAGGGGTTGGCGTTCCGCGAGGTGTCTTTTCGGACCACGAACGGCCGCGCGCTGTTCGGCTGGTTCATTCCCCCGCCTGGCTCCGTCGCTGCCCCGGCCATTGCCATGCTTCATGGGTGGAGCAGCAATGCCGAGGTGATGTTGCCCTTGGCCGAGCCGCTGTGGCGAGCCGGTTACGGGCTGCTGTTGTTCGATGCCCGCAACCACGGCCGGAGCGAAGGCCAGTGCCTTTCTTCGCTGCCACGCTTCGCCGAGGATCTCGATCACGCGCTCGATTGGCTGGCATGGCAGCCGGAAGTGGATCCGCGTGGGATCGCAGCCCTCGGACATTCCGTGGGTGCTGGCGCCGCGTTGCTCGTGGCTTCGCGACGCAATGACGTGGCGGCGGTGGTGAGCGTTGCCGCTTTTTGCCATCCGGAGGCGGTGATGCGCCGTCTGCTGGCCAAGCATCGGGTGCCCGCGTGGCCCATTGGCTGGTATGTGCTGCGCTATGTGCAGTTCGTCATCGGCCATCGCTTCGATGCCATCGCGCCGTGCCATACGATTCGCCACGTATCTTGTCCGGTGCTCCTCGTGCATGGGATGGACGATAGAACGGTGCCCATCGAGGAATCGCGGGCCATATTCGCCGCGCGGCGCACTGACGCGTCAGAACTACTGGTGCTGGCTGGGGGTCACGACAGCTTCAAGGCGCTCGATCAGCACATCGAAACCCTGGTCGGCTTTCTCGATCGGGCGCTGGAGCGACGACGAGAACAGGGGCAACCTGCGCGGCATGATGCCAATCCCGGCCAGGGAGGAGGGAGCGCTTGACACCCGCCGTAGCAACGCAATGGAATCACTGACGCGGCAGACCCAGAGCCGCCGGGGCCGCCGAAAGGAGGAAACATGGGACCGGAGCAGTGTTGGTGGGGTGGGTGGCGGGGTGGTTGGTGGGGATTTCCGATGATGATGCCCATCGTCATGCTCATCGTGATACTTGTTGTCCTACGCCTCGTGTTCATCGCCGAGCCGTTTCGGCGTCTTTGGTGGTACCGGGGTGAATTGCCCGGATCAAGTCACCCGGATACCGCACTGGAGATTCTGGAATGGCGCTATGCGAAGGGCGAAATCACCCGCGACCAGTACTCTCAGATGAGAGCGGATCTTGAGGAGTCTAGGCGCTGAAGCCCGTTCGTGTGGCGCCCGGGGCGCAGCTCAGTTCCAATGAGCCCCGCCAGGAGCTTCTCGCTTGCAAGGCTGGCAAGCCCTGTCGCTCTGAAGATGAGAATATTAGGAAGTGTCTTGACGCACAGCCGGTAGACGCCGTCGCGATTGGTACGGGCTTCGGCACGGACGTGATGCCGGACCAGCTGGCCGACCTCGAGAGTGAACTCCGCCCATTTCGTGGCGACCGTGGCGTCGGCCAACGACGCTCTGTCGTCCACGTCTCGAACGTGACCGACGATAACGCCGACCTCGGTCGCATGGACGCCGGGGCAAAAGCGAGCATAGGCCGCCTCTCGTCCCGGAGTGGAAAGCGTCACGACGGTGCGATGGCCCGAGGTGACGTCAGCCGCGACGACCGGCGCTCACAGATCGAGCGAATCGAGAACCGGGTGTAAGCACCCGATCGTATAGTGCCCGTCGGGCACACTGTCGATCCGGAAACGTCCGCGAGCGTCGGCGGTGGCGTACCGCGCGCGCTCTACCAGCACGACGGTCGCGTTCGCCAGCGGGCCGCGCGTGCTCAGTGAGTCGTAGGCCGTGCCCACGATGCTGCCTTGCGCCCCCGCACGCGCAGAGAGCAGCATGAAGACGACGCCGGAGAGCGAACGGATGATCCTCCCGGTCGCCTCGGTCACGCCCATCTTGCGACAGATCTCGCCGACGACTGTGCCCGCTTCGGCCTGCCGCATGGCCTGCCGCATGGCCTGCAGGATCGGCTCTGGAGTGAACTTGCTCCTCCGCATCGACTGCCCTCCTCACGGAGTTTGGCCTCGATCCGGCCGGCTGTCAAACGCGACTCCCGCTGGTGCGAGTCCCGCTGGTGCGAGTCCCGCTGGAGGAGTTTTCAGGGACACAGGCCGCCGGATGACGGGATGTCGCGTCCGCTGCCAGTGCCCGGTGTCGAGGCCATGCTCTGACTCACGATATTGACGTACCTACACGTCAGGCAGACGCGAAGGGAGCGCGTCGCGCCACCGTCTTCGCCGGGTGTTGCGCGCGGATGCGCGGCTCCTCACGTACGTGACCGCAGCGAGCCGGTCCATTGGGTCCTCCGCGTCCCATAATGATGCGGACACCCCGCTGCACCCACAGAAACTCCCCGAGACGTGGTGGAATAGTTCCAGCGCGTGCGGGCCACGTCCCAACGCTACGGGGCTGGCGTGGGATGTTTGGAGCGCGAGGCCCCTGCGTCGCGGCCCTCAGACGGCGTAGCGCCGCGACAGTCAGCGGCGGCGATCCGCCGCGGACACGTCGAGCAGCCGCCCGAACTCCTCCCAGCTGAGCCCCAGCACGGCGAGCAGGCGCGCAAGATTGGACAGCCGGGGCTCCCGTTCCGCCCGCTCGAGCAGTCCGACATAGGTCCGGTGCACTTTCGCGCGATCGGCGAGTGCCTCTTGGGACAGTCCGCGACCTGTGCGCGCCTCCCGCAGGAGGCGCGCCAGGCGGCGTTGGAGGGGGGTGGGCGTGCGGGACACGAGCTATGTATCTCCCACCTACGCCGATTCGTCTACAGACAAAGCGACGACCGACAAGCCGTATAGTACCGTATGCACCGCATGGAAGAGCGTGTGCCGACACGTTGCGATGCGGTCCCGCATCCGGTGTCACGAGGCCGTCTTCTGGTCGCAGCGCACTCCGGAGGAGGAAACCGACGGCGGGGAGGTGCGGGATGCGAGCGAGCGAGTCACCAGACGAGGGTGTGACGTTGGACGCGCTGATCGCCGCCGTTCGGGCGGGCGACCCGGACGCCGCGACACCCCTGTTTTGCACCCTCCGTCCCATCGTGCGGCGCTTTCTCGTCGCGCGGTTCGGCCGGGGCGGCAGGGTACACCCATGGGCCGAGGATGTCGAGCAGGAGACCCTCTTCCGCGTGCACGTGCATTTCCACGCATGCCGAGCCAGCTCCGTCGGGGGGTTCGTGGCGTGGGTCCTGGTCATTGCGCGCACGGCCGCACTCGACGCGCTCCGCGCGGAGTTGCCTGTCGAGCGCGACACGGTGCGGTCCGCCATCGAGCAGTTCGCGGACGAGAATAGCGCCGACGACGGCGACGATTCCCCGAGCCGTGCCGTGCGCGTCGTGCAGGCACAAGCGCTCCTTTCACCATGCGATGCGGAACTGCTCTGGCTCCGCATCGTGGCGAACCGGTCGTGGGTCGAGGTGGGCCGTGAACTCGGGATCTCGTGGACGGCGGCCCGGCGCCGCTATCAACGGGCGCAACGGTTTCTCCGGGCCGTGCTCGACGGAGCCGACCGCCGCGGAGACGCGTCGTAGGTGCCGGTGTCACGTCGCCGTCTCCAACAGCAACCCGCTCACACGGAATAGGGCATGCCGTCCCGTCGCAAACCAACGTCCACGCAGCGCCGCCCGCTTCGCAAGCTGGCACCGGCAACGTCACTCCCCGACGTGCCGACCTGGCGCCTCGGGACGGCGGTCGTGATCGCGCCCGCAGTGCAGGTGTATGAATCCGCGGGCGCCCTGCACCGGCTCGCCGTGGCCGGACTGCCGTTCCACATGGCCCATGAACTGATCGGCACGGTCACCGATACCTCGGATGCCGCGTGCACGTTGATCGACACCGCGGCGCCGGGTCTCCACACCCTCCGTCCAACAGGACGCCTCTCCGCGGCGGAGAGTGAACGCCTGCTGCACGTCGGCCGACTGTTCGTGGTCCTTGAAGCGGCGTCCGGGAGCGCCGCGACCGCGCGCGCCCAGCTCGCGACGCCGATCGCGGGCTTGGGTAATCGCTCGCCGCTGGATCGCAGCGGCTCGATTGCTGGACTGGAGCATGCGGGCACGCTCCTCGTGGCCTGGGTGCGCATCGAGTTCTCGAACGACACCGGGGACGAGGCGCCGTGAGGTCCTCGGCCCCCTGCCGGCGCGCCACGCCGTGGACAGTCGGCACCGCCGGTGCGCGCCATGGTTGATGCGGGCGAGGAGGCGCTTGCCGAGATCGTGGCCCAGCAGGTCCACCGCTGGTGCTACGTCACGACGCGCACCGGATCCGTGTACGAGATCGTCGAATCGGCGCGACCGGAGTTCTTCGTGCGGGTCGAGAACATCCCCAACGCGCACTCCTGCGCCATCGATCCAGAACGTTGGTGGCGAATCGAGGCGCCGGACCCGTGGCCGCCGCGGGTGGGACTGCCGCTCGCGCTGTTCGCGCTGTCGACGCTCGCGCGCGACGATGCCGAACGGATACCCGGTGGCGGCAAGATCACATCGCCGGTGCGCGCCGTGGAGACTGCCGAGTGGCGGTAGGCCAGGGCATCGCATTCAACGTCGGTCCTCATCAGCGGGCACCCATCGCGCACACCCCCACCAGAGGGCGACATGGCGGACACCGACGACGCATTCCACGCGCTATTCCAGCAGTTCCTCCCGCTGCTCCTCTCCTCGGCCACGGCGTTGGCCGATCCGCACGTTGCCGCGCTGCACGCGACCTACGCGCGGAATCTGTTCGTCGCCCTCTCCACGGAACAGAGGTTCAGCGAGGAGCAGGCCCTGCGCATCGTGTGCGCGTACAGTCTTGGGGCCGGTGGCCCGCGCGCGAGCTGAGCGACCGCCGGTCCTCGGATCCGGCGTGCCAAGGAGCGGTTGCGCCATGCGACACGGTGATTGGACTGCACCGGTGGGTGGAGTTGATCCGCGTTCGCGGACGGTTGGTGCCTTCGGATGCGCACGCACGGGCGCAGGTCCGCCGCGTCCTCGCCGTGGCGGGGCCGGTCGATGTGATCCGCTCGCGCCGCCCGCCGCCATCGACGCGGCCGCGGCGTGTCGATCCCGCGACACGGGCATCGCGCGCGCGCGACGGCGGACTGAGAACGGGGGCGAGCGGCCAGCCGACAGGGACCGGGCCCGATGGTCATCGCAGGCCCACCGACAGTGGGAGGTGCCGAGCACCCATGGAGACCGACGGGAAGGACGGCACGCACGCGGCGCCAGCGCTCGATCCCACGCTGGCGACGGCCATCCGTGCGGCCATCGAGGAGAGCACTTGGCCGGTACCGCCGGTGTCCGACGAGCCGTGTATTCGTCTCCGCGACTGGTTCATCGTGCGTCGGCCCGACACGGGGGCGCTCCACCTCGCTGGGAGGAACATCAGCGAAGGCGAGGGACGCATGAGCAGCGCGATCACGGGGTTTGACCCTGAATCCAGGCGAGCGGTCACGGCGTCCGGTCGGGTCTATGTACTCGTTGGACCGCCTGGGCGAGATGCCGACGGCGTGTGGGTCGCCGATATGTGGTTGCGGCGACGCGGCCTCGGGGGCCTCAAGATGGAGTACGTGTTGACGGCCGCAGAAACGGCGACGTTCGTTGCCGGCGCCCGGGAGTAGGCCGTGCTGGCGAGCTGTGCCCTGCGCAGCAACTGCTCTCGCCACTGCCCGGGGCGTCGCAGCTGTCCTGCGTCCGCTCCGGCGACTCCGCAGGGATTCGGCGACGCCCAAAGAAAGGCTCTGCGCAAAAGAGTGGAATTGTACTACACGCCTTGCGGTGCCAGGGAGCCGCTCGCGCGATCACTCGCACGGTTTCTCCGCGGGTGCTTACCGCCGCAAGAGCCGCGCGTCGAACGCGAACGATTCCGTGGAGCGGATCACGAGACGGGTGATGTCTGCGTGGAGAGGGTTCACAAGGAAGTTGAACTCCCCCGCTACGACGGCGGACGGCGCCCTGAGTACAGCGGACGTGCCGGCAACGAGCCACGCATCCCCCGCGTCGCGGCAGGCCACACAGCCTGGGGTGCGCCAATCGGCCGGGAGCGTCACGGCGATGGTCGGTACGGCCAGATCGTCCGGGACGTCGATGCCGTAGGCGACCAGATCGGGCGGGAGCGTCTTCAACGAGAGGTGCACCAGACGCTCGAGCGCCGCAAGCGAGACGGTCGCCGACGCGTAGACGACCGGACGGCCGGCGCTGTTCCAGCGCCCCCCATAGAGGCGCGCCCCTTCGCCGTCAAGCGCCGGGTGTTTGCTGCGCGACAGTCGGTAGATCAGCACCGACTACTCGTAGACGCCATACTCAATGCGGCCCAGCACACGCTCGACCTGCCCGGTGCCGAGGTCACTATCGAGCAATTCCACGGGCCGACGCCCTCCCAGTGCGGCCGTGGGCTCTGTCAGCCAGAGGCGCGCCCGCGCCTTGTCGCCGATGGCCTCTTCGGCACGCGCCAGCACGCGCGCGACCCGCGCCACGCGATCCGACTCCGCTGCGGTCAGCCGCGTCCGCGCCGCCTGCTTGCGCTGGAGTGTCCGCAGACTCCCCACCAAGGCGTACATCTCCTGCACGGCAAGATCGGTGGAGGCAAACTCATCGAACAGGTGCCGGAGGGCGAGAAACGGCAAGCCGTCGCGGACTGCGGCGATCAGTTCGCTGTCCGTGCGGACGTTCCGTTTGAGAACACTTCGTCCCCCAAGGAGGTGTGCAATCGTGGTGGCCGTCATCGGAGTCCTCGGAAGTGTCACGTGGCATAGACAATATACGCAAATGGCGGGCGCCCGACAAGCCCGAGCACTTCGGCGGCCCTCCACCCCCGCCCCCGCCGGCGGTCAGGCGGAGGCCGAAACTGGGCCTCCGGCAACCGGGTTCACCTCACAGTGTTTCCAAACTCTTTTGCGCAGAGCCCAAAGAAACCACGACGCCCTCTCGACGGACTTCTCCTGCGTGATCGTCTGCTCACGCGCGGTCGGGCCCGGAACGCCTTCACCATGACCCTCGACCCACGATGCGCCTCATCATCCTGAGCGACACCCATGGCCTTCACGACGCGATCGGCACCGTCCCCGACGGCGACGTGCTCATCCATGCCGGCGACATGACGGGGCGCGGCACCCTGGAGGAGCTCGCGGTGTTCCTCGCGTGGTTCCAGGCGCAACCCCATCGCGCCAAGCTCCTGATTGCCGGCAATCATGACTGGGCCTTCGAGCGCCAGGCCGCGGTGGCCGAGGCCCTCGTGCCGCAAGGGATCACCTACCTGCGCGACGCCGGCGTGTCGCTGCACGGGGTGACGTTCTGGGGATCGCCGTGGCAACCGTGGTTCTTTGACTGGGCGTTCAATCTGCACCGCGGCGCGGAGATCGCCGCGAAGTGGGCGCTGATTCCCGACGACGTGAAGGTGCTCATCACCCACGGGCCGCCCCACGGTATCCTGGACGCGGTGATGCGTCCGCCGGGCAAACACGAGGGGTGCGAGGCGCTACGGGAGCGGCTCGGGGCGCTGCCGCAGCTGCAGGTGCACGCCTTCGGGCACATTCACGAGGCGTACGGTACGATCGAGGACGAGGGACGCCGCTTCGTCAATGCGTCGATCTGCAACGTTTCCTACGCGCCCGTCAACGCGCCGGTGATCGTCGACCTGTAAGGAGCCAGCGCCGGCGCATATGGACCAACGCCCGATCCATCCGTTGCCGCACACCGACGCGTGAGGACGCATTCGCCATGGAACATCGAGGGTACGACATCACGGTGGAGTATCTGCCGGACCGGGCGCAGTGGCGCGCCCGTGCCACCACGTTCCCCGGCGTGGCCGCGATGGGGGAGTCGGAGGCGGTGGCTGTGGCCCGGCTCCGCGCCCTGATCGACGACGCGCTGGCGTGGATCGCGGTGTACCCTGACGCGGACGAGGGGAGCCGCGTCCCGCATGCCCGCGTGCCCGGCCGGTGCTTGCCCAATGCCGTGCCCGGCTACTCCCTCGAGGAAGCGCTCGCCGCGGTCGGGCCGGGCTGGGCCCCGCTCGTGTCGGCCGCGCATCGCCGACTGACGGCGGCGGGGTGTCGGATCGTCCAGGTGAAGGAGAAGTTTGGTGGCCTTCGCATCTACTACGATGTTCTGCACACCACCGACGGCCTCCCGGGCGCGACCCGGGCGTGGAGCGTGCTGGATCGCTGGGCGTCTTGGATCGAGACCAAGAGCCTGTCCACCTGCGAGTCCTGTGGCGCCGCGGGGGTGACGGTGAAGCGCCAGGGATGGATGCGGACCCTCTGCGCCGCGTGCGATGGGCGCCGGCAGGAGGGCGCACGGACGTGGGCGGCGATGCGCGGCGAGATCGACCTCGACCGAGGCATGCACGACGATGCGTGAGACGGGTGCGTGGCGCGCCGGCGCGGAGCGCGCACGGTGTGGCGATGCACGTTGCGACGCTCGTGTGGGGCCATCCCGACCTAACAACGCCACTTGCCAAGGAGTCCATGATGCCGTCCCCGCCCACGCCCCGTCGGGTGTTCGGTGCCCTTCGGGGCGTCGTGCACGCCGACGCCAGGTTCTTCGAGTCGCTGCCGGTGGCCGAGTTGCTCGTGTGGGAAGGAGACACGCCGCCGGGTCGCGCGCCTCGCAAGCGCCCCGCGGGAACGATGCACGGCGACCTGCCGCCAACCCCGCTCGCCGAGGCGTCCGCCCTCGGGCGGCGGTGGGTGCGCCGATACTTCCGCCGGCAGCAGCTGTGGACTCGGGAGCAGGTGGCCGCGTGGCTCCGCATCACGCCACATGCGGTGCGGCTCCGGGTCCGACGGGGAACCTTGCTCGCGGTCGATTTCGAAGCGCGTCGGTACTTTCCCGCGGCGCAGTTCGATCGCCGCCGTCGCCAACTGCGGCCCGAGGTGCGCGCGTATTTCGCGACGACGCCTGCGCGTGACCGGTGGGTGCTGACCTACGCCCTCCTGCTGCCCGTGCGTGGCCGCCGCGCGATCCTGAGGCAGCTGCTCGACGGTGACGAACTCGAGGCGGTGCTCGCGATCGTTCGACGCCTTCGCGCGCGCGGCGCATGAGGGCAAGCGAGTCCGGGTCATCGCTTAACCATGCGCAGCGCGTCGCACGCCTTCGCGCGTTGGACTGGTACGTGTGGCAGGACGACGTGGAGCATGCGACGGCGTGCTTGTCCACGCCGCATCAGATGCTGCGCGGCAAGACGCCGCTCGCATGCGCGGACACCGAGGCTGACACCGTGTTGGCTGAGGGGGTGCTCACGCGCCTGTTGTACAGGGTGGACGGGAGACCGCTTTTCCCGACGTGGCGCATCAATGACGAAACCGAGGAAGCCGCGGCCCGCGCCGGCCACGGTGAAGGTGACCGTGGCGCCGGCCCCGGCGGAGCGCACGGCGTCGCGGCGGGCAACCCGCCGCGTGAGGCTCGAACACGCGCGACAGGGACGCCCCGTCTTCGTTCGGGTGCCTAGGATGACGCGGCCACAGCGGGTGCTCTGCACGCGCAATGGGGAAGTGAAGCAGATCCTCGGGCCGACGATCGAGGCGGCACGAAAGGCAAATCCGATCGTCATGGCACGCATGCGTCCACCGAACGTACGCCACCGCCGCAAGCCGCTCGCGTTGGACAAGCCGCCGAAGGTGGACGACGTCCCCGCGCCCGGCCCGACCGAACAGCAGATGTTGGTGGCCTCGCTGTCCGCATTCTGGGAACTCGCCAAGCGATGGAAGCTCGCGACCGTCGAGGCGTGCGCCGTGCTCGCGATCTCGGCACGCACGAGGTTTCGGTGGCGACGGAAGGCGCCGCTCGCGGACGCGATGACGTTGGATCGATTGCAGCTGATCCTGCTGACTTATCAGCGCCTCATGGAGCTCACGCATGGCTCAGACGACGCGTCCGCCAGAATCCTCCGCCAGCGAGGAAGCGCCGAGAACCCCGAGGTGTCCTCACAGTCGTTGCTCGAAGCGCTCACCGCGCCATCTGTCATTGCGCTGCGCCGCCACTACGACCGCTTCGCCTCGCTGATCGACGCGAGTTGAGCGCTCGAATCGAAAGCCGCACCGCCGTACCTGTCGACTGCGAACTGCCGCGCGCTATCGCGTGCACATGGGTGCGAGGCGCCCGAGCGCGACGTGGGAAAAGGCGCTAGGCCTGAGGTCGGAGAGGAGACCGATGGTCCGACTCGCCGAACGCAGCTAGCCCCCGTACTCTGGTCTGTTGGTGCGGTTGGGCGCTGAGGTTCGCCACCTCATCGATGAATTCGCCGAGACGCGCCTCTGCGACGAGGGCGCTGACGACGTCTGGATACCGCAGCAGCAATAGACGGAACAAGTGAACTCGCATGAGTGACGCTCCGGTGCGATAGAGTCCGCGGTCGGCGTCACTCGACCGTCACTCGGGCGGCATTCGCGCTGCGGTTCCCTGCAGCGCTCGGGCTGTCGACTACAGCGTCGCGAGGGCCGCGATCTGTGATAGCGTTGCGCGAATCACGGTCGGCGGGTCGTCGGCGTTGTTCAGGTGTGCGGCGGCCACGTCTTCGGCGAGACCGTTCGCGAGGAGCGTCGTGGCGAACGCGACGAGGCGCGCCCGGACGGCGACGCTCGCGACCGCCGTCTCCGTCACCAAGGTCGGCCGCGAGGCGATCAGGGCCATAATGTCCTCGATGTCGTGGCTCGCGCGCAGGTCGTCGCCGCCGCGATCCGTGTAGGCCGCCAACTTCATCGCGATGAACGCCGGGGCCGCGACGTGCCGGAACGCGACGCCATTGACCGTCGCGACGACTGCACTCGCGAGCGCCTCGGCGTCCCATACGTTGCCGTTGCCACCAGGATGGGCGCCCGCCGGGACGAGATCGAAGAGCACGCCGCTCGGCGCCTGCCATCGGTGGAGGTGCGCGGTCTCGGTCGTGTCGTGCTGAAAGCCGCGCGCACGCAGCGCCTCGTGGAGCGCGTTCGCGTCGTCGTAGCGATGCGACGCGAGGACGCCGTCCACATCCTTCGTGGGACGCGGACGCGGGAGCGGCGACGCGGTATGCAAGAGCGGTGCGACCGCGCCACCGATGAACACCACGTCGGCTGCGAGCGGCCCCAAGTCGCGCACGACCGCGACGATGCGCGCGACCGACGGGTGCGTCACGCCCGCGCTCACAGGTGCACGGCGGCGGTCGGTGCGCCGAAACGCTGCCGCAGGGCCTGCAGCGCGAGCTGGCGTTCGCGCGCACCGCCCGTGCGTACAGCGTCCACGAGCGAGAGTGCGACGTAGGTGTCGGGGGACCGGTGCGGGAGATCGCTGGCCTTCGGCACGAGCGGTACGATGGCGCGGCCGCGCACGGGCCCGCCCGCGCATGGCCACACGACGGGTTCATCGCCCGCGTCGAGGGCGTCCACGAGCACGGGCCCAGAGCGCCCTGTCGGGATCCCCTGACGGAAGACGCCGGGGGTGGCAGGGAACACGTACTGGATGCCGTGCTCCAGGAACTCAAAGAGCGCGAGGCGATTGATCCGGCGGCCATCGGAGAATGCGACGCCGACAGCCGTCAACCGCTTGACCGACTCGAAGGCCTTGCTTGCGCTGATGCCCAGGGTTTGCGCGAGCGACTCAAACTTCATTCCCGGGTGTTCGGCGAGCACGATGGCGACGGCGACATCAATAGGTGAACGCATATAGTCACAATAGGTTACGAGATTCGCGAATACAGAAACTACTCAGACACCAGCCCGAAGGCAAGGTGGAAGCGTCGGCGGTGCCGAGTATTCATGCGTGCCCGTCGTGCTTGGTTACGCGCCATACGGTTACCTACCCTCCGTCGGCGCGTCCCGGCCACGCGGCCATCCGGGAGCGCGGTCGCCTATGCGCCCGCATGCGATCTCCCAGAGGTCATCGGCGTTCCACGTTGCACATTCGCGGATGCCATGAGACCGCTGGACGACTGCCGGACATTACACACTCTTCTACGCAGAGCCAAAACACGATGCCGTGTACACCTGGCTGAATCCCGTCTCGCCCCGAGCGCGCCTCAGGTCTGCAACAAGCTCAAGAACGGCGCACGGTATGCGGCCGCGGGCAGCTCCGCGGTCCGGTGAGCGCGCCGGTGACGATCGTAGAGTTCTCCGACCTCCAATGCCCACACTGCAAGAAGCTGCATGCGACGCTGCGAAGATGGCGCGAGAAGTACTCAACGCAAGTCGCGGTACGCTTCCGGGGTCTCATGGCGCTTTGCACTGGCCGCTACGGGCTACTCGAGCGTCGGAACGTCACGGCGGTCGTTGGTTGCGCGGCCTCACCGGCCGCGGCAGCACCGCCCTCCCCGCGCGTGACGTTGGTGTGCACGTGAGCGGAGTCGCCTGGCAGTCCGTTCATGCGCACTCCGACGATCGGACCGGAGCCGAGGGTGCAAACGGGCGGAGACGAACCTCCGCGCGTTGATTCACGCCATCGAGGAGGATCTGGTCGACGACCGCATGCAGCATCTCCTTTTTCGCGGCGTACGAGGCTTGCGTGTAACAGGCGAGCAGGCCTCCACGGGACTCGCGCGCCGCCGAGAGGAGCTCGATGGCGCTACTCCAGCGATGCCCCTGCTCGCGAATCGTGTCGATGCGATGCGTGAGCATCGCGGCATTCGCGTCGAGTTCGAGAAGGACCTCCCGCGCCTCGCGTTCGACGTGCGGCCGGAGACCGAGCTCGGCCAACGACCGCACCGTCTGGCGAATCTGACGCTCCACACCTCCGAGCTCGCGTTGGAGCGCGTCGGTGAGCTGGGCTTCCTCGCCGGAGGCATAGGAGCGCAAAGTCGTCTGGAGTTCCTGCAGCACGTCCTCCGCGAGCGTCGTCGATGCGAGCGCGTCGAGGACGACGTGCTCAATGTGAGACTCCAACTCGTCCGCCCGAACGCTAAGACGAATGTTCGGACAGGGGCGCGTCTCGCGATTCGATACAGTGTGCTTATAGTACCGATAGGATGCGTCTCCCACTTTTCGGCCGGTCACGGTCACGGCGCTCGCGCAATGGGCACACCTGACCAGGCCGGAAAATAAGAATACATGCGACGTGCGCTTCCGAGGATTGCCGTCGCGGCCGGACATGAGTTCGTTCGCCCGAATCCACTCGGCTTCGGATACCACCGGATCTTCGAGATAGTTGCGTACGAAGAACGGCCCTCGTCCGTCGATGATCGATGTCGTGGCGGGGGGCAGCGCTAGGACATCGCGCCAACTCATGCCCTTGCGCCCGTTGGTTCCGTACGCGAAGGCGCCGAAGTAGATGGGGTTCGCCAAGAGGCGGCGCACGACACTCGGGATCCAAATCCCGCGCGATGGATCGGCGGACGGACGGTGGGACACGAGCGCCGGTGTTGGGATGTGCTCGTTCGTCAACGTCCGCGCGATGGTCGCGACACTGTCACCCGCTGCGACCATGGCGAACATCCTCGCGACCGTCTCTTTTGAACATCGCGCGATAGGCACGGCGCCCCCCATCCCATTTCCCAATGTCGGCCCATGCTGTCGAAGTTCAGAAATTGGAGCCTTCTCGCCGCGACGCTCTCCCCGAACGGACCGACATGGAAGGGCCGTCGCTCGCTGGGTGTCCCGCGCTGTCGGCTACGGAAGCCACGCGCCTGCGCCCGCGCAGCACGCCCGGCGTCATCGTCTCCATCCGCGACTCAGGCAGTCAGCCAGTCGCGCTCAACTCACGCTGGGCCGACGTGCGCCGGGGTGGAAACTCCCGATGTCTCTGTGGATCGAGGAGGCGATCCGACGCGGAGAGCCCTGCGTCGCAGGGGCGCGCGCTCGCGGACTTCGTGCACGAGCATCGGCGTGCTAAGTTCCACGCGGCGATCGCGTGTCACAAGAAAAACACCGTCCAGAGCGACGATCGTCGCCATGGACGGTTAGCGCCACGCGCAACGGAAAGAACTCTCGACCGTTCGACGACGTGTCGCCGGAGACAGGTCCCTCAGCACTGAAGCGTTCCACAGACTCTTACGCAGAGCTTGAATTCCACACGCACCTACGTGGAGTTCGCGAGCGCCTGCGCCTCCCGCCGCGAATCCGCGAGCAGCACCTACGGACGCCCGGACTTGTTCTTGCTAGGGTCGACTAATGTGTACGTCGCGCCCTTCTGATTCGTCGGTGGCAGCGGCTCGCCCTTGACGCTCGTGACTTCGGGGCCCTTGCCGCCGCGCGGTCCGATCTGCTGGTACTGGCCGGAAGCAGGTGCTTTCTGACCTGGTCTGACACCACTCGGTTTCGACATGCGGTTCTCCTTGTGTGTTAGGTCGCCCCACGAATGCGGGCCTCCGCCCGCACCGTGAGGTTCTGCGCTTGGTACTGCGTGCGGATCAGTTGCGCCATCTCGTCGTAGACCGGCGCGCGACGCTCCGGGTCTGCGATCGTGACGATGAGAGCGAACGGTTGCGCCTGGCGTGTTTCGAGACCCTCAACGCCATGTCGGGTAAGAAGCCGCACCATCATACGCCAGTGGTTGCCCCGCTCGCCCGCTGAGAGATCGCCGTGGTATGTACGCACAGGCGCCCATTTGCGGAGCTCCTTGATTTGAACCTCTTCGAACAACCGATCGGGATTGGCATGCTCAGGAGGCACCAGCCCGACGAACCGCTCGGAGGTTCGACGCTCTCCCGCCGCGTCGCGCCGACTTGTCACGGTGCGATAGACGCCAAAGTGCGCATCGATGTGCGTTTCGCAATACTCGGTTCCCCATCGCGCGCCGCGCGTCGGTGCGAACGCAATCGTCATAAACACCTCACCGTAGAATCTCCCCTCGCGATACAGCGACGGTGGGAACGGGAAGTGATTCCATTCAAGGAAGAAGCCCGGCCGCAGCGTGTCCTCGAAAATGAGCGTCGATTGATGTGGCTCACATTCGATGCAATAGGGCGGAGGTACCGGACGGCCGAAGCCGAAGTAATCTTCGTCTCCCATCGGTACGCGGCCTCGTGAACGCGGGTCGCGTGCATGATGTGTCAGGAGGGCCCGTGCGAGTACGGGCGAGGGCACCGGTGCGATTTGGTGATAGATTTGCGCGAGCGACCGCGAGACCAAGGGCGCGGCGAAGCTGGTGCCGATGTCCTCGCCGGTACCGGACGGCGTAAGCGATCGGATGCCGCCAATGTGGGACACGTCCGTCGTACACGTACCACCGTAGTGCACGAGATCAGGCTTGATGATGTGGTTCGGGCCCGCCCCATGACGCGAGAACGGCGACGGCTCTTCGCGCCTGGGCCCGCGCTCGGCATAATCGAGATGCGAGATCGCGCCGACCGCGATGCCAAGCACGCTGTCCGCAGGCGCAGTGATGCGTCCGATGCTGAGTTGCTGCGGAAGCCGTGGAAAGTCAAGCAGCGGTGGGAGCTCGTAGTTGCCCGCCGCGATGACGAACGAGACTTGATACTGCTCCTGCAAGTCGTCAAGCTTTTCCGCAAACGCGGAGAACTCGTCCTCGGCGCAGACTTCACCGGAACTGAGCGAGAGATTCCAGACCTTGAATCGGTTCGCGTGTCGCTTCAGTGCGCTTTCGAGTGACTGCAGGAACTCCTGTTCCGTCACGCGCTCCACGTCGCCTGAACCCCAGTGTGGGTCCGCGTTCGGAATAACTTGCAGGTCGAATACGCCGCACGGTCCGGTGTCGATGTCCGGGAGATGTGGGTTGAGGCGGTCTCCGAAGACAATCAGCCCAGCGACGAACGTGCCATGCGTGGGGTTCTGATACGGCGGGGCGACGCTCGACTCTCGTCCGACCACCCACGACGCGATCAGAGTATTGCTGGGATCGATCCCGCTGTCCACCACGACGACGGTCGGAAAGTCGCCCTCGACGTCAGTTGCTGATGGCAACGCTGGTGCCGGTGCGTCATTGAGGGCGCGCGTTCGGATCGTGCGAAGCAGTGGCATGCCGATCAGGGAACGCACACCAACGATGCGCGACAGCGCATCAACGTCTGCTTCGTCGCGACACCCAACGGCCAGCACGGTACCGTGCTCGCCATATCCCCATCGCCATATCGGGAGATCGCGCTTACCGCATTGTGCGTCGAAGTCCTCGACGAGTCGTTCCTGGTCGCGCGACGGCCCGAAATCGAAGAGCCGCACGCGGACGACGAATCGGTTCTCCTCAGCGCGGGGGCTCGCTTGGAGTACCTCGAGCGGTGACCTGTTTCGTCGACGCTGGGCTGGTGTGACTGCTTCGATTGCTGCTACCGTCGAGATGTCCTTGATCAGTCGTGCCGACGCGCCATCCTCAAGTTCGAGGCGAAGTGCTGCGAGGCCGCTGGGCGTTGCCTTCACATACAATTCTCCGTGAGAGCCGGCGCCAATGATAGGGCACGTTCGCTCGCAGAACAGACGCTCCGGTCGATGGCTCTTCGCCAGTGCACGGCTGAGGAGCTGCACCCGCACCGCCGCCGCGCCCGCGCGCTCGATCTGTGGCAGCAACGCGGTCTCAATTGCGCGCACCTGCGTACCGAGAGAAGCGCGGAGCTCCGGCGTCACCTCGCGAAACGGCACCGGAGCCTTGCCGCCTCCCTGAACCGGGCGCTCCCGCCCCTGGTTCGGCATGATGAGTTTGATGGGCAGGCGTTCCCTGGCGGGTCGTGTCGGGCTAGTCATGTGACTTGGTCTCGGAGGACGTCAGCCGAAAGGCCGTGGTTTTCGATACGCCGAGAAGCCGGGCGATCGCGGCGTGGGAGTAGAGCCGAGGATCGCGGTCACGGAGCGCGCGCGCGGTCACGTCGAGCGGGGAATTGGCGACCTTGCCGAGGAATCGCCTCGCGCTTTCCGAGTCGCCTGTGGACAAGCTTTGCAGCGCGCGGAATGCGGCGCTCACCTCCGGCTCCTTCTTGGTCGTGACGCGCTGGCGATGCAGGCGATTTGCGGCTTCCTGAATGTCCGAGCCGGAGAAGCCTTCGGAGACATCCGCGAGCAGCGCGACCTCGCGCGGAGAGAACCGTAGGGTGCGCAGAAATGCCAACCACATGGCGGCGCGTTCTGTGAGCGACGGATAGTCGAGGTGCAGGCGGTAGCTGAAGCGACGCCAGACGGCGCGGTCGAGCAGCTCCTCGTGATTGGTTGCCGCGACCACGATCGTCTGCGGGCCGAGGGCATCGAGATTCTGCAGAAAGCTGTTGACGACTCGCTTCAATTCGCCAAGCTCCTGCGTATCCCCGCGGAGTTTCGCGATCGCGTCAAATTCGTCGAGAAAAAGAACGCATGGGGTGCGAGCAGCGAACTCAAAGAGCGCGCGTATGTTCTTGGAAGTGCTGCCCAAGAACGACGAGATCAGCCCATCAAGACGCGCGATGTACAGGTCTAAGCCCAGTTCCCGAGCCACGTGACGCGCGAGTCGACTCTTCCCGACACCCGGGGCGCCGAACAGCATGAGACTCAGCGGTGTGGAGACGCCTTCGGCTTCCAACTGCGCATAGCTTTTCGCGACGCTCAGAAACTCCGCGACCGTCGCCCAGCGCGCGGGATCGAGGATGACGGGTGCATCTTCCACGTGCCTGAGGTTGACTTTCTCGACGAGCGGAAAGCGGCTCTCGGAATCCACAGGGAGCGAACGAGCTGATGACAGACCGGCTGGACGCAATGTGTGGTCCGTCTCCGAGAGCATCTTTCGTAGGCGCGTTGCCGAGGTCCTGTCTCCCGCCTGCTCCATCTTGTCGGCGAGGAAGGCGGTATAGTTGCGCACCTTGTCGATGTCGAGGCGCAGGGCGCCGCTGACGATTCGAAATATCTCGTTTAAGAAACGGTCATCCGTATTCATGGAACGATTATACTGATACATGGAACGATTGTCAATGATGGTGGAACGAAATGGCATGAACATAGACGGCCACCTCCAGGACTTTCCGTTGGTGGCGACCTCTCGGGCCGGTGAAGGGGACTCTGGGGCCAGACGTCTGCTGTCCGCGCGCAACGGCAAATGGTCGTGGAACTCGGGGCATTCGCTTCGAAGTTCCCACCATGCTGGTCTTGCCTATCTTCCTGCACGTTCGATCGGATCGACGTCGGTGCCCGACTCCATAACGAAATAGGCCTATGACCACCATCGCTGAGTCTGCCCTCACGATCAATCACTACGCCGTCGGCTCGCTGGGCCTGATGTACATCCAGGCCGAATCGCAGTCTCATTTTCCTCGCCTGCGGCTCGGAATCAACGTTCGCCTTCGACACGTGGGTGCATCAGGCTCCGGTCGGGGCGCTGGAGCAATCGCCTGTCAGCTCACGAACTTGGGCGGAGAGCTTCGATCTCAAGACTCGGCCAGGGCGATCGGCGACCTTTCTTGGTGGGGGCCGCGATTTCCAATCGAGTCCGAGGCAGACGACCCAACCCCACGAACAGTACAGCTGACATGCCCGCTCGACTTCTCCCGTCTCGAGGCGATCGAGGCGGAACGAAACGGTCGTCCACCGATCTTCACGCTCGCGCTGTGGCCGGAGTTCGTCGGACCGAACGGCCGGCTGGCCTACTCACTCCCAGAGATGTCAGTCCCAGTCGCACGTGACGACTGGCTTCGGATGCTCGAGTACATGCGCGGCGACCGCTTCGAGCTCATGGAAATCCGCTTCGCACGATCGGATGCACAGGCATTTGAGGAGGCCTTTGCGCACACGAAGGAAGCGCGGCGATTGCTTGATCGGGGCGAGTTTGATCATGGGGTTGGCGCCTGCAGGAAAGCCATCGAAATCTTGGAGCGGCGCTATGAGATACCGAAAGACGGCGGGTGGAGAGCGTTCCTCGCGAAAACTGTGCGTTCCGATGTTGCTGAACAGTACGGGGGCATCGCGGCGCGTCTCAAACAACTGTCGAGCATTGCGCTTCACGACTTCGGTTCTGCTCCAACGAGCTACAGCCGCACGGAGGCGCTCTGCATCGTGCGGTTTGCAGAGAACTTCTTGGCGCTCGTCGGCGAGATTGCCGGCCGAGGCTCGTCGACCTAGCCGAGGATAGCTCGCGGCGGCCAGGAGCTGCGCGCGCGATCCTGACGCCAGCGTTGGCCCGGGTATCATGCGCCCAGGAGACGAGTGTAACGGGGCACACTTGCGAGTGCGCCCTCCATTTTCAGGACATGCTGTGTGAGGGAGCCGAACGTGGTCAGCGAGGAGGGGTGCGTTCACCCCCGCACAATGGATCCTTCAGCGTGCGGGTCTCTCCGGTGAATCTGTGCAAGTTCAGGCCGGTGATGACTGCGAACATCATCGTGGCTCGATCCGCCACGTTGCCGACGCGAACCACGGAGTTCGGGAGGGAATGGGGAGAAGTCGGAACTATTGAACACGCGGCCCGAGGCCAAAGAGACGACACACGCCCATGCATCGTGACGTGACCCCCAACCCTGTACCGGGAACTCTGTCGGTCCATTGCCCGCGGAACGGCTCTCATCTCACAAATTGCTAACCGTCTCTACGCCCTTCGGACTGCTTTATGGCGTCAACTTTCGCAAAGAACCGTTCGATGCGAGATCTTCCAGTCATCACCCGGAACCAGCCAAGCCGCATGGCGTCTTTTCTCGCAAGAAGCGGGAAAACCACCGCCAGCATCGCGCTGAGATATAGTTGAGCCCGGGCATCGACGTTCTCCAAGCCCTGTAGCTACCGGCTGAATATTTCCCACTTCGTACGGCCGAAAATGTCCCAGGTCTGATCCTGGGGGCGCCGCCCAGCGGCGCCGTCCTTTTCGGCTCATTCTAGGGCATCCCTCTCGTGGGAGCCCGCATGTACGGAGTC
>JACQBG010000025.1 GCA_016194585.1 Gemmatimonadota bacterium
GCGCGTGCTCGGCGACAGCGTGGCGTAGCCCGGCGTCGCGAGTTCGTCGGGATCCATCCGGCCGAAGAGCGCCGTGCCGCAGTTGCCGACGACGCGGCGGTGCACCTGCGACCGGAACTGCTGCGCCGCGAAGAGCACGAGCCCCAGATACCGGCCGCGCTCGGCGATGTCGAGGAGCATCGCGCGGACGTACGTGTCGGGGCCGTCGCTGGGCGCGTACTTGTTGAGCTCGTCGACGAACACGACGACGTGCTCGACCCCGAGCGTGCGCTTCTCGAGATGCTCGCGCAGTTGCGAGACGATGCGGGCGAAGATGAGGTCCTGCGCGTCCTCCTCGAGGTTCGCCACGTCGACGACGTACACCGCCCGGTCGCGGAACGCGCCGAACGGCAGGTCGCTCACGGACCCGTCGTCGGTGACGAGCCCGCGGCACCGCGTCGAGATGTTCGTGAGGCGGTTGCGCACCTTGCGGATCGTCGCGACGTGGTGCGTGCGCCACGACTCGGCGTTCTTCGCCTCCATGCCGCGCAGCAGGTCGCGGAACCAGCCCTCGAGCTCGGTGAACGACGCCACGCGATGCTCGGCGGAGAGCACCGGGTCGGTGAACGGCTGGTCGACGACGCGCTCCTTGATGAAGTCGATCAGCGCGTCGGCCTTCGCGTCGATGTCGTCCTTGTTGAGCAACACCTCGGCGTACTGCAGCACTTCGCGCAGCCCCCACGAGAGCGGCCGCACGTTGTGCGCGAGCGCGTCGTTGGAGCGCAGCGTGTTCAGCGAATAGCCGCGCGCCGTGTAAGGCGCGAAATACTCCACGTCGCGGAACGGCTCCGCCGGCACGCCCATCGCGCCGTACAGAGCCCGGTCGGCGTCGTCGAGCTTGGCCGCGGGCTGGTCGAGGAAGCAGAGGTCCGGCCCCTTCACGTTGAAGCAGACCGCCGCCACCTTCCCCTTCCGCTCCGGGAAGTGCGCGAAGATCGAGGCGAGCAGCCACTCGACAGCGCTCGTCTTCGTGGCGAGTCCCGACACGCCGCTGATGTTGAGGTGCGCCGCCTCCGGGCCGAGGAGGAAGTCGGCGTCGAGGTAGATGGGCGACGAGGTCGCGCCGGCGCGGTAGAGCCCCACGGGGATCCCCGTGGACTCGCCCGCCCGCAGATAGCCGTCCATGCGCAGCGCGACGGCGACGTCCTCGTCGCTCGCGAGGTGCACCGTCCCGGTGCCCACCGGCTGCAGCGGCTCCTCCGGCACGTGCCGCAGCACCGCCGCCGTGTAGAGCCGCACCTCGGTGCGCCGGGTGGGCGAGAGCACCGCGCCGTCGGGAGCCCCGTCGTGGCCGAGCACGTCGTGCAACGGCGTCTCGAGGTCGGTGTAGCTGAACCCTTCGGTGACGACGCCGTACGCGCGCGGCAGCGCGCCGTTCACCGGGTGCGCCCCCTCGACGCGCACGATCGTGCCGATGCCGACCGGCGAGTCGAGCGCGGTCCAGAAGTGGAATTCGTGCGGCGTGTTGGGACGTCGCTCCGTGGCGACGATGCGGCCGAGGACGGGCATGGGTGAAAGGTACCCTCAGCCCGTGATGGCGCGCAGGTACTCCTCGCAGTTGCGGATGCCGTAGGCCATCGTGCTCCACCGCTTGTCGGGGAGCGACACGGGGGCGCGTTCGGCGAGCACCCAACGGCTCACCTCGTCGGCGCGCGCGGGCACGAAGGAAGCGCGCGCCACCTCCACGCGCACGAGCCCGAAGAACGGGTCCATCCCCGCCGCGCCGCGCAGCCGCAGGTACCAGCTCGCGACCACCGTCCGCCGCGGCGAACGGATCTCGAAGGCGCTCGTGCGCTCCCCCTCGCCGAGCGCGAGCACGACGCCGAGCGCGTCGCCGGCCGCATAGAGCGTGCGATGCGACTTCACGATGCCCACGGCGGCGTCCGATCGCGACGCCGTGCCGCTCGACGCGATGCCGCCGTCGACGTAGAGCGGGCCGTCGCCGTGCGCCACCCACGATTCGGCGAGCCCCGTCTCGAGCAGCTCACGCCGCCGTTGCACGGCGGTGCGGGCCACGGCGAGCAGCTCGGCCGGATGGCGCGCGCCGTGCGCGGCGTCGCCGTCGAGCGTATCGATGACGGGGATGTTCGCGTCGACGAGCGCCGCCACGCGTTCGTCGCCGGCCAGCGACGCGGGGAGATAGACCGAGCGGTCGACTCGCGGTGCGCGCCAGGTCGTGAGCTCACCGTCCCTGCGGCATCGCACGACCGCGGCGACGATGCCGTGCACGATCGGCACGCCGTCGTTCCAGCGGCCGACGACGCGACTCACCTGCACGCCATCGAGGAACGCCGAGAAGCCGACGGTCGGCTCTCCCGGGACGCGCTGCGCCGCGAGCGCGCCCCCTTCGATGGGGATCGCCGCCTCGAGGCGCGGCGGGTCGGCGTCGAGCGGCGTCAACTCGAGCGGGCGTTCGCCACCGGGCGCCGACGCCGTCGGCGCCCCGACACCGGCGGCCAGGCGACGCAGCAGGCGCGCGACGTCCTGCGCGCTTGCTCCATCGAGCGCGCCGTCATATGATGGCGGCATGGTGCCGCCTCGGAGTCGCTCGCCGTTCGCGTCGATCATCGTGCTGGGCATCCTAGCGTTCGCCGCCGGGTGCGACAAGGACGCGGCGCGACGCGAGGCCGCGCAGGTCGTGCGCCCCGTGGGCACCCCCGCGATCAACATCTTCCATCGGCCGACGCTGCTGTTCCAGGTGTACGGCGACCGCGCCGACCCGCGGGTGCTGCCGGTGGCCGCGATGATCGACAGCACGGTGGTCGCGATCGGCCTCAACGAATACGGTTGGCACGCCCTCGACTCGCTGTACTTCGCGCCCGGCACGACGCTGTCGCTCTATCACGGCGGACAGCCCACCGGCCGTGCGACGATCACGCGCGGCATGTGGACGAAGGACGGCGCGCTGCAGACGCTCCCCGGCTGCTCCGCGATGCGGCCGCTGGCCGCGGCGACGTTGCTGACGGCCGGACTCGACGCCGATTCCGCCGTCGAGCTGCTCGCGACCAGCGCCCCGCTCACGACGCGCCCCGCCTCGCGCGAGTCGTTCCCGTCGCGCGACGTGCTCAAGGTCGGCCGCGCGCTGGGGGTCGACGTGGCGACCCACCACGGGCTCGCGGCGGAGGACCTCGATTCGCTCGAATTCAGCGCGAAGGCCATCTCCACCGGCGCCACGGGGGGGCTGACCGTCGTCGCGTCGTTCCTCGATGCCGGCGCGGGCGACCTCGGGCCCGGCGCCGGACACTCCACGAGCGTGCTCGTGCTGGGCGAGCAGGTCGACGGCGCCTGGCAGCCGACGTACCGCCACGCGTCGAGCGGCGACGCGCGCACCGTGGAGTTCCAGCGGTACCTCGACCACCTCGATCTCGACGGCGACGGCATCGACGAAGTGCTGCTCGAAGCCTGGCGCTACGCCGGCGGCAACGAGCTCGTGATACTCCGGTTCAAGGCCGGACAGTGGCACGAAGCGCTGCGGGTCCCGCTCGGTTGGTGCCTCGACTCGCCGAAGACGAGTGGGAGGGCAAGGCCCTAGCGGGGGAGGTCGAGTGGGAGTGGGAGCCGAGTGGGAGTGGGACGGGCTCGCACTGCCGTGGGAGTGGGAGTGGGAGTGGGAGTGCGAGTGGGAGTCGGAGGCCGTCCCACTCCCACTAGCCTCCCACTCACACTAGACCTCCCCCGCCCGCCCCTTGCCCTCCCACTGCCCTAAGAGAGCCCGATATCCCACGCTTGCTCAAGATCTTCCTTCGAGTACGCCCGGAACGCCGTCAGCGTCGTCGTCCGCACGAGCCCCGGCACCTCGGGGAACTGCTCGGTCACGATGCGCGCGATGTCCTCGTACTGCGGCACCTTCACGATCACGACGAGGTCCCACTCGCCGCTCACCGAGTAGACGTCGGTGACGCCGTCGAGGCCGGCGAGCTTCTTCGCGCACTGGGGGATGAGGCGCGGCTCCGCCTTCACGAGCACGATGGTGGTGATCATGGCTCCGCCGGGAACGGGGGCACGTTGAGCAGCCAGACGCCCGCGACGCGGTCGCGTTCATCGACGTCGAGCGCGAGGTCCTTCGCGAACTGCACGTGACGCACGGCGCGCACCGCGCCGATGCGGAAATGGAACGTGTGCTCCGCCGGGTCCGACATCGCCGACACCTGCGTGTCCACCTCGAGCGACGCGAGCCCCGGCTGCGAGCGGCGCGCCGGGAGCGTCACGCGCGCGCCGATCACGTCGGCCGGCGGCGCGAGCCCCGCGACCTTCCGCACGTCGGGCCACACCGCCACCTCGACGCTCGTGATGCGGCCACCGGTGACGTCGAAGACGAGCCACGAGCCGTCGCTCCCTTCGATCTCCACGGCGCCAGACATCCCCTCGCCGGCCGCGGTCGCGTGCAGCGTCGCGGTGAGGATGTCGGTGTCGGCATCCCAGCGATACGTGACCTTGGGCAGCGGCTGGTCGTTCGGCTCGACCCGAACTTCGATCTCCACGCGGGGCTCCGGTTGGTGAGGTGCAGCCTACCTCAGGCGCGCGCGCCCTTCCAGCACGGAACGCCGCGACGCACGGCGAAAGCGCGCGGCGCCGTCACGACAGTTCCCGGAACGCGGCGACGATGCGCCGCATCGCGTCCTCCACCTGCGACTGCTCCGCCGCATACGACGTGCGGATCCAGTCCGGCGTGAGGAACGCCGAGCCGGGGACGGCCGCGACGTTGTGGTTCTCGAGCAGGTAGCTGGCGAACGCCGTGCCCGCCTCGCCGCCGGCGAGTCCGAGCGGCGCGCGCATGTACAGGTAGAAGGCGCCGTCGGGCGCCAGCACCTTGAGCCGCGGCTCCTCGCCGAGGATCGCGAGCGCGGCGTCCCGCCGCGCGCGGAACTGCGCGACCATCGCCGCGATCGCCGCGTCGGCCTCGGCGACCTGCGTGAGCGCGGCGAGCGCCGCGTGCTGGCTCACCGCGGCGGCGTTCGACGTCGTGTGCGACTGCAGCGCGTTCATCGCCTTCGCCACCGGCGCCGGCGAGATCGTCCATCCGATGCGCCAGCCCGTCATCGCGTACGCCTTCGCGACGCCGTTGATGACGATGAGGTTGTGGCGCGACGCCGCGACATCGAGCGCGCCCGGCGCCGGCGCGCCACCGTACGCGATGCGCTGATATATCTCGTCGCTCAGCACCCACCACCCCCGCTGCGACGCGAGATCGAGGATCGCGCGCAGCTCCGCCGCGTCGTAGACCGATCCCGTGGGGTTCACCGGGGAGTTGAGCATCAAGCCGCGTGTGCGCGGCGTCGCCACCTGCGCGAGCGACGCGGCCGTGACCTTGAAACCGCGCGCCGGATCGCCGAGCACCGGCACGACGGTCGCGCGGGCGAGCTCGACCATCTCGAAGTAGCTCGTCCAGCTGGGCACCGGCACGAGCACCTCGTCGCCCGGGCCGAACAGCGAGAAGCACGCGTTGAACAGCGATTGCTTCGAGCCCGTCGAGACGACGACCTCCGCCGCCTTCACCGGATCCGCCCCCGTCCAATGGCGGTTGGCCTCCGCCGCGATCGCCTCGCGGAGCGGGAGGATCCCTTCAGTGAGCGTGTAGCGCGTCGCCCCCGCGTCGATCGCCCGCTGCGCGGCGCGGCGGATGAACTCCGGCGTATCGAAGTCCGGCTCGCCGGCACCCAGATCGATGATCTGACGCCCCTCCGCGCGGAGCGCCTTCGCCTTCGTCGAGACCGCGATCGTCGCGGACTCCTTGAGCTGGGCGATGTTGGCTGAGGGCTGAAAACGGAGTTCGGGGCTCATCGGCGTCGCGCGGGGGGTGGTTCGTGGCGGTGGTCGGCGGGCGTCGATCACAGTCGCTAGATTGACCGTGTCGGGCTGTTGAACGATAAACCACGCGGCACCTGCCGCGCCATTGACATTCGAGGAAGAATTGAGCGAGACCGAGCGCGAAACGGCCGGAGCCGTGCGCAGCGCCCACGTGGCGCATTTCATCCCTGCCGATTGGTCGGCGATCGCCCCCCGCCTCACGGGGGCGCTGGAACGCGTCGACCGCGCGCTCGGTGAGCTCCAAGTCCTCGTCATCGTCCCCGACTCGACCGGCTGCGTCGCACTCGCGCGCGAACTCCGCGCGCTCGCGGCGGCCGACGGCCTCCAGATCGTCCCCGCCACCAGCGCCGCCCGCGCCGAGCGCCTCCTCAAGGAGTCGCCGGTGCACGTCGTGCTGGGCTCCGCCCACACGATCGCCGCGCTGCTGCGCGCCTCGGCCATCAAGCTCGCCGGCGTGCAGGCCGTCGTCTTCGCCGCCGCCGACGAGTACGACGCCGCCAGCGACGACCTCGCCCTGGTGATGGCCGAGGTACCGAAGTCCGGAGCGCGCCTGCTCACCGCCACGACGGCCACCACGTCGGTCGAGGAGCTGCTGGAGCGGTATCTGCACCGCGCCCGCCGCGTCACCGCTGCACCGGTTGAGCCCGGCGCCCAGCCGACCGCCGCGACGGTGTATGCGCGCACCGTCTCCGCCGACGCGCCGCTCGCGCCGCTCGGCGAGTTGCTCGACGAACTCGACCCGCCGTCGACGGCGATCATCACCGACGACGAGCGCACCGCCCGCGCGGCCCGCGAAGCGCTCGACGCGCTCGGCTACACCGCGGGAACGGGACTCGTGCAGATCGCCGCCGGCGAGGTCACCCCGAACACGGCGCTCGTCGTGTTCGTCGGGCTGCCGTCGGCCGCGACGCTGGCCGCGACGGCCGCGGCGCGCCCCGTACGGATGGTGGCGCTCGTGACGGCGCGCCAGCGCACGTCGCTCGAACGGCTCGCCGGCGTGACCGTGACACCGTGGGAGCTCTCGCGGGCCGCGCGTGAGGCGTTCCAGCGCGAGGACGCGCTGCGCGCCGCGCTGCGCGCGACGCTTGCGGCGGGGCTCCCCACGCGCGAAGTGCTCGCGCTCGAGCCGCTCCTCGGCGATTTCGACGGGCTCGCCATCGCCGCGGCCGCGCTGCGGCTCTACGAGCGGGAGCGGGAACGGGCCGACGCCCTCGCGGCACACCGTCCCGCGCCCCGGTCGGAAGCCGCGTCGGAGCCGCGCCCACCGCGCGAGCCGCGCCCACCGCGCGAGCCGCAGGGCGGCGCGCCCCGCGAGCGTCCGCGATTCGACCGCGACAGCGGCCCGCCGCGCGAGCGAAAGTTCGGTGGCGACCGCTCCGACAGCCGCCCGCCACGCAAATTCGACCGCGAGGGCGGTCCGCCCCGCGCCGGCAAGTTCGGGCGCGACAGCGGCCCCCCGCGCGAGCGCACGTTCGGCGGGGAGCGCAGCGCCAGCCCCCGCCCGCCGCGCAAGTTCGACCGTGACGGTGGCGCCGCACCCCGTGGTGGCCCCGCCCGCGGCGGGCGCGACGACCGTCCGGCCTGGGGCGGCGAGTCCCGCCCCAGCCGCCCCTTCACCCGCGGTCCGCGTCGCGACGACGGAGGCCGCCCTCCGAGGAAGGAGAGATGAGTGTCGGCTCGTTTCAGCTGAACGGCGGCTGGATCGAGGTCATCGCCGGCGTGATGTTCAGCGGCAAGAGCGAGGAGTTGATGCGGCGCGTGCGTCGCGCGATGATCGCCCGCAAGCGCGTGCAGGTGTTCAAGTCCCACCTCGACGACCGCTACGGCGGCGTGTTCAAGGTGGGATCGCACGACGGCCGCGCCATCGAGGCGGTGCCCGTGGATTCGGCGCACCAGATCAGCCTGCGGCTCGACCCCACGGCGCACGTCATCGCCATCGACGAGGCGCAGTTCCTCGATCCGGGCATCGTGCAGGTGGCGAACGACCTCGCCGACCGAGGCCGCCGCGTGATCGTGGCGGGGACCGACATCGACTTCCGCGGCGAGCCCTTCGGCCCGATGCCGCAGCTGATGTGCGTCGCCGAGATCGTCGACAAGCTGCACGCGATCTGCGTGATGTGCGGCGCGCCGGCGACGCGCAACCAGCGGCTCATCGACGGCAAGCCGGCGCGCTACGATTCGCCGATCGTCATGGTGGGCGGTTCCGAGTCGTACGAGGCGCGGTGCCGCAACTGCCACACCGTGGCGCCGCCCGCCGAGCAGGCGCAGGAACAGCTCTTCGCGCGGTAGCGCGTTCCACGGAAGGACGAAGGGCGGGCGTCGCGTGGACGCCCGCCCTTCGTCTTTCCAGTCGCCTGGCGACGCGCTTACGGCACGCTGCGTCCGCGCAGCGAGGCGTAATAGTTCTTGACCGTCGCCCACGTCGAGACCTTCGTCGGGTCGATCTCGTAGTACTTGTTGTCGAGATAGCGTCCGGTCTGCGGGAAGAACGGCGGCTTGTGGTTCGTGAGCTGGCACGGGTCGACCGTGCGCGTCTCGCGCAAACCCGACGCGCCGCTGCCGTAGGTGGCCGAGAGGAACTTCTCGATCACTCCGCCCGTCTGGTTCACGCACCCGCCCGACTGCGGATTGCCTTGGCAGTACGTCGTCGGGTTGATCGACGGACCTCCGGCGTAGTTCTCCACGCCCACGGTCGCCGTGAGACTCATCGTCACCATGTGGAGCGTCGCGTTGGGCGTGCCGAGGAAACGCACCGTGCCGGCGGGGTCGTACCGCGGGCGGTTCAGCGCGTTGTCGGCGATCATCACGCTGTCGCGGGCGATCACGCCGAGGAAGTTGCGGCACAGCGCCGACGTCGCGGTGGGATCCTGGTCGTAGACGAGATCGTCGATGAACACGAGCGACCCCATCACGTAGAGGGTGAGGTTGCCGCGCAACGTGTCGCTGGCGTAGAGCCGGCCACCGCTGTAGATGACGCCCTTGGCGCTGAGGTTGTTCGGCTTGAAGAGCGGCCAGAGGTAGTTGTTCTCGCTCGGATCGATCTTCGACGCCGGCGTCCCCGTCATCGCCGTGCCGCCGAACGTTCGCCACGCGCCGAGGCGCACCTGCGAGCCGGAGAAGGTACCGCCGCCGGAACCGACGATGGTGCCCGACTTGCAGATCCCCGTCTGCACCGTCTGGTCGTAGTAACACCGATACACGTTGGCCGTGAACGTCGTGTCCTGGCCCCCGTACTGTTTCGCCGCCGCACAACCCGCACCCGGAGCGCCCCAGCCATAGACGCTCGTCGACGAGGTGTCGGTGGAGACGGCCGTGCAGGTCGAGTTGACGTTGCGCTCCGTGAGCATCAGTTGCGGACTCCCCGGCGCGTAACAGCGCGAGATGCCGACGCCGTAGCTCAGGATCTTCGAGTAGGCCGCGGCGTTCCCGGCCACCACCGTCGTCGAGTCGGCGGCCGTCATCACCGGCGACGTGGCCAGCGAGCGGATGCGATGCACCACCCACGGCTCGCGGAAGCGCGCCGCCGGGAAGAACTCGGTCTTGCCGCCGATCGTCGCGTTGATGCCGCACTGGTTCAGCATCACGATGTTCTTGACCGGGGTCCACGGGCTCGACGTCGCGCGCGGGAGGTCGACGCGCAGGGTGGCGGTGTCGATCCCCGGCGCGAGATCGAACACCTCCATGAACCCTTCGTATTCCTCGATCACGCCGTCCATGTCGTCGTCGAAATACTTGAACCGGATGCGCGTGGCGCGCGCGACCGTGGAGCCCGACGTGAGGTGCCCGGAGAGGTCGGCCACGCCGTAGAGACTGTCGCGCGTCGACGTGCCGGCGACCGGCGTGAAGTTGAGGTTGCCGCTCGTCGCATATCCCGGGAGCGCGGCGAGCTTCGCCACCGTCGGGAAGGGGATGCGGCCGGACGTGTACGTCGTGCCGTTCGTATAGGTCGGTCCCGTGCTGATCGAGCGCCCGGTCGGCACGCTCACCGTGTCGTAGAACGTGCTCCCGGTGGCCGCATACCAGTTCGTGTTGCTGTGCGACCGGCCGCGGATGAACTCGCCGGGGCCATACGTGAGTCCCGACGGGAACGAATCGGCGAACATCGCGTAGCGCGAGAAGCTCTCCGACGTCAGGTCGAGCCGGCGCACCGTGCGCGTGCCCCCCGTGTCGTACGACTGCGAGAGGATCGTGATGAACTTGCCGTATCGTCCCGAGGTGTCGCCCGTGAACGAGATGTAGGTGTTCACCTTGATGCCCGGGATCGCCGTGCCGTAGGCGTCGGTGAGCGTCCCGCCCGACACGTACGTGAGCGCGGTATCGTCGGGGATCGCCAGCGTCGTGTCGTGGGTCGCCCGCGACTTGGCCAGCGCCACGGCCTGCTCGGCCGCGTAGCGGAAGTCGCGTTCCTTGTTGTAGTAGCTCGTGAGCAGGTTGGCGCTCGACATCAGGTAGATGGCCGAGATCGCCAGTCCCGCGAGCGAGAGCGTCATGACGAGCACGAGGATCATCGCCGATCCCCGGCGTGCACGCCGGACGGCCGGGCGCACGGATCGAAGAGGCATGGGAGACATGGTCATGGGTTGGTGATGGCGGCGGCTTGCTTGATCGTCGAACTCGATGGCGTGCAGTCGTAGGCGACGACGCCGTACGTCCACGTGCTCGCCCCGACGGGGTGATTGTCGGTGAACGTGTACGACGCGTGCCGCTGCGCCACGACGTTCCCCAGCACTTCCCAGTCGGTGTTCCCCGCCTTGAGTCGCTGCACGGTGTAGACGGCGACGTCCTGCTCCCCCGCCGTCTCCTCCAGCGAGGCCAGCCACGAGACCTGCACGCTCGTGACGATGGTGCCCGTCGAGTCGTAGCCCTGCGTCACGGTGACGGTGCCGGGTGGCAACGGCGCCGAGCCGCACGACTGCTGCCGCAGCATGCCGGCGTTGAGCAGCTTCGTGTCGTGGTTGATGGTGCGCGTCACGTCCTGCGCCCGGCGCACGTCACGGTACAGGCTCGCCACGCGCATGTGGACGATGCGGATGGAGTCCGTGGGATCGCCCGCCGAGTTCCAGTAGAGCGGAAGGGACGTCTGCGGGATCTGGCTGACGACGCCGCTCGCGTTCGTGCGCCAATACTTGAAGAAGTACGCCGTGTCGGTCGGGATCCAGATGTTGCGCGCCACGATCGTGCTGTCGCGGTCGTTCACGCGGCGGTACAGGATGAACAGATCGTTGCGCCCCGCCGACGGATCGGTGTAGAGGAAGTAGGAGATCGTCTCGGCCGGGCTCTGGTTGCCGCTGCCGTCGAGGTAGTACTGCGTCGGATACTGGACGGTCGACGTCGGCAGCGCCTTCTTGCGCGATGGCTCCCAGCTCTCCGCGGCGAGCGAGTCGGCGTTCGGGTCGTAGTACGTCGCGTCGGGGTCATACGTGGTGCGGGAGACGAGGTCGACGTTGAACGTGACTGCGTAGGGCGCCGCCTGCACGATGATCGGCTGCCCCGTGATCCCCCCGGCGATGCGGAGCTCGCGGTCGATCGTCGCCTGTGCGTAGCGGGCGTTCTGCAGGGCGTCGAGCCGCCCGGCCCCCTTGTCGACGGCCAGCGTCTGGTTGCGGAAGAACGGCACGGTGATGGCGAACACCATCACGGTGAGCAGCACCGCCATCATCATCTCGATGATGGTGAAGCCGCGTCGCGCCCGGCGCGCGGCCGGTCGTGCCGTGGAGGGCGAGGACATGTGCATCGAGGACTCCATGTCAGAACGCCGCGATGATCGTGGTCTTCGAGATTCCCGTCGTCGGGAGGCTGCGCCCCGTGACCTTCACGGTCACCGTGACATAGTCGTTGGTGGCCGTCGGGCACCCCGAGCACTGCACGACCTTCGTATAACGCGTGAACCCGGTGTAGACCGGGTCGGCGGCGAAGGTCTCGGTGATGTTGTTGTAGGTCGTCACCAGCGTGGAATAGACCTTCCACCCCTTGATCGTCTCGATCTTCTGCGTCGCCAGGTCGCCGCCCAGGGCGAGGTCGGAGCTCGTCTGCGTCTTGTGCTGGAAGAGGCGGCTGAAGTTCGCCAGCCCCAGCATCGCCATGCTGAGGATGGTGATCGCCATGATCACTTCCACGAGCGTCATGCCGCGGCGCCGGCCGCGGCGGGGCATCATCGGAGCGTTGCGCACGATGGGCCTCACTGGTTCATCCGGATCCATGAGGTGCCGTTCCATTTGTACATGTCGGTCTTCCCCGTCCCCTGGGTGAGCCAGATCGCCCGGTACTCGGTCTTCACGGCGTCGCGGTTGGTCACGTAGATCATGGCATCGGTGCTCGCCGAGCCGTCACGCCGGAAGATCACGCCCTGCAACCCGCCGAAGGTGTTGAGCTGCGTGCCCGTCACTGCACCCGTCGGGATGTGCCCATCGGGACCCGCCCAGTTGGGCGTGGTGAACTTCGTCCCCTCCTCGAGGTGGCGGCCGATCTGCCGGTCGTTCACGTCGAGCGAATCGTTGTTGTTGTAGTCCTGGACGAGGATCACCTTGTTGTTCGTCAAGTCGAAGTTCACGACCTGGTTGCTCTGCCGGGTGATCGCCGCCCGCTGCGCGAGCTGCATCTGCATGCGCACGAGCCGCGCCGCGGCGTCGGCCCGATAGCCCGCCTGCCCGAGGCGCGGGATGCCGAACCCCGCCACGATCCCGATGATCACGATGACGATCAGGATCTCGATCAGCGTGACGCCGGCGGTGGACCGCCGCTCAACTCGTCTGGTCTGCCACATCGGTCATCCCTCACGGATTGCGCCTTCCCGGCCGATCGCCACCCGGGCCGGAACGGCCCCCGCGACGCCAGCGCGCCGCAGGGGCCTTCCCTACCTCTTGTATACTCTAGACGACCGCTCCGGGCCACCAGAGGTCACCGCGTCACGCGGATACTATTAACTGTCACTTTGTGATGGTGCTGCGCGAAATCTCACACTAGATTGCACAGGGAACACGCGGAAGCTACCAGTTCGACCGTCACTTGTCTGTGAGTGGAGTCACGAAACATGGGCATCGTCGCCACGCTCCTCCCCGAAGACCGCTCGCTGCAACGCGTCGTCCACGCGGTCCACGGCCAGCACTCCGTCATCCCCTGCCGCACCTGGGCCGAGGTGTTCGAGGCCTGCGAGGACGAGGCCGTGCACCTCGCCGTGCTCGACCTCTTCGCCGACGGCAAGGCCGACTTCGAGCACGTGCGCCAACTCAAGCTCCGCTTCGCCCGCATCACGCTCGTCGCCTACGTCAGCTTCGCCCCCGACCGCGCCCGCGACCTCTTCGACGCGGGGCGCGCCGGCTTCGACGGCCTGTTGATCGTCGAGCAGGACGACAGCCCGGCCCAGCTCCGCCAGGTGATCGAGCAGGCCGAGGCCCGCGGCGTCGCCGGTCTCCTCCGCCACCGACTCGGCACGCTCCATCCACTCACGCGCGACGCCGTGCTCGTGGCCGTCACCCGGGCCCACCTGCGACTCACCTCGCACCGGCTCGCCGACATCCTCGCCACGTCGCGACGCCAGCTCGTGGCCCGCCTCGAGAAGGACGGGTTCCCGCCGCCGCAGAAGCTCATCAGCTGGGGACGGCTGGTCGTCGCCGCCCAGATGCTGGAGGACCGCAACCGGAGCGCCGACGGCATCGCGCGCGCGCTCGACTTCCCCTCCGGCAGCGCCTTCCGCAACACCTGCCAGCGCTACCTCGGCTCGACGCCGCACGAGATCAGGGAGAAAGGTGGGGCGACGTTCGTCGTCGACACCTTCCTCGTCGCGGTCGGGCGCACGGGGTGAAACGGCGTCACTGCATGTCGGACTGCTTCCACGTGCCGTCGGACATCATGCGCCACACGTGCACCTTCCCCGTGGCGCCGTACACCTGGACGGCCCGGTAGTCCACCTTGCGCCCTCGCGGCGACCCCAGGTACACCACGAAGTCGCCGCTCGTCGACCCCATCGGGTAGAGCGCCACTGAGGGCGAGTACATGCACACCTGGCCGTTCGTCGCCGCGACGTTGTTGTACGCGACGACACCGGGGCCGGTCACGTAGTAGCGGCTGTCGCCGTCGATCGTGGTCGGCGGGATCACGAACGTCGCCCCTTCCGACAGCGTCTTCCACGTGCGCGTCTCGTTGCCGCCGTCGTAGCTGTTGTTCTTGTTCAGGTCGAGCACGGTGCGGAACTGCGCGTTGCAGTAGACGAACGTAAGCAGGATGTTGTTGTTCCGCTGCACCGCGAGGTTCTGCGCCGCGATGATGTGGTTCTGCACGTTGCGCGCGTTGCCGTCCATGCGGAACCGCGCGAAGTCGATGTTCGGCAGCGCGATGAGCGCGAGCACCGCGATGACGCCGACGGCGATCGCCATCTCGATCATCGTCCAGCCCCGGCGGGCGCGGCGCAGAAATCGAGGCATCAGGTCCGGAGGGCTGGGTGTGGAGGGAACGGCATCGATGCCGTATACTGGCGACATTCGCAGCCGTTCGAAAGTCACCGGCGCCCCGCACGGCGCCACCGGAGCGCGCCATGCGCATCATCGGCCTGACGGGGAACATCGCGAGCGGGAAGTCGAGCGTCGCGCGCCTGCTCGCCGAGCGGGGCATCCCCGTGATCGACGACGACGTCCTCGCGCGCGAGGCGGTGGCGCCCGGGTCGCCGGCGCTGGCGCGCATCGTCGAGCGCTTCGGACTGGAGGCGCTCGCCCCCGACGGCACGCTCGACCGCACCGCCCTCCGGCGCCGGGTGTTCGGCGCACCGCTCGAGCTCGACGCGCTGAACGCGATCGTGCATCCCGCCGTCGGCCGGCTGCGCGACGTCGCCCTCGACCGCCAACGCGCCGCCGGCGCGCCGGTCGTGGTGTGCGACATCCCGCTCCTCTTCGAAGCCGGACTCACCGGCTCGGTGGACACCATCCTGCTCGTGGACGCGCCGCGCGACGTGCGCCTCGACCGCCTCGTGCGCGATCGCGGGCTCGCGCCGGCGGAGGCGATGCAGATGATCGCGGCGCAGATGCCCGCCGAGCTGAAGCGCGCCCGCGCCGATGTGGTGATCGACAACGATGGGAGCCGAGAGGACCTCGCAGCACGCGTCGACGCGGCGTGGCGCGCCCTGCAGTCGGCTTGAAGAACGCCTCGCGCCGCCCTACACTTCGCGCGGGGCCCTCGCCGCGTGGCGACCGTCCCGGGGCCCGCCGGAGCCGCTCCGCCGGACCGCCTTCCGCCGCGATGCGTCCGCGCGCCGCGACCTTCGCTCCGACCCTCGCCGCTCGCCACCCATGTCATCGATCCCAGCCGACCTCCGCTACACCAGCGACCACGAATACGTGAAGTCCACCGCCGACGCGACGGTGTTCGCCGTCGGCATCACCGACTACGCCCAGGGCGAACTCGGCGACATCGTCTACCTCGAGCTGCCGAAGCCCGGCGCCACCTTCGCCGCCCATGCGACGTTCGGCACGGTCGAGGCGGTGAAGGCGGTGAGCGAGCTGTACTGCCCCATCGCCGGCGTCGTCGTCGAAGTGAACCCGCGTCTCGAGAGCGAGCCGGCCATCGTCAACTCCGACCCCTACGGCGACGGCTGGATGATCAAGCTCAAGGCGAGCGCGGCGGACGTCGCGGCGCTGATGGACGCCAAGGCGTACACGGCGCACCTGGGCGGGAAGTAGCGAAGTCGACCGCCGTGCACGGTTGACGGTGGACCGTACACTGCACGAAGGGCCGGCGTCGCGCTTGCGATGCCGGCCCTTCGTGCCATGGCGTGGGGAGTGGGGAGGTTCGAGTCGTGTGTCGTGGGTCGTTGACCGTTCACCGTCAACGACACACGGACGACTGTCAACAGCGGTCCCTCACACCTGTCCTGCGTACGCCTCCATCGGCGGGCAGGCGCACACGAGGTTCCGGTCGCCGAACGCATTGTCGACGCGCGCCACGGCCGGCCAGAACTTGTGGGCGCGCACCCACGGCAGCGGGAAGGCCGCCCGTTCGCGCGAGTAGCCGTGCGTCCAGGCGTCGCTCACGACGTGCTCCATCGTGTGCGGCGCGTTCACGAGCGGGTTGTCGTCACGCGACAGCACGCCGGCGGCGACCTCGTCGGCCTCGGCCCGGATCGCGATGAGGGCGTCGCAGAACCGGTCGAGCTCCGCCTTCGACTCGCTCTCCGTCGGCTCGATCATCAGCGTGCCGGCCACCGGGAACGACGTCGTCGGCGCGTGGAAGCCGTAATCCATCAGCCGCTTGGCGATGTCCTCGACCTCGATGCCCGCGCTCTGCTTGAGCGGCCGCGGGTCGACGATGCACTCGTGGGCGATCGTCCCGTTCTTCCCCTTGTAGAGCACGGGATACTGCGCCTCGAGCCGCTTGGCGACGTAGTTGGCGTTGAGGATCGCGTACTTCGTCGCGAGGGTGAGCCCTTCGCTCCCCATCATCATGATGTACATCATCGAGATGGGGAGGATGCTCGCGCTCCCCCACGGCGCCGCGCTCACCGCGCCGATCGCCTGCGCGCCCCCGGTGGCGACCTCCACATGTCCGGGGAGGAAGGGCGCGAGGTGCTTCGCCACGCCGATGGGGCCCATCCCGGGGCCGCCGCCGCCGTGCGGGATGCAGAAGGTCTTGTGCAGGTTCAGGTGGCACACGTCGCCGCCGATGTCGCCGGGCCGGCAGAGACCGACCATCGCGTTCATGTTGGCGCCGTCGAGATACACCTGCCCGCCATGCGCGTGCACCACCTGGCAGATCTCGGTGATCGCCTCCTCGAACACGCCGTGCGTCGACGGATACGTCACCATCAGCGCGGCGAGGTTCGCCGAGTGCTGCTCGGCCTTCGCCTTGAGGTCGGCGACGTCGATGTTGCCGTGCGGGTCGGTCTTCACGACGACTACGGTCATCCCCGCCATCACCGCGCTCGCCGGGTTCGTGCCATGCGCCGACTGCGGGATGAGGCACACCGTGCGGTGCCCCTCGCCACGCGACTGATGGTAGGCGCGGATCACGAGCAACCCGGTATACTCGCCCTGCGAGCCGGCGTTCGGCTGCAGCGAGACGGCGTGGAAGCCGGTGATCTCGGCGAGCGCGCCCTCGAGCCGGTCGAAGAGCTTCGTGTATCCGGCCGCCTGCTCCCGCGGCGCGAACGGGTGGATGTTGCCGATCTCGGCCCACGTCACGGGGAACATCTCCGCCGCGGCGTTGAGCTTCATCGTGCACGAGCCGAGCGCGATCATCGAGTGGACGAGCGAGAGGTCCTTCGCCTCGAGGCTCTTCACGTAGCGCTGGAAGTCGGTCTCCGAGCGGTTGGTGTGGAACACGGGATGCGTGAGGAAGGCGCTCGTGCGCGCGAAGCGCTCGTCATAGCGCGCGTCGGCCTTCGCGGCCGCGGCGTCGGCCGCGCCCGCGCCGCCACCGAACACCGCCAGCAGGTCGGCCAGGTCGCCGACCGTCGTCGTCTCCCCCATCGCCACGCCGACCGTGCCGTCGGCGAAGTAGCGGAGGTTGATCTGCCGCGCCTCGGCGGCACCCTTCAACTGGCCGGCGGTGACCCCGGCCTTGGGCGCGACGCGCACGGTGTCGAAGAACACGTCGTGCTTCACGGCGTGCCCGAGCGCGCGCACGCCGGCGGCGAACGCCTCGGCGCGATGGTGCACGCGCCTGGCGATGCGCGCGAGACCGTCGGGACCGTGCCACACGGCGTACATGCCGCTCATGACGGCCAGCAGCACCTGCGCGGTGCAGATGTTGCTCGTCGCCTTCTCGCGGCGGATGTGCTGCTCGCGGGTGCCGAGCGCCATGCGCAGCGCCGGCCTGCCGTGCGCGTCACGCGAGACGCCGATGATGCGCCCCGGCATGAGCCGCTTGAACTCGTCCTTCGTCGTGAGGAACGCCGCGTGCGGACCGCCGTAGCCGTAGGGCACGCCGAACCGCTGGGCATTGCCGATGGCGACGTCCGCCCCCCACTCGCCGGGAGGCGTGAGCAGCGTGAGCGCGAGCAGGTCGGTGGCGGCGACGACGAGCGCGCCGGCGCCGTGGACCTTGTCGCACAGCGCGCGGTAGTCCTCGACGGCGCCGAATGTGTTCGGATACTGGATGAGCACGCCGCACACCGTCGCGTCGAGCGTGAACGCGTGCGACGGCTGCACCTTGACCGTGATGCCGCGGGCGGCGGCGCGGGCCTGCACGACGTCGATCGTCTGCGGATGGCAGTCGTCGGCGACGAGGAACACGTCGCGTCCCGACTTCAGGGCGTGCACCATCTGCATCGACTCGGCCGCCGCGGTCGCCTCGTCGAGGAGCGACGCGCTGGCGATGGGGAGCCCGGTGAGGTCGATCACCGTCGTCTGGAAGTTGAGCAGCGCTTCGAGGCGCCCTTGCGCGATCTCGGCCTGGTAGGGCGTATACGCCGTGTACCAGCCCGGGTTCTCGAGGATGTCGCGCTGGATCACCGCCGGCACGTGCGTGCCGTAGTAGCCCTGTCCGATGAAGGAGCGCCACACCTGGTTCGGCGACACCATCGCCTTGAATTCGGCCAGCGCGTCCTGCTCCGACATCGCGGGTGGGAGCGCGAGCGGACGGCCGAACCGGATGTTCGGCGGCACGGTCGCGTCGATGAGCGCGTCGAGCGAGGGACGGCCGAGGGCCTGGAGCATCGCGGCGACGTCGGCATCCGACGGTCCGAGGTGGCGGGCGATGAACGTGTCTGGCTGCGGATGCTGAACGGTCACGATCGAAACTCCTGGAGCGCGCCGCGCGCGCCGCCGAAGGTCGCGGAAATGGGGAGGTCGAACGACAGGAAAGCTAACGCCCCGACGGGGTGACGCGGGATGCGCTAATTTCCCTACATGTCCGTCATCCAAGGGGTAACCGTCGTGTCCACCAGAGCCGAAGCCGCACGGGCCGGGATCAGTTTCGGGAGCGCGCTCGCCATCGCCATCTCGTGGAGCCTGCACCACTCCATCCTCTGGGCGATCGTGCACGGGTTCTTCAGCTGGTTCTATGTCATCTACTACGCCGTCACGCGGTGAGCGCGCTGCGCTGGCGCCTGCTCGATTCGGGCGCCGACGACGGCGTGGAGCAGATGGCGGTCGACGCCGGGCTCATGGACCGTGCGCGCGCCACGGGTGAGGCGGTGCTGCGCGTGTACGCCTGGTCGCGCCCGACGCTCTCGTTCGGCCGGCACGAGGCGGCGCGCGGCCGGTTCGCGCCGGCCGCGCTCGACGCCGCGGGGGTCGGCGCCGTGCGGCGCCCCACGGGTGGGCGCGTGCTCCTGCACGACCACGAGGTCACGTACAGCGTGACCGCGCCCGAACTGGACGGCGAGCCGCTGCGCGAGAGCTACCACGCCATCAACCGCCTGTTGCTCCACGCGCTGCGCGCGCTCGGGGTCGAGGCGATGGAGGCCGACCCGTCGCCGACACCGCGGCCGGGAAGCGCCGCCTGCTTCGCCGAGCCGAACGCCGGCGAACTCGTGGTGAACGGACGCAAGCTCGTCGGGAGCGCGCAGGTGCGCGAACGCGGCGCGCTGTTGCAGCACGGCTCCATCCTCCTCGCCGACGATCAGGGGCGCATCGCCGCGCTCTCCGGGGCGCCGCTCACGCCGGCGGTCCCCGCGGCGACGCTCGCCGATGCGCTGGGCACGGCGCCGACGTACGGGCGCGTGCGCGACGCGCTCGCCCTGGCGCTCCGCGAGATGCACGGCGACGCCGCCCCGCTCGACGCCGGCGAGGCACGCCGATTCGCCGCACCGCACCGCGCGCGCTTCGCGTCGCCGGAGTGGACGTGGCGGCGGTAGACGTTTAATGTTGGCCGTCCTCCACCGGAGCCTCATGGCCCGCTCTCTCGCCGTCCGCATCGTCATCGGGTGCGTGTTCATCGTCGCCGCGTGCGGGAGGAGCGGTGCGACCGGCGGCACGCTCATCGTCGGCGCGCCGACCGACCCGAAGAAGCTCTTCCCTCCCCTCTACGACGAAGCCACGGGGCAGGCGATCTCCGAGGTCGTGTACGACAAGCTCGCCGACATCGGCCCCGCGCTGAACACCGTCGGCGACGCGGGCTACCAGCCGCGCCTCGCAGAGCGGTGGGAATGGTCCCGCGACTCGCTGCAGATCACGTTCCACCTCGACCCGCGCGCCCGCTGGCACGACGGTGCGCCGGTGACGGCCGAGGACGTGCGGTTCGCGCTCAGCGTGTACCTCGACCCGGCGGTGGCCAGCCCGAAGGCGTCGGAGCTGGCCGACGAACTCGACTCGATCACCGTCCGCGACTCGCTCACCGCCGTGGCGTGGTACAAGCGGCGTTCGGCGGAGCAGTTCCACGAACTGGTGAACAACCTCGTACCGCTCCCGGCGCACCTGTTGCGCGCCATCCCGCGCGACTCGCTCGCGACGAGCGGCGCCGTGCGCGCGCTCGTGGGGAGCGGACCCTTCCGCCTCGTCCGGTGGGAGGACGGCCAATTCATCGAGCTGGCCGCGACGCCCGATTTCTACCGGGGGCGGGCCGCGCTCGACCGCGTCGTCTTCGAGATCGTGAAGGAGCCCACGACGACGTTCGCGAAGCTGTACGGCGGGGAACTCGACGTCGTCGACCAGTTCCCGGCGAGCGAAGTCGCCGAGCTCCGCAAGCACGCGGCGCTGCGCCTCGAGCGCGCCGCCTCGTTCTTCTACGGGTACGTCGCGTTCAACCTGTACGACGGCGCGAGCGGCCGTCCGCATCCCGTCTTCGGCGACCGCGGAGTGCGGCGCGCGCTGACGATGGCGCTCGACCGCGACGCGATGGCGCGCAGCGTGTTCGGCGAGGTCGGCGTGGCGGCCGCGGGTCCGCTCACCCGTTCGCAGTGGGGCTACGACCCGTCGCTCCCGTCGATCCCGTTCGACCGTGCGGGGGCGGCCCGCGCGCTCGACAGCCTCGGCTGGCACGTGGGACCCGATGGCGTCCGGACCAAGGGCGGGCGCCGTCTCGCGTTCACCCTCCTCGTCCCGGCGACCAGCAAGCCGCGCCTGCAGATGGCGACGCTGATGCAGGACCAGTGGAAGCAGGTCGGCGTCGCGCTCGACGTGTCGTCGCTCGATCCGTCCGCGCTCGGGCCGATGGTGGTCAAGCACGAGTTCGACGCCTTCGCCGGGTCGTTCCACGTCTCGCCGAGCCCGTCGGGGCTGCGCAAGACGTGGGGCGAGCTTCCCGAAGCCGGCTCGGGCTACAACCCGGGGCGATACGGCAGCCCCGCCTTCCTCGCGCAGGTCGACAGCGGCATCGGCGCCTTCCAGATCCCGGAGGCGAAGCGCCACTTCAAGGCGGCGCTCGAGACCGTCATCGCCGACGCGCCGGGGATCTGGCTGTACGAAGCGCCCAACCTCGTCGCCATCGCGGGTCGCGTACGGACCCCGCCGCTGCGCCCCGACGCGTGGTGGTCGAATCTCGAGCGGTGGAGCTTCGCGCCGGGGGCCGCCCCCGCGCGCGCTCCGTCGGCGAAGACGCCTTAGCGTCTGGTGCGATTCGCCCTGAGGCGCGCGCTCCAGGCGGCGATCGTCATCGCCGTCGTCGCGTCGCTGGCGTTCGTCCTCATCCACTTCGCGCCGGGCGATCCGTTCCCCAGCGCGCTCGACGACCCGCATCTCACCGACGCGCTCCGCGCGCGGCTCCGCACGCAGTACGGCTTCGACGAGCCGATCGTCGTGCAGTACCTGCGGTTCCTCGCGAGCTACGCGCGGGGCGAGCTGGGCTGGTCGGTCGGTCACGGCCGCCCCGTCGCTTCGGTGCTCGCCACCGTGCTCCCGCGCACGGTGCTCCTGATGGCCGTTGGGCTCGGGCTCGGACTCGTTGGCGGCGTCGCCCTCGGCACCTGGCAGGCGATGCACCGTGGCTCGCGCGTCGAGCGGTTGACGGGGTTCGCCGCGCTCGTCGTGCTCTCGGTGCCTGAGTTCCTGGTCGCGTTGCTGGCGATCCGGCTGTTCGCGCAGGGTCTCCAGTGGTTCCCGATGTCGGGGCTGGTCGACATGCGCATGCACGGATCGATGGATGCCTGGGAACGGGCCGGCGACGTCGCACGGCATCTCGCGCTCCCCGCGCTCACGCTCGCCGCGCTCGTGGCGGCCGCGGTGTCGCGCTATCATCGGGCGGCCATGCTCGCCGTGCTCCCCGAGGACTTCGTGCGCACGGCGCGCGCCAAGGGGCTCACCGAACGGCGGGTGATCCTCCGCCACGTGCTGCCGAACGCCATCGGCACGGCGCTCTCGATCGCCGGGCTGCTCATCCCCGCGGTGTTCGGCGGGGCGACGATCATCGAGAAGTTCTTCGCCTGGCCGGGGATGGGGCTCGCGATGTTCGACGCCGCCGTCGGCCGCGATTACCAACTGGTCGTCGCCGGCGTCGTGCTCTCCGGCGTGTTCGTCGCCATCGGCTCCGCCTTCGCCGACGTGATCGCCGCGCGCCTCGATCCGCGGCAGGCGAGGCGATGAGCGCCGCGACGCGCCGCATCCGCGCCCTCGCGCGCGAGGCATTCCCCGACTGGCCGTCACGCGTGGCGATCGCCGTGCTCGCGCTCGTGCTCCTGGCCGTGTTGTTCGCGCCGCTCCTCGCGCCGTACGATCCGAACGCGCTCGCGGACTTCGTCCGCGACCAGTTCCTCGCGCCGTCGATGCACCATCCGTTCGGCACCGACCAGGCGGGGCGCGACGTGCTGAGCCGCGTCATGCACGGCGGGCGCGTCTCGTTGGGCGTCGCGGCGCTGAGCGTGGTCGTCTCGGTGGCCGTCGGCGCACTGTGGGGAGCCGTCGCGGGATTCGCCGGCGGCGTGTTCGACGCCACGCTCATGCGCGTGAGCGACGCCGTGCTGGCCTTCCCGCGCATCCTCCTGCTCCTCCTCATGACGAGCCTCGTGCGAGCGCCGTCGGCCGCCGGCATCGCACTGCTGCTCGGCATCACCTCGTGGCCCGGCATGAGCCGCCTGGTACGCGCCGAGGTGCGCCACCTCCGCGAGCAGGACTACGTGCTCGCGGCCCGGGCGCTCGGCGTCCCGTGGTGGCGCACTCTGCGCACGCACCTTCTCCCCGGCGTGGCGCCGCAGGTGAGCGTCGCCGCCGCGCTCGCGTTCGCCTCGGTCATCCCGCTCGAAGCCACGCTGTCGTTCCTCGGGCTCGGCCTGCATCCGCCGGCGGCGAGCTGGGGGAACATCCTCCTCGACGGCGCCGACCAGGCCGCCGCGCACTGGTGGCTCGTGCTCTTCCCGGCCCTCGCCATCGTCGTCACGGTCGTCTGCGTGAACACCATCGGCGAGCGGCTCCAGGACGCGATCGACCCCCGGCGGGTAGCGCCATGAGCGCGCTCCTCGAGGTCGAGACGCTCGACGTCACCTACCGCCGCGGCGGCGAGCGTCGCGCCGTCGATCGCACCACGGTCTCGATCGACGCGGGCGAGACGGTGGCGCTCGTCGGCGAGTCGGGGAGCGGCAAGACGGCGATCGCGCTCGCGCTGTTGCGGCTGCTCCCGAGCAACGCGCGCATCGGCCCGTCGAGCCACGTGCGCTTCGACGGCGCCGACCTGCTCGCGCTCGACGCGGGCGCGATGCGCGCCCTGCGCGGGCGCCGCATCGCGATGGTCTTCCAGGAGCCGGCGACCGCACTGAACCCCCGGATGCGCGTCGCGGAGCAGGTGGCCGAGGTCGCGCTCGCGCACGGCGAGCGCTCGGCGGCCACGGCGCGCGCGCGCGCCCTCGCGATGCTCGATCAGGTGGGCCTCGACGACCTCCCGCGCACCGCCCGCGCGTATCCGCACGAACTCTCGGGCGGCCAGCGGCAGCGCGCGATGATCGCCATGGCCCTGCTCCTCGACCCCGCGCTCGTCATCGCCGACGAGCCCACCTCGGCCCTCGACGTCACCGTGCAGGCGCAGGTGCTGGAACTCCTGCGCGAACGGCAGCGCGCGTCGGGGATGGCCCTGCTCCTCGTCACGCACGACCTCGCCATCGTCGCCGGCACCTGCGGGCGCACGATGGTCATGCACGACGGTCGCATCGTCGAGGACGCGCCGACCGCGCGCCTCTTCGCGGCGCCCGCCGACCCGCACAGCGCGGCGCTGGTGCGCGCCGTGGCGCGGAGCGAGCGCGCATGAGTGCCCTCGTGGCCGTGCGCGATCTCGTCGTCGAGTACGCGGCACGGCACGGCCGACGGCGGGCCGTCGACGGCGTCTCGCTCGACATCGCGCGCGGCGAGACGCTCGCGCTCGTCGGCGAGTCGGGGAGCGGCAAGACGAGCCTCGGCCGGGCGATCCTCCGGCTCGTCGAGCCGGCGAGCGGTGGTGTGACGTTCGACGGGATCGACGTCCGCGCCCTCGGGCGCGAGCCGTTGCGCGCGCTGCGCCGCCGCATGCAGGTCGTGTTCCAGGACCCGAAGGCGTCGCTCGACCCGCGACTCACCGTGGGCCGCATCGTGCGCGAGGGGATCGACGCCCACCGCCTCGCCCGGGGGCGAGACGCCGACGCGCGCGTCGAACGGCTGCTCGACGACGTCGGACTCGCCGCCGCCGATGTCGCGCGCCACCCGCACGAGTTCTCCGGCGGGCAGCGGCAGCGCATCGCCATCGCCCGCGCGCTCGCCGTGGAACCCGAGTTCCTCGTGCTCGACGAAGCCGTCTCGGCGCTCGACAGCACGGTGCGCGCGCAGGTCCTCGCCCTCCTCGCCTCGTTGCAGGCGACGCGTGCCCTCACCTACCTGTTCATCGCGCACGACCTCGCGGTCGTCGAGGGGTTCGCGACCCGCGTCGCCGTGATGCACGAAGGGCGCATCGTCGAATGTGCACCGGCGCGCGCGCTGTTCAGCGCGCCCACCCACGACTACACGCGCGCCCTCCTCGCCGCCACGCCGCGCGTGCCGTGGTGAGGCCGATGGTCCGGGTCGCGGAGGGTCGAGAAACGACGAGCCACGGATCACACAGATCTTAGACGGCGATGGGCACGGATCCTTTCCGAGGGAGTGCCCTGGAAGGATCCGTGCCCATCGCCCTTCAGCATCCGTGTGATCCGTGGCAAGGCGGTAGGCCCTGCCTGACCACGAGGCTCGCCTATTTCACCCCGTGCATGAGCTTGTTGATCTGTGGCGCGGCGAGGAACAGCACCGCGCCCGCGCCGAACAACGCCCACCAGCCGAACGTGTACCCGCTCAGCGCCGACGTCGTCGTCATCCCCGTCTCGCCGCTCACCGCGCTCGCGAAGATCCCCGACAGGTTGTTGCCGATCCCCGTCGAGAGGAACCAGCCGCCCATGCCGAGCCCGACGAGCCGCACCGGGGCGAGCTTCGTCACCATCGAGAGGCCGATCGGCGAGAGACAGAGCTCGCCCACCGACTGGATGAAGTACACCGCGACCAGCGTCCAGAACGGGATCTTGTTGTCGACGCTCACGAGCTTCGTCAGCGCGAACATCAGCAGCAGGAACGCCAGGCCGTTGAAGAGCAGGCCAAGCCCGAACTTCCGCGGGATCGACGGGTTCACGTTCCGCTTGGCCAGCCACACCCAGATCATGGCCACCACCGGCGCCAGGCTGATGATCGCGATGGAGTTCACGCTCTGGAACCACGCCGTCGGGAACACGAACGTGCCCAGCTTGCGGTTGACGATCTCGTCGGCGAGGAAGGTGAACGAGCTCCCGGCCTGCTCGAAGAACATCCAGAACATCACGTTGAACACGAAGATGATCAGCATCGCGATCGTCTTGTCGCGCGCCACCTTCCCGTCGCGGATCCCCTCGACCATCAGCATCACGCACAGGCCGACGAACATCAGCGAGAGCACCCACTGCAGGTTCTTGCCGCCCACGGCGAGCAGGAAGTAGACGATCGGCACCGTCACGATCGCGCCGAGCGCCACGTACACGACCTTCATGAGGCTCTGCGAGTCCGCGGGCGGGGCCCCGATCCCCTGCAGCTGCCGGCGTCCGAAGTAGAACCAGACGAGGCTCACCAGCATGCCGAAACCGGAGGCGATGAACACGAAGCGGTAGGCCGGCATCGCGTCGCTGCCGAACACGGTCTGCGCGAGCCAGCCGGTGACGAGCGGCGCCATGAACGCGCCCGAGTTGATCCCCATGTAGAAGATCGTGAAGCCGCTGTCCCGCCGCTCGTCCGTCGTCGCGTACAGCTTGCCGACGATCGTCGAGATGATCGGCTTGAACATCCCGTTGCCGACGACGATCGTCGCCAACCCCATCTTGAAGATCGTCGGATCGGGGAGCGCGATCATGAACAGCCCGGCCGCCATGAACACCGCGCCCGTGAGGATCGCCCGCTGATAGCCGATGATCTTGTCGGCGATGTACCCGCCGAAGATGGCCCCCGCGTACACGAGCGCGAGATACGAGCCGTACGTCAGGTTCGCCTCGGCCTGCCCGGTGGACGAACCGCCGTGGAACTGCGAGACGATGTAGAGCACCAGCGCCCAGCGGATGCCGTAGAAGGCGAACCGCTCCCAGAACTCGGACATGAACAACATCCAAAGCGGAGACGGATGCCCCATCACCTGCTTGAACTGCGGGATCGCCGCGTCGGCTGGCGACGGGCTCGCGGCACTGCTCATATGATGGTTACTCCAGATTCGATGCGAAGGACTGGATGCCTCACGGAGCGCCATGCGCCGGCGACGGCCGGCGTGGCCCGCAACAAGTAACGTTCGGGCGCCGATTCGTCAAACGTTACGACTGTCCCATCCGGCGCTTCAACTCCGCGAGCTTCGCCTCCGCCGCCGCGTCGGCCTCGCTCCGCGCGCGCGTTCGCGCGAGGCCGTCGAGCTCCGCGTGCAGCGACGCGTCGTCGGGAAGGCCGAGGTCCGCGTCCGTCGGCCCCGACGGCGGCGCCCCGCTCCCGACTCCCGCGTTCGCCGCCTTCAGCGCCGCCGTCATCTCGGCGAGCTCGCGCTCGGCGAGGTCCGCTTCGGCCTCCTGCACCTCCACCTTGCGCTCGAGCACGGCGATCCGCTCGGCGTGCTGCCGCTCGTACTTCTCGGCGATCGCCACCGTCTCGGCGTCGGCGATCCCGGCGGCGAGCGCCTTGCGCCGCGTCACCGTCGCGAGCGACTCGCGCTCCGCCTGCAGCTTGCGCTTCGTCTGCTCGGCCAGATCGCGCAGGTCGTCGACGCCGAGCTTCGCGCTGACGAGCACGCGCTTCATGTCGTTGATCGCCGCCCGGCGGTCGGTGGGCGCCACGTTGCCGAACCGGAGGTCGTTGATGGCTTGCTTGAGCGAATCGAACATCGGATGCACGAATCGGGGGTGAGAGTGTAGGATAGGAGATGCCGCCCATCGCCGCCATCAGCGCCACCGCCGACGCGACGCGCGTCCGGCTCTCCCTCAACTACGTACGGTCGACGGAGGGCGCCGGTCTCACGCCGCTCGTCGTCCCCCCCTACGCCGACGCCTCCCGGGCCGCCTCGGTGCTCGACGCCGCCGCGGGCCTCCTGCTCACCGGCGGCGAGGACGTCGATCCCCGCCTCTACGGCGCTGTGCCACATCCGACCACGCAGGCCCCCAATCCGGCGCGCGACGAGACGGAGCTCGCCCTGCTCCGCCTCGCCCGCGAACGGCGCATCCCCGTCCTCGCGATCTGTCGCGGGATCCAGCTGGTGAACGTCGCGTTCGGCGGCACGCTGGTGCAGGACCTGCCGTCGGAACGCCCGTCCGCGATCGTGCACGACCAGGGGGAGGAGCGCAGCCGGCGGAGCCACGCCGTCACGCTCGCGGCCGACAGCCTCGTCGCGTCGGCCGCCGGGAGCACCGCGTTCGACGTCAACTCGTACCACCATCAGGCGGTCGACCGGCTCGGCACCGGCTTGCGCGTGACCGGTCGCGCCCCCGACGGCGTGGTGGAGGCGTGCGAGGGCACCGAGGCGGGATGGTGGCTGCTCGCCGTGCAGTGGCACCCTGAGGACCTCACGACCGACGCACCGGGGTGGGATCGCGGCCTCTTCCGCGCCTGGGCCGACCAGGTTCGGGCCTTCTGCGCTACGCGCTGAGCCGCCAGCGCGACTCGTCGCGGACCTGGCGCATGAGGCGCTCGGGGGTCGAGTTCCGCGGGAAGAGCAGCGCATCGCTCACGTTGTTCAGCGCCACGCGCAGCACCAGGAAGCGCCGCGCCGCGGACGCGAACAGCAGGTCCAGCTCGTGCTCGTGCGCCAGCCGGTGTTCGGCCGCGAGACGGAAGCCACGCTCTCCCAGGCGGTCGTAGTAGTCGATGTCGGGACCGCCGCGCCGCCACCGGCGGTGCTCGATGAAGTCCGGGAACATCCCGGCGAGCCACAGTGCATGACACCCCAGATGCACGCGCACCATCAGCGTGCGCCGGGGATCGGGACCGTTCACCTCCGCGAGAAGGCTCGCGAGGGTGTCATACGTCTGGTCGTCGACGTCGCTGATGCGGCTCGCGCGACCTCGGAGTCCGAAATGAAGGAGCAGCGATGCGACGAAGTCGGCGAGTTGGCGGTCGCCTTCGCCCACGCCGAGCAAGGCGTGCCGCGCGACCACGTAGGCGAACAACGGCAGCGAGGCGCGCGCGCCGATGCGGCTCTCGAGGAGCGCCCGCGGGAGGGCGGGGTCGTCCAGCACGGCGTCGAATCCGCCATCGCGCAGGGCACGCTCCGCCTCGTCCGCCGCGGCGCGACCACGCTGCGCGAGCAGGGCCACGGCGAGTTGAGCGTCCTCCCGGGTGAACCGATGGTGCAGGTTGGCGGCGATCATGTGCGACCTCCTCGGGCCGGCTGCCGGCACTACTCCGGATCCTGTCCTACCCCTAACTTCCGGTATCGTCACCAGAGGTCCCGTGCTGTACATCTGCATCCCCTCGTACAACGAAGCCCCGACGGTCGGGGTGCTCCTGTGGCGCATCCGCAAGGTGTTCCAGGAGTACTCGCGCGAGTACGAGGTGCTGGTGTACGACGACGCCAGCACGGACGGCACGCGCGAGGTCCTCGAGCCGTACGCGAAGGTGATGCCGCTGACGGTGCTCGGCCGCCGGGAACAGGTCGGGTATGCGCGCGCCGTCGACGCCCTCTTCCGGGCGACGAGCGAGCGGACGCGCTACCCGCGCCGCGACGCCCTCGTGCTCATGCAGGCCGACTTCACCGACCAGCCGGAACACCTGCCCGAGCTCGTCAAGCGCTTCGAGGGAGGCGCCGACGTCGTCGTCGCCGACCGCGTGATGGGCACCGGCGCGCCGGAGGCGGTACGGAAGCTCGGGCGCTCGGCGCGCTGGCTCCGCGCGCTGCTCCCGATCCGCAAGTTCGTGACGGTGCCCGGCGTGCAGGACCCGTTCGGCGGCTTCCGCCTGTTGCGGGTGACCGTCGTGCGCGACCTGCTGAAGGAGTGTGGCGAGCACGCGTTCAGCGACGCCCCGGTATGGGCCGCGAACGCCGAGTTGCTCCGTGCCGCGATGCGGTTGGCGCGGCGCGTCGAGACGCTGCCGCTCGAGGCGCGCTGGGACGTGCGCCCGCGTGAGAGCCGCGTCCGGCCGTGGCCCGATACCGTCGATCTCGTCAAGCGAGGCTGGGCGGCCCGCTCGCGCCGTTCGCCGAGCTCGGCGAACTGAGCCGGTGGCCGTGAGGGCCCGGGCTCGGTGCCGCGCGGCGCTCGCCGGCGCGTTCGCCCTCGTCGCCGCTTCGACGGCCGGCGCGCAGCACCCGGCCAGCGTGCCGTGGGCCACGGGCGAACGGCTCACCTACTCCGTGCGGTTCAACGGACTCTCCGTGGGCGACGCCGAGATGCGCGTCGTCGGGCAGGATACCGTGCGCGGACGCCGCACGTGGAAACTCGAGTTCGGCATCACCGGGGGCATCCCGTTCTTCCACGTGAACGACAGCTACGAGAGCTGGCTCGACATCGAGACGCTCTCGTCGCTGCGCTTCATCCAGCGCATCAACGAGGGGGGCTACCACCCCACCCGCACCTTCGAGATCCACCCCGAGCGCGGCTTCTTCCAGCAGAACGACAAGCCCGAGGAGCCCACCGTCGCCCAGCCCCTCGACGACGCGTCGTTCTTCTTCTTCCTGCGCACGATCCCGCTCGAGGTCGGGCGCACGTACGAGTTCAACCGCTACTTCAACCCCAAGGCCAACCCGGTCATCATCCGCGTGTTGCGCCGCGAGCACATCCGCGTGGCGGCCGGGGAGTTCGACGCGATCGTCATCCAGCCGATCATCAAGACGAGCGGGCTCTTCTCCGACAACGGGATGGCCGAGCTCTGGCTCTCCGACGATCCGCGCCGCATCCTCCTGCAGCTGAAGAGCAAGTTCTCGATCGTGAACCTGAGCCTGGGCCTCAAGCAGATGACGCTCCCGCCGCTCTCCACCGACCCCGCCAAGTGAGCGACGCGCGCGAGACCGACCTCGCCCGCGTGCGCACCGTGCCGATCGCCGCGCGCCCCAACAAGGTGCGCGCCGAGGAGTTCTGCTCGCCGCCCGGCGACGACCGGTCGTTCGCCGCCTTCCTGCGCGCGCTCCCCGACGTGCTCGTCGCCCGCGACTTCCGCGCCGTGGTCGAGGCGATCGCCGCGGCGGCGCGCGCGAAGAAGGGCGTCATCGTGATGCTGGGCGGGCACATCGTGAAGACCGGACTCGCGCCGGTGCTCATCGACCTCATGCGGCGCGGCGTCATCACCCACCTCGCGATGAACGGCTCGGCGGCGATCCACGACTACGAGATCGCGCGCTTCGGCGGCACGAGCGAGGACGTCGCCGCCGGACTCCGCGACGGCACGTTCGGCATGGCCGAGGAGACGGGACGCGAGCTCAACGAGGCGTTCGTGCGCGGCAGCGCCGCCGGCCAGGGGATGGGCGAAGCCGTGGCGGTCGCCCTCGAGGGCGCGGCGACGCTCGCCCATCCCGAGCTGTCGGTGGTCCTCAACGCGGCGCGACTCGGCATCCCGGTGACGGTGCACGCCGCCCTCGGCGCCGAGATCATCCACCAGCACCCCGCGGCGAACGGCGCCGCCATCGGCGACACGAGCCACCGCGACTTCCGCCGGCTGGCGGCGAGCATCGAACGGCTCGACGAGGGCGGCGTCGCGCTCAACTGCGGCAGCGCCGTGATCATGCCCGAGGTGTTCCTCAAGGCGCTCACCGTGGCCCGCAACGTGACCGGCGGCGCGCCGCGAAGCTTCACGACGGTGGACCTCGACATGCTGCGCCACTACCGCCCGCGCGTGAACGTCGTGCAGCGACCGACGATGGACAGCGGCAAAGGGTACGAGATCACCGGACACCACGAGATCATGGTGCCGCTGCTGGCGTGGGCGGTGGTGGAACGGCTCGAGCGGGACTGAGCGGGAGGCGGGAGTCGACCGACCGTTCACGGTGAACGGTCCGTCCGCATGACGAAGGGGGCACCGCGCTCACGCGCCGTGCCCCCTTCGTCATGCGCCGCTGCCGGGGCGGCGCGCCCAACGTTCGGACGTTCAGATGCTCGTCGACGTCCCCGAGAACTTCTCCGAGAGCGACTTCGCCGTGTCGGGACTCACGACGCGGAGGATGAAGTACGCGATCGCGCCGATGATCACGACCTTGAGCGCGAACAGCGCGAGGACGATGAACACGCCGAGGAGGCCGGCGAAGACGCCGAAGAAGAGCTTCAGCACGAAGAGGCCAACGAGGGCCATCAAGCCGATCATGAAGAGCGTGCGCAGCATAGCGGAATCCTCGACGGGGTCTGCGGTCCGTACGGAAGTAAGGGAGCCGCTGTTTCAGCGCAACCCGAGCGTGAGCGTGCGGTGGGGTGGCGGCGGCCGGCGGGTCTCGACCCGATACGCGCCGGACCACCTTCGAGGGGGGTCGATACCCGCGCCGACACACTCTCTACAGTCACCTGCCGCCTGGTTCTAGAGTAACCTTCTAACTTGATTTTGATGGTTACTATGGCCTAGACCTACTATATACCCCCTCCTAGATTCCGCTCCATGGCCGGCTCCCCGGCCACGTGCCTCTCCTCTCTCGCGACACCGGAATGGCCGAGCACTTCTATCAGATTATGGGGCGGCACCGCGCCGAACCCCTCCCCGAGCGCAAGCCGAGTTGGCTCAAGGTCAAGGCGCCGGGAGGGCACGGCTACCTCGGCCTCAAAGGGCTGATGCGCGAGCTCGACCTCCACACCGTGTGCGAGGAAGCCCACTGCCCGAACGTCGGCGAGTGCTGGGACCACGGCACGGCGACGTTCATGATCCTCGGCGACGTGTGCACGCGGAACTGCGCGTACTGCGCCGTCGCGCACGGCCGGCCGCCGAAGTTCGACCCGGCGGAGCCGTCGCGCGTGGCCGAGGCGGCCGAGAAGATGCAGCTCCGCCACCTCGTCATCACGAGCGTCGACCGCGACGATCTCCCCGATTTCGGCGCGTGGGCCTTCGCCGAGGTGATCCGTCAGGTGCACGAGCGGGTGCCGGGGTGCTCGGTGGAGGTGCTCGTGCCGGACTTCCAGGGCAACGAGGACGCGATCCGCTCGGTGCTGGAGGCGCGTCCGGAGATCTACAACCACAACACCGAGACGGTGCCGCGCCTGTACAAGAAGGCGCGCCCCGGGGGCCGCTACGAGCGCGTGAAGGAGATCTTCCGCTTCGCCAAGCGCACCGCGCCCGACATCCCCACGAAGACGGGGATCATCGTCGGGATGGGCGAGACGAACGAGGAAGTGCTGGAGACGATGCGCGACCTGCGCACGGTCGACGTCGACATCCTCACCATCGGCCAGTACCTGCGGCCGAGCAACGACCACATCGCGCTCGACCGGTACGTGACGCCGGACGAGTTCCGGATGTTCTACGAGGCCGGGATGGCGATGGGGTTCAAGCACGTCGAGAGCGCGCCGCTCGTCCGGAGCAGCTACCACGCGTGGGAGCAGGTGCAGGCGGCGGGGGTCTGAGACCCGGCCGCCTGCTCCGTTCTTGAGATCGACGACAACAGCTTTGCCACGGATGAACGCGGAGAAGAGCGGGATCCACACGGATCCTTCCTGGGGAGTCCCCAGAGGCAGATCCGTGCGAATCCCGTTCGATCCGTGAGATCCGTGGCAAGGCAGTAGGACCCAGCCCAACATCGAGCCCCAGAATGGCACCCAAGAAGAAGCCAGACACCAACGGGAACGCCGCGCTCCACAAGGAGCTGCTGCATCACATGCTGCTGCAGCGCCGCTTCGAGGAGAAGGTCGCCGAGGCGTACGCGCTCGGGAAGATCGGCGGGTTCTGCCACCTGTACATCGGGCAGGAAGCCGTGAGCACCGGCATCATCCCGCTGCTGCGCGAGGATGACTACGTCATCACGACGTACCGCGACCACGGGCAGGCGATCGTGCGCGGCGTCCCGCCGCGGAACGTCATGGCCGAGCTGTTCGGACGCGTCGACGGCTGCAGCAAGGGGAAGGGCGGCTCGATGCACATGTTCGACCGCAACGTGAACTTCCTCGGCGGGCATGGCATCGTCGGCGGGCACGTGCCGGTGGCGACCGGCGTCGGCTTCGCCATCAAGTACCGGGGCGGCGACCAGGTGATCGTCTGCTTCATGGGCGAGGCCGCGGTGAACAACGGGGCGTTCCACGAATCGCTGAACATGGCGGGCTTGTGGAAGCTCCCTGTGGTGTACGTCATCGAGAACAACAAGTACGGCATGGGGACGGCCGAGAGCCGCGCGTCGTCGACGATGGAGATGTACAAGCGCGGCGACACCTACTCGATGGCGAACGCGGTCGTCGACGGACAGGATGTGTTCGCGGTGCGCGAGGCGGCGACCGCCGCCATCGCCCGCGCGCGCGCGACGGGCGAGGCGACGCTGCTCGAGGTGCGCACGTACCGCTTCGTCGGCCATTCCATGAGCGACGCGGTGAGCGGCACGTACCGCAGCAAGGCGGAGCTCGAGGAGTACATGAAGCGCGACCCGATCAACCTCCTCAAGGCGACGATGACGGCCGCCGGCGAACTCGACGACGCCGCGTTGCAGGCGATGGAGCAGGAGATCGCCGCGGTGGTGCAGGATGCGTGGGACTTCGCGGACGCGAGCCCGGAGCCGCCGCTGGAGGCGCTGTACGAGGACGTGCTGGTCGAGACCACGGCGGGCTGACGCCGATCACCACTGCGAGTGGACGGTTCACGGTACACAGGCTGTTCTCTCATTCTGATCATCACTAGCTGACGATGCCAGTAATCACCTATCGCGACGCCTTGAACCAGGCTCTCCGCGAAGAGATGCACAACGACGACCGCGTCTTCCTCATGGGAGAGGAGGTCGGGCTCTACAACGGCGCCTACAAGGTCTCGAAGGGGCTCCTCGAGGAGTTCGGCGAGATGCGCGTCGTCGACACGCCGATCACCGAGCTCGGCTTCGCCGGCGTCGGCGTGGGCGCCGCCATGGTCGGCTTGCGCCCCGTCATCGAGTTCATGACGTGGAACTTCGCGCTGCTCGCGCTCGACCAGGTCGTGAACGCGGCGGCGAAGATGCTGTACATGAGCGGCGGCCAGTACCCGATGCCGATCGTCTTCCGTGGCCCAAACGGCGCGGCGCTCCAGCTGTCGGCGCAGCACTCGCAGGCGTGGGAATCGTGGCTCGCGCACATCCCCGGCCTCAAGGTCGTGTCGCCCGGCACGCCGTACGACGCGAAGGGGCTCCTCAAGAGCGCCATCCGCGACGGCAACCCGGTGGTGTTCCTCGAGGGCGAGATGCTCTACAACACCAAGGGCGAAGTGCCGGAGGAGCCGTACCTCATCCCGCTCGGCAAGGCCGACCTCAAGCGCGAAGGGAACGACTGCTCGATCATCACGAGCGGCAAGATGGTGCTCGTCGCGATGAGCGCCGCCGACCAGCTCGCGAAGGAGGGGATCCACGTCGACGTCGTGGACCTCCGCACCATCCGCCCGATGGACACCGAGGCGATCTTCGCGAGCGTGCGCAGGACGAACCGCGCTGTCGTGCTCGAGGAAGGGTGGGAAGTGTGCGGCATCGGCGCGCAGGTGGTCGATTATATCCAGCGCGACTGCTTCGACGACCTCGACGCCCCGGTCATCCGGGTGCACCAGGCCGACGTGCCGATGCCCTACGCCAAGGCGATCGAGAAGGCGGCGAAGCCCGACGTCCCCAAGACGATCGCGGCCGTGAAGAAAGTCATGTACCTCGAGGCGTAACCGATGGCTACCAAGGTCTTCATGGAAGCGCTGTCGCCCACGATGGAAGAGGGGCGGCTGGTGAAGTGGAACAAGAACGAAGGCGACGCCATCAAGCAGGGCGACGTCCTCGCGGAAGTCGAGACCGACAAGGCGGTGATGGAGCTCGTCGCGCGCGGTGAAGGCGTGCTCCGCGCCCGCCTCGTCGCCGAGGGCGCGGCCGTGCCGGTCGGCACGCTGGTGGGCGTGATCGGCGCCAAGGACGAGGACATCAGCGCCCTCGTCGCCGGCGCGAGCGCCGCGGCGGCCGCCGCTGCTCCCCCAGTGACCGCCGCAGCAGCCAGCGCTCCGCAGTCGAACGCCGGCACGTCTGGATCTGCGTCAACCGCTGCCGCCCCGTTGCCGGTCGCAGCGAGCGGATCCGGAACCCACGGATCTGCGCCATCTGCGGCCCCGGCATCTGCGGCCGCGGCCCGCACCATCGCCAGTCCCCTCGCCCGACGGCTCGCCGGCGACCGCGGGGTCGAGCTGAGCGGCGTCACGGGCTCCGGCCCGGGGGGCCGCATCGTCAAGCGCGACATCGAGGCCATCGCCGCGGCGGGCTCGTCGGCCCGCGCCGCGGCGCCCGTGCGCAAGACCATCGAAGGCGACTTCGAAGACGTCCCGCTCACGATGATCCGCAAGACGATCGCGAAGCGCCTCGCCGAGTCGATCGGCCCCATCCCGACCTTCTACCTCACCGCCGAGTTCGACCTCTCGCGCGCCGCCGAGATGCGCACCGCAGCCGCCGAACTCGGCGACGAATTCAAGGTCTCGTTCAACGACATCATCCTGAAGGCCACCGCCACGGCGCTCGCGCAGCATCCCGAGGTGAACGCGCACTGGCTCGGCGATCACATCCGCTACCACAACCGCGTCCACCTCGGCATGGCCGTCGCCACGGATGACGGGCTCATCGTGCCGGTGATCTTCGACGCGAACGAGAAGGGGCTCGGCGCCATCTCGCGCGAGTCGAAGGAGCTCGCGAAGAAGGCGCGCGAGCGCAAGCTCAAGCCCGAGGATTACACGGGCTCGACGTTCTCGGTGTCGAACCTCGGCATGATGCAGATCGAGCAGTTCACCGCGATCATCAACCCGCCCGAGGTCGGCATCCTCGCCATCGGCGCCATCGAGGACAAGGCGGTCGTCGCGCCCGACGGCGGGTTCGAGGTGCGGAAGCGGTTGAGAGTAACCATGAGCTGCGATCACCGCGCCGTGGATGGCGCGGTGGGCGCTAAGTTCCTGCAGACCCTGCGACGCCTGATCGAGAACCCTCTCCTGCTGGTACACTAGCATGGCTTCCTTCGACGTGATCTTCCTTGGCGGCGGCCCGGCCGGCTACGTGGGCGCCATCCGTTCTGCACAGCTCGGCCTCAGCGTCGCCGTCATCGAGCGCGAGGGGCTCGGCGGCACCTGCGTCCTCTGGGGGTGCATCCCCGCGAAGGCGCTGCTCGAGGCCTCGAACATCGCCAACCGCCTGAAGCATGCCGCCGAGTTCGGCGTGATGGTCGGCGAGGTGAAGACCGATTACGGCATCGCCATGAAGCGCTCGCGCGACGTGAGCACGAAGAACTCGAAGGGCGTCGAGTTCCTGTTCAAGAAGAACAAGGTCACCTGGATCAAGGGCACGGGCACGATCGCGGCGAACAAGTCGGTGAAGGTCACCATGGCCGACGGCAAGAGCGAGACGCATACCGCGACCAAGGCGCTCGTCATCGCGACCGGGTCGCGCGTGAAGGGACTGCCCCAGGCGGGGCTCGAGCTCAACAAGACCACGGTCATCTCCTCGGACGAGGCGCTCGTGCTCGAGAAGGCGCCGAAGTCGCTCGCCATCGTCGGCGCGGGGGCCGTGGGGTGCGAGTTCGCCGACGTGTTCAACGCGTTCGGCACCAAGGTCACGCTCGTCGAGGTGGCGCCGCGCATCCTCCCGCTCGAGGACGAGGACGCGAGCGCCGAGGTCGGGCGCAGCTTCAAGAAGCGCGGCATCGACGTGCTCGTCGGCGCCAAGCTGAGCGGCGCGAAGGTCGGGAAGAACTCCGTGACGTTCAGCGTCGACGCCGGCGGCGCCAAGCAGGACGTCGAGGTCGAGAAGGTGCTCGTCGCGGCAGGACGCGCGCCGAACATCGAGAACATCGGCCTCAAGGAAGCCGGCGTCGCGACGACCGAGCGCGGCTTCATCAAGATCACCGAGAAGATGGAGACGAACGTCAAGGGCATCTACGCCATCGGCGACGTCGCGGGCCCGCCGATGCTCGCCCACAAGGGGGAGCGCGAGGGGATGATCGTCGCCGAGGTGATCGCGGGCGCGCACTTTCACCCGCTGAACTACGGCAACATCCCGAACGCGACGTACTGCCACCCCGAGGTCGCGAGCATCGGGCTCACCGAGGCGCAGTGCAAGGAACGGAAGCTCGAGTACAAGGTGGGCAAGTTCCCGTTCAGCGCGAACGGCCGTGCCCGCACGTCAGGCGAGACGGAAGGGTTCGTGAAGATCATCCGCGACGTGAAGTACGGCGAGATCCTCGGCGCCCACATCACCGGCGCGCACGCGACGGAGATGATCCACGAGCTGGCCGTGGCGCGCGAGAACGAATTCACGGTCGAGGAGATCGAGCTCGCGATCCACGCGCACCCGACGCTGAGCGAGGCGATCGCCGAGGCGACGCTGGACGCGATGGGGCGCGTGATCCACGCGTAGCCGCCACGCCGCTGGCGGTAAGCCGCTGACCGCCAGCGGCTAGCGCTTACCGTCGACGGCCTCAGTCGCTGCCCGTGGCCCAGTGCGGTGTCGCCGCCCACTTCGAGGCCTCGAACAAGTCGGGATGCAGCGTCATTCCCGTCTTCCAGTCGGAGTAGTCCTCCGCCTGGCGCTTCGTCCCGCCGGAGTACATCTCGATGCTCGTCGCCAGCCAGCCGCCCCCGGTCTGCACGTAGCCGGCGAGGCGCACGTCGAGCGGCGGGCGCGTCGCCGAGCCGAGCACGATCATGCGCACCACGAGCTGCCGGCCGACATCCACCCAGAACTGCGCGCTCGTCGAGTCGCCCGCCGCGGCGCCGACGACCCACACGGGGCGCCCTTCCCACGTGTCGGCGCGCACCTTCGAGAGGTCGATCGAGAGCGGCGCGAGTTCCCTGGCCGTGCGCTCGGCTGGCTGCAGGTACACGCTCTCGATGAACGGGAGGAACGAGTTCCCCGAGGCGCGTGTCGCCGAGACCTTGCCGCCACGCACGACGTACGTCGAGTCCCAGGTCGAGATCGTGCCGTTCCCCGCCGACAGCGGCGCCACGTCGATGCGCAGCACCGCGCTGCGCTCGGGGGTGTAGCGCAGGCTCTCGAACCAGGTCTGCACCGTGTCGCTGCCATCCGGACGGTGGAGCGTCGTCTTCTGGACGAAGGTCAGCGTCGTGTACCACCGGCCGGCGTACATGGCGCGCATCTGGTCGAGCACGGCGGTGCCGTTGGCGGGCACGGTCGACTGAGCCCCGAGCGCGAACGGCGCGAGGAGCGTGGCGAGGAACGTGAGAGCGACGGAGCGGAAGCGCATCGGATCATCCATGGCGTGTCGGTTGGAAGAACGTACCGATTCCGAAGCCCGTACGATACGAAGCGTACGCGCGTTTCGCGTCGCGGTCGGCGCTGACGTCCCGCCGGGTTGCCCCTCCCGTGCGCTGCCGTCATACTCTCGACCAGTGAACGAACGCCACTCGGACTCCCCTGCCCTTGCGCGCAACCTCTCGTTGCGCGACCTCGTCGTCTACGGCCTGCTGTTCATCGGACCGCTCGCGCCGGTCGGCGTCTTCGGCGTGCTCGACGCGCACGCGAGCGGCGCCGTCGCCCTCGTGTACCTCGTCGCGACGCTGGCGATGGCCTTTACCGCCTGGTCGTACGCGCAGATGTCGCGCGTCGTCCCGCACGCGGGCTCCGTCTTCGCGTACGCGCGCGAGGGACTCGGCCGCCCGGCGGGATTCATCGCCGGATGGATGGCCATCCTCGACTACCTGCTCATCCCGTCACTCGCGTACCTGTTTTCCGGCATCGCGCTGCACGCGATGGTTCCGTCGGTGGCCGCGTGGGTGTTCACCGTGATCGCGTTCGTCCTCACGACGGCGCTGAACCTCATGGGGGTCGGGGTCGCGGCCCGGATCGGCTTCCTCGTGCTCGTCGCCGAGATCGTCGTGCTCGCGCTCTTCATCGCCGGCGCGACGGTCGCGCTCGCGACGCACGGCCCGGCGCGGCCGTGGACGGCGCCGTTCGCCGGCACGGGCGTGCTCGACCTCAAGATGCTCGCCGGCGCGATCTCGATCGCCGTGCTCTCGTTCCTCGGGTTCGACGCGATCGCCTCGTTCGCCGAGGAGAGCAGCGGCGACGCCCGGCAGGTCGGGCGCGCCATCATGTTCTGTCTCGTCGTCGCCGGCGCGCTCTTCGTCGTCGAGTCATATCTCGGCGGCCTCTTGAGCGCCGTCCCGCCCTCGGAGCTGGCCGCCCACCCGGAGCGACAGGGGACGGCGTTCTATGATCTCACGCGCGCCGCGATCGGGCCATGGCTCGCCACCGCGATGGCGCTCACGAAGGCGGTGGGGCCGGCCTTCGCCGCCATGACCGGGCAGGCCGCCGCCGGCCGGCTGCTCTTCGGGATGGCCCGCGACGGCCAGCTGCCGGCCGCGCTCGCCCGCGTCGACGCGCGCCACGGCGTGCCGCGTGCCGCCCTGCTCGCCGTCGCGTCGCTGACGCTCGCCGTGTCGGTGTGGGCGGCCCGGCAGGACGACGGCCTCTCGGTGCTCGTCTCCATCGTCGACGTCGGTGCGCTCGCCGCGTTCACGCTGCTGCACGCGTCGGTGGTGGGCTACTTCGTCGTGCGGCGGCGGGCGGCCGCGCGCGCGGCGCACCGGGTGGTGCCCGCCGTCGGCGTGGCCGTGACGCTCTGGGTGCTCGTCGGCGCGAGCCCGCTGGCGAAGACGGTCGGTGCGGCATGGCTCGCTATTGGCCTGCTCGTGTTCGCGACGCGCCGCGCCGATGCCGCTTCCCGGCCGGGCTAGATTTCGAGGGTGAGTCCCGAACGCCGCCTCCTCGTCGCCGACCTCGGCACGCGCTCGTACGCCGACGCGCTGGCGCTGCAGCGCGCCGCCGCCCGCGCGCGTCTCGACGGGTCGCTCGACCAGGATCTGCTGCTCCTCGTCGAGCACCCACCCGTGGTGACGCGCGGTCGCGCGGCGCGCGATCCATCCCACCTCCTTGCCACGCCCGAGTTGCTCGCGGCGCGCGGCGTCGAACTGTTCGACGTCGAACGCGGCGGCGACGTGACCTTCCACGGTCCCGGCCAGCTCGTGGGCTATCCGATCGTGGACCTGAACCGGCACACGCTCGACCTGCACTGGTACCTGCGGCAGGTGGAGGAAGTGCTGATCCGCGCGCTCGCCGAGTTCGAGGTCATCGGCGAGCGCAGCGCCGGCCAGACCGGCGTGTGGACGAGCGGCCGGAAGATCGCGTCGATCGGTGTGCACGCGCGCCAATGGGTGACGTGGCACGGCTTCGCGTTGAACGTCACCACCGACCTCTCGTACTTCGACCTCATGGTGCCCTGCGGCATCGATGGCGTCACCATGACGTCGGTCGAGCAGGAGCTGCTCCGCCGTGCCGACGGGACCTGTTACGCGTCCTCGCCGGCGTTGGGTCAGGAGGTGCGCGAGGCGGTGGTGCGCGCCGCGGGCGCGGTGTTCGCGCTCGAGCCGGTCCCCGCGACGCCGGCGACACTCGAGGCCCTCACCTCGCCAGAACCGCGCGCGTGAGGACCTCGGGGCCGATCTCCGCTCCGCTCGGCTCGTTCGCTACTTCGCCACCGCCTTCGGCGCCGGCGACGGCGGCAGCGATCGCAGGCGACGCTTCATCTGCTGGAACGCGTCCGAATCGACGCGCAGGCCCCGCAGCTGGCTCGCCGGATACGCGGCGATCTGCGCCGTGGTCGACGTGATGCGGGACTCCTCCAGCGGATGGGTCGCGAAGAACGCGTCCACGGCCGTCGGATTGGTCTGACGCTCGCTGAGCAGGATCCGGAACATCTCCGGGATCCCGTGCGGATCGATGCCCGCCTTCACCGTGGTCTTCACCCCTTCGTCGTCGGCTTGCGCCTCGTCCTGCCGGCTGAAGCTCGCGAACAGCGCCGACCCGCCGACGTTGATCGCCGCCTGCCCGGCGCCGCTGTCGCACACCTTCGTGAGCGTGCACAATGCGACGAGGCCGCCGTCCGTCTTCTGCTGCTGCTGCATCTGCTGCACGGTGTGACGGAGCGTGACGTGGCCGATCTCGTGTCCCATCACTCCCGCCAGCTGGTCCATCGTCTGCGCACGCTCGATGAGACCCCGGTTCACGTACACCCACCCGCCGGGGACGGCGAAGGCGTTCACTTCCTTGCTGTCGACGACCGTGAAGTGCCACGCGAGCCCGCGCGTGTCGGTGACGGCGGCGAGCGAGTTGCCGAGCGTGGTGACGTAGTTCGAGACGGCCGCGTCGCGGACGATCGGCAGTTGGGTGTCGATCTGCGCCGCGTACTGCTGGCCCATCTGGATCTCCTGCTGCTGCGAGATGGCGCACGCCCCGGAGATGGCGGCGAGGGCGAGGGCGCCGACGATGCGCGCAGCGCGCGTGAGCGGGATGGAGAGCAGCGGCATGGTCGATCCTTGGGCAGCGGGAACGGCCGGGACGGCGCCCGGCACTCATGCACGTTAGGACCGAATTCGGCGCGGAACCACCGCGCGAACGGCCTAGGCCATTGGGGTGATGGCGGCGGGCGCGACGCGGTTTGCCGTTCGCGAACGGCGGCACTATCCTTCGCGTTGCCCGCTGTGCAGCACGATCGGGTCGGCTGCCGGAAGACGTCACGAACCACAACCAGACGCTTCGCGATGCTTCGTCGACTCCTGCTCGCATCCCTGCTCGCCGCCGCCTGCGGCGGCAGTCCGCCGCCAGCCCCCGCCGCGCCGCCCCCTGCGCCCGCCGCCCCACCGCGAGCCGCGACGACCCGCTCCTACGCCGCGCTCGACACCGCTCCCGGCCGCGTGAGCATCTTCCTCGCCACGTCGCGCCGCGCCGTGAACGCCGAGCGCCCCGGCGACCGCTACGGCCCCGACGACGCCGACCAGCTCCAGTTCGCGGCGGTCGGCGTCAACGTGCCGCCCTACGTCGCGCGCGGCACCGGCGAGCTCCCGCGCCCGGGGAGCCTGATGAACGCGCTCAGCTACAACCCCGATGCCCGCCGCGAGTTCTTCGTGACGTCGGTCATCCCCGTCGACTCGAACCGGTTCGTGCAGCGCGTCGCCGACGACCTCGCCCTCTCCCACTCGCGCGACGTCCTCGTGTTCGTGCACGGCTTCAACGTGACGTTCGAGGACGCGGCTGTGCGCGCCGCGCAGGTCGCCGCCGACCTCGGCTTCGACGGCACGGTCGTCCTCTTCTCGTGGCCGAGCGCGGGCTCGGTGACGGCGTACGTGCGCGACCAGCAGGCCGCCCGCAACGCGGGCTATCACCTCCTGCGCCTCCTCACGCACATCCTCCCGCTCGCCAAACCCGACCGCGTGCACCTGCTGGGACATTCGATGGGCTCCGAGGTCATCGCCAAGGCGCTCTCGCTCACCGCCCCCGACGACTCGCTCCCGCGCTTCGCGCAGGTCGTGTTCGCCGCCCCCGACGTCGACGCGCGCGTCTTCCGCCGGGAGATCATGCCCCGCCTCGCGCCTCGCGCCGCGCGCATCACCCTCTACGCGTCGAGCGACGACGAAGCGCTGCGTGCCTCGCGCTCGGTCAACAACGTCTGGCGGCTCGGACTCGGCGGCGACTCGCTCACCGTCATCGACGGCATGGACACCATCGACGCGACACGCGTCCGCGCCGACGTGCTGGGACACACGCTCTTCGGCAACCAGGGGTTCCTCGCCGACCTCGCCGTGCTGCTCCACGACGGCAGCTCGCCCCTCGACCGTCGCGTGCTCCCGGTCCGTCGCGGAGCGCTCACCTTCTACCGCTTCCGCGGCGACCCGAAGTAGCGGCTCAGCGCGGCTGGTCGGTGGGATAGAGCTTGCGGAAGCCGGTCGCCCGGTACACGTCGACCACCATCGCCACCTGTCCGTGGCGATGCAGCGGCACCGAGTCGGCGAACGCGACGCTCTCGAAGTACGGCGAGAACTTCGCCACCACGTCGTCGCCCGTCTTGTGTTTCACGAGCAGCACGGCGTCGCGCCCGATCCAGTCACGCTCGTCCTGCGTGTAGCGGAAGTGATGCGGGTCGGCGCAGAGGCAGAGCACGGGCCAGTCGGGTCCGACGCCGACGGCCGCCTTCCCCGCCTGGATCCAGCTCGGCGCGGCCACGAAGCCGTGCGCGGGCAGCAATCCCCTCACGTCGAGCGCGGGACGCACCTCGCGCCAATCGAGCAGATCGACCGTCGGATCGCCCTGCGAGAACGCCGACGGCGCGAGACGCGCCATCCAACCGGTGGCGGCGTGGCTCGCGAGCAGCGTCACCAGCGCGACGTACCCGCCCACGCTCCAGCGCAACCAGCGTCGCGTACGCTGGTCGTCGCGCATCATCCGGTCCGCGGCCGCCGCGCCCAGCGCGGGGAAGACGAACAGCCACCCCGGCGCCTGCCAGTGCGGGAGCCCCACGTCGCCGCGGAGCGCGACGAGGGTGAACACCGCGATCGGTCCGATCGCGAGGCAGAACAGGAACCAGCGGGCCGCGTCGCGCGGCCCGCTGCGCGCCGAACGCCAGAGCGATGCCGCCAGCGGCACGAAGATCCAGGGCAGCACCCACGCCATCTGCCCGCCGATGTTGGCGAGCATCGCGTCGACGTGCACGCCGCCACGTCCCGCCGCCCGGCCGCCCTGGAAGACGAACGAGGCCCAGCCGTGCTCCCGGTTCCAGACGATCACCGGCGCGAGACACGCGAGCGCGACGACGGCACCGAGGTACGGCCCCGGCGTCGCGAGATGCCGACGGTGTGCCGGACTCGTGAGCAGGAAGAGGAACGTTCCCGCGAGCACGAACACCCCATGGTACTTCGTGAGCATCGCCAGCCCGGCGAAGAGCCCTGCGGCCAGCCAGAGCAAGACCGGATGCCAGCGGCCGTTCGACGTCTCCGGGAACAGGACGGAGACCAGCACCGACGCGGCCGACATCGTGAACAGCATCAGCGGCCCGTCGGGGAGCACCCAGCTCCCCGTGCTCAGGCTGAACACCGCGCTGACGTTGAGCAGCAGCGCCGCGATCGCCCCGGCGGCCTCGCCGAAGAGCCGGGCCGTGAGGCGGTAGGTGAGCCAGGTCGTGCCGGCGAAACAGAGGGCGAACGGCAGGCGCAACACCGCCACCCGCTCGCTCTGCGCGAGACGCGCGATCTCGCCGACGATCCAGAAATGCAGCGGCGGGTGGTCGAAGTACGAGAGCGAGAACTGCCGGGCCACGGCGACGGCGTACGATTCGTCGACGCCCAGCCCCACCGTGGCCGAGAGCAGGAATCGGAAGAGCAGTCCCACGATGATGATCGTGAGGACCGTGCTGCCGGGGTCCCGGATGAGGATCGAGCGCGAGGGGGATGACACGCGCCAAATATCGCATCCGGAAGCGTCCCGCGCGCAACCGCCGGGGAGCGCGCGCGCCGCGGTATATTCCCCGAATGACGGACGACGCCCGCGTCTACCCGCAGCGACCGCGCGAAGTCGAACCGCGCGGCCCCGCCGACCTGGCCGCCGGCCTCAACGAGGCGCAGGCGCGCGCCGCCACGCACCCCGACGGCCCACTCCTCGTCATCGCGGGCGCCGGCACGGGCAAGACGCGCACCCTCGTCCACCGCGTCGCCCTCCTGCTCGAGCGGGGCATCCGGCCGGAACGCATCCTCCTCCTCACCTTCACGCGCCGATCGGCACAGGAGATGCTCGCCCGCGCCGAACGCCTCGTCGGCAGCGTCAGCCGCAGCGTGCACGGCGGCACCTTCCACGCGACGGCGCACCGCCTGCTGCGGCGCTACGGCGAGGCCGCCGGGCTTCCCGCCGGCTTCACCATCATGGACCAGTCCGACGCCGGCGACCTGATGCAGCTCTCGCGCGCCAAACTCGGCCTCGGCGAGAAGAAGAAGCGCTTCCCGAAGAAGGAGACGCTCCACCACGTCTACTCGCGGCACGTCAACACCGAGATCCCGGTCGCCGCGATCCTGAGCGAGGAGTACCCGCAGTTCGTCGAGTTCGAAGAGGAGTTCGGCCGCGTGTTCGCCGACTACACGGCGCGGAAGGCCGAGCGCAACCTCGTCGACTACGACGACCTCCTGCTCTTCTGGGCGATGCTCGTCGAGACCGACGGCCCGCTCGCCCAGCGCATCAGCGGGCTCTACGACCACATCCTCGTCGACGAGTACCAGGACACCAACCACCTCCAGTCGCGCATCCTCCGCGGGATGTGCCGCACCCACGCCAACCTCACCGTCGTCGGCGACGACGCGCAGAGCATCTACTCCTTCCGCGGCGCGACGATCCGCAACATCCTCGACTTCCCGCACCACTTCCCGGGCGCCGCCATCGTGCCGCTCGAGGAGAACTACCGCTCCACGCAACCGATCCTCGACTGCACGAACACGCTCATCTCGCGCGCCGAGGAACGCTACACGAAGAACCTCTACACGCACCGCACCGGCGGCGAGAAGCCCTGGCTCGTCACCGCGCACGACGAGCCGGCGCAGACGCGCTTCGTCGTCGACCGCCTCCTCGAGCTGCACGAGGAAGGGGTGCCGCTCCGCGAGATGGCCGTGCTCTTCCGCGCCGGCTACATGAGCGCCGACCTCGAGATCGAGCTCACCGCGCGCGGCATCCCGTTCGAGAAGTGGGGCGGCCTCAAGTTCCTCGAGGCGGCGCACGTGAAGGACGTCCTCGCCTTCCTGCGCGTGCTCGAGAACCCGCGCGACGACGTGAGCTGGTACCGCCTGCTCATGCTCATGCCAGGCATCGGCGACGTCACCGCGCGCGGGGCCATCGACGCGATGGCGCAGCTCGCCTGGTCGTCGGACGCGTTCGGCCGCTACCAGCCGCCGCCGCGCGCCCGCGCCGCGCATGGCGCGCTCGTCGAGCTGCTCGACCAGCTGCGCGCCGGCCCCGCCGAGGCCGACGGTCTCGTAACGCACGAGATCGCCCGCGTGCGCCGGCTGTACGACGACATCCTCCGCGAACGCTACGACCGCGTCGAGCCGCGCCTCGCCGACCTCGACCAGCTGCAGACCATCTCCGGCGGCTACTCGAGCCGCGCCGCCTTCCTCTCGGCCATCGCCCTCGAGCCGCCGCAGGCGACGCAGGACCTCGGCTTCGGCAGCGGCAGCGAGGACGACACGCTCGTCCTCAGCACCGCGCACAGCGCGAAGGGCCGCGAGTGGGACGCCGTCTTCGTCATCTGGGCCGTCGACGGCTACTTCCCGATGGCGCGCGCCCTCGGCGACGACGAGCAGATCGAGGAGGAGCGCCGCCTCATGTACGTGGCGATGACGCGCGCCCGGAACCACCTCTTCATCACGTATCCGCTCAACGTCTACGACACGCGCCGCGGATCGGACTACTCCATCGACCAGCTCTCGCGCTTCCTCGACCGCGGCGTGCGCGAGACGATGCAACGCGTCGTCGTCGACGCCGGCGAGGCCACGCCGCCGGCCGCCGAGCCGGCCGCGCCGCCCGTCGTCGACCTGCGCGCCATGCTGCGAGGACGGTTCGGCGCCTGACGAACAATGGCCGCGTCGCGCCGCGGCCCGCCGCGCTGAGCGCCGCGCTCAGCGCCGCGGCGTCACCCACGCGTGGACCGCGGCGCCGCTCGCGCCCCCGGCGCCCCGCGCGATCGTGATCACCCGCTCGAGCGCCTGCCTCACGTCCCCGCCCTCGCGCGCATACACCGCCTCGAAGTCGTCGAGCCCGGTCGCGTAGATGCGACGCGCCAGCAGCGCCGCGTTGTCGAGCCGCACCCGCTGTGCGTACCGCCGGTCGATCGTGCGGAGCCGCGGCGCCACGGAATCCACCAGCTCGGTGCGGGCCCGCGCGTAGATCGAATCGCGCGCCGCGAGCCGCGCGGACCGGCCCTCGTCGCCGGGATGCGCCGCGAACGCGGAGTCGAGCGCGCGATACGTGCGCTCCCACACCGCGCCGAGCAGCAGGTCGTCCCCCCACCGCGCCGCCACGCGCCGCGCGCTCGCCGTATCGCCCCGCGCCAGGAAGAACCGCTCGGCGCCGCGCGCGCCGACGAACGAGGCGAAGCTCTCGTTGAACACCGCCTCGCCCTTCGCATAGAACCGGTTGTGCGTCAGCTCGTGCACCACCGTGTTCACGATCTCGAGCGAGTCCTCGCCCAGCGTCGTCGAGAGCAGCGGATCGTTGAAGAAGCCGAGCGTGCTGAACGCCGGCGAGGGGCGCAGGTAGGTGTCGTACCCCTCCGCGGCGAGCTCCAGCTCGGCGCGACGCGCGAGCGCGAAGTCGAAGAACCCCTTGTACGGCACCCGCCCCACCACCGGGAACCACCAGGTCACCGCGCGCAACGCGTCGCGATGCGCGCCCGAGAGCACCAGCACGAGC
>JACQBG010000031.1 GCA_016194585.1 Gemmatimonadota bacterium
CGGAGCGCGACGCGCGCGACGACATCGGCCGCGATCACGAGCGTGCCGCCGACGACCGCCGACGCGAGGATCGCCGCGCGATGACCGCGCACGCCCGCACTCCGCGCGAGGTGCGGCACGACGAGCCCCACGAAGCCCACGAGCCCCGCCCCCGCCACCGTGACGGCGGCGACGAGCGAGGCGGCGAGGAAGGTGTTCCGCGTCGAGCGCGCCACGTCCACGCCGAGCGCCGCGGCCGGGTCCTCGCCGAGCGAGAGCAACTCGATGTCGCGCCCGAGCGCGAGCAGCGCCGCGCCCCCCGCGGCGACGTACACCGCGACCCACGCCACGCCGCTCCAACTCGCGTCGGCGAGCGACCCCATCATCCACCAGAGCGCGCCGCGCACCGACTCGGCGGGCGCGCCGGCGAGCACGATCATGATCGCGGCGTTCGCGAACGCGCCGACCACCACCCCGGCCATGATGAGGATGCGCGCGTCGTGCGGTGTGCGCGACACGCGCGCCACCGCCAGCACCAGTCCCACCGCGAGCGCCGCCCCGACGAACGCCGCCGGCGGCACGAACGCCGCGGCCGCGCCGAGCACCGTGGCCGCGACGGCGCCCACCGCGGCGCCTCCGGAGACGCCAAGCAGGTACGGTTCGGCGAGCGGATTGCGCAACGTCGCCTGCAGCGCGGCGCCACTCATGCCGAGTCCGGCGCCGACGAACGCGCCGAGGGCGGCGCGCGGCAGGCGAAGTTGCCACACGATCGCGGTCGCGCCGGATGAGCCGCTGCCGGTGAGGGCATGCCACACATCGAGCGGCGAGAGCGGCACCGGACCAAATGCGAGCGCGGCCACGCAGGCGACCGCGAACGCGGTGGCCAAGGCGAGCGCGAGGCGGGGCCGCATCAGCGGGGCACCGCCGGCTCGAGCAACGACCGCAGATGACGCGCGGCTTCACCCATCCGCACGCCCGGTCGCCCGACGAGCGCCGTGTCGGCCACGAGGATGCGCCGCTCACGCACGGCGCGCACGACGTTCCACGCCGCGTTGGCCGTGAGTCTCTCGGCCGACACCGCGCCGACGATGACGTAGTCCGGATCGCGGCGGACGACCTCTTCCATCGTGACCTGAGGCGATGGATCGGCGAGGTCGTCGAACACGTTCTTTCCCCCGGCGATGGCGACGAGCTCGCTCAGGTAGCTGCCGCCGCCGATGGTGATGAGCGGCGCGTCCCACACGTGCCAGAACACCGTGGGCACCTTCGGGCACGGCGCGCGCGGCCGCGGGATAGTCGTCGAAGTGCGTGCGCCCGACGACGCGCGGCCCTGCCCCGATGGCGAAGAGGATCTCGGTCGTCACGGGACTGAGCGACACGATGCGCGTCGCCGGGGCGCCGACGGCGACCGTGTCGCCGAGGTCGTCGACGAGCGCGCTCGACGGCCGACGCGCCGCGTCGCCGCGGCAGGCGGCGACGAACGCGAGCATGGAAAGCGCGACGAGCGGACGGCGGAAAATCAGAACGGGCTCCCTCCCCGATGGAAGAAGCCCGCAACGCAGGGCCACGGACGACGCGGCCCATACGCCACCAGCCCTCCCCCGAGGAACTGAGAACGTGGCGCGAGCGTGGGTCGTCTCCTGGCTCCGGGCCGCCCCGCTCGCCTTCCCGACCGGAGTCAGTGGCGTGTTGAGGGGGCGTGTAAAGTGCCCGTTACAGTGGCGGGGCCGCGCCGGCTTGGTACCGGCTTCCGTGTCCCGCGCTCGCAAATCGATTGTAGAGCGAAGCTACGCGCGCGTGGCGTTCCGCACAAGTCAGGAGGTCGCGCCGACGCGACGCAGCGCGTACACGACGTTCCCGATCCACTCCTTCACGAGCGCCTCGGAGTCGAGGAGGAACAGGGCGTCGGGGAGGAACGCCGACCATCCCTCGGCGCGCCTCGGCTCAGGCGCCGACCGCCACTGGAGACCGGCGAACGCGCCGGTGAACACGCCACGGGCGCGCCGCATGTGCCAGTCGGACGTGACGATGCCGACGCGCAGGCCGCGTGAGATGCCCGGCAATCGCAGCGCGCCGGCGACATGCTCCCACGTCGTGCGCGAGTACGGCTCTATGGTGATGACGCTGTCGGGTACGCCGTCGGCGAGCAGCGCGGCGCGCGCCAGTTCTCCCAACCGCTCGGGCGCCCGATCCGACGCGGCACTCCGTCCGGAGACGACGATTCGAGCGGTCTGGCGCTCGAGCCACCACATCGCGGCGGTCCGCGCTCGGTCGAGTTCGACCGGCGTGACGCGGTCATCGGCGGGCGACGCCCCGCGCATCAGCCCGTCGCCGAGCACGAAGATCACGTCGGGCGCCGCCTCGGGCGCGGAGTCGGCGATGCGCAGCGGCAGGGCGAGCGCTCGGGCGACGGGCGACAGCGAGAGCAGCGTCATCGCCGCCCAGAGCGCCGCGAGCACGCGCATCGCGCGCCGGTCGGCCGGCGCGGCGCCACGTCCGCGGCGCCAGAACCACGTCGCGAGCATCGCCCCCTGCGCCATGACGAGCCACAGGAAGGGCGAGGCGAGCGGCTTCACGGACGCGTCACGCGATGCCGTCGCGCGCGGCGATGGCGTCGGCGAGGCGCGCCTTCACTCGGGCGCGCGCGGCGACATGCTCGCCCCGTTCCTCGACGGTCGGGCGCGCCTTCCGCGCGAAGGTGTCGTCGAGCTCGACGAGTTCACGCTCGAGCGCCGCGATGGCGGCTTCCGCGTCGACGCCGGTGCCCGCCGCGGGGGCGGCGCCTTCGCCGCGACGACGGAAGGCGCGCGCGAAACCGATGAGCATCACCGCGCCGACGGCCGTCACGGCGAGGGCGAGGCGCAGTCTCCGTCCGGAGGAGACGCGCGACGGTAGCGTGATGGCGACCTGCTTGCCGGCGGCAACGTCCTGTGCGAGATAGCGCCGGAACGTGCGCCCCGACGACGTCGCGGTGGCGACGGCCTTGAGGCCAGCGCCGCTCGCGGTGGCCGCCGGTTCCTCGAGCAGCACCTCGAGCACCGACGTGGGGACCGGGACCGGCACCGAGAAGTCGCCCGTCGTCGCCGGAAGCCGGTAGTTGAATGAGAACTGCTTCACGCCGGGCATCATGGGCGCGATCACACGCACGCGGTCGCGAACGAGCGACATGGCCGACGCGGTCACTTCCCCGTCGCCCGCCGTGAAGTCGGTGATCCCGGCCGGCACGGGGGTCTCGAACGTCGCGCCGGCGGGAGCCGCGATGCGCGTCACCGAGCTGTCGTTCGACACCTCGAACACCTCGACGACGAGCCGCGTGCCGTCGGTGTCGGGCGCGGCGACGACGAAGTGGCGGCCGCGCACGTGGATCGGCACGGCGGCGCTGGTCGTGTCGAACAGCACGATCTCCGCCGCCTCCCCCTCGACGCGCGCCTCGCGCAGCGGCGGCGTGAAATAGGCGATCCCCGAGCGGCTCGCCGAGACGAAGTAGAGCGCCGTCGTGTCGCCGCTGGGCCGGTACGTGAACGCATACCGCCCTGCCGCGTCGGTGAGCGTGGAATCCATCGGGGCGGCGCGATCGGGGCCGACGCGATGCAGCGTGACGCGCACTCCGGCATACGCGACGGCGGAGTCTGCTCCGGGGCGCAGCACGCGCCCGCGCACTTCGCGCGGGCCGCTCGCGCTGCCCTTCGCGACACGCGGCACGGGAGTGAGGTCGGGTCCCGCGGGACGCGTGTGCGGCGCTTGCGCGCCGGCGGCCTGGAACGCGGCGCCCGCGAGGACGAGGGCCGCCAGACGGAGCGCGCTAGAGCGTGAACTTGCCAAAGTCTTCGGGACGGAGGGATTCGAGATGGCGCTTGAGGCGCTCGACTTCGCGCTGTTCCTGCTCGGCCGCACTCTGGATGTCGGGACTCGGCGGCGGCACGAATCCGCCTTCCCCTTCGGCGCGATCCGGCTCGGCGGCCGCCTCCTCCGCCGGCGCCTCGTATTCCGCGAGCAGGTCGTCGGACGCGAGGATGGGCGCGTCGAAGCGGAGCGCGATGGCGATCGAATCGGAGGGACGCGCGTCGACGACGATCTGCTCGCCGGCGCGCTCGAGGTGCATCTGCGCGAAGAACGTCCCCGCCTCGACCCGCGTCACGCGGACGCTGTGCAGCGTGCCGCCGAGCGCGGTGATGAGGGCGCGTGCGAGGTCGTGCGTCATCGGGCGCTCGCGGTGCACGCCGTCGAGCTGGGCGGCGATGGACTCCGCCTCAGGACGGCCGATCCAGATCGGCAGGATGCGCTCGCCGTCGCGCTCCTGCAGGATCACGACGAACGAGTTCGTCGAGCTGTCGAGCCCGAGCCGCGAGACGAAGACCTCGACCACGCCTCCTCCCGTCCGCGCGGCTACGCGCGGACCGCCTTCTTCAGCTCGGCGACCTTGTCGGTGCGCTCCCAGGTGAAGAGCGTCACCTTCTTGCCGTAACGCACCGCCCGCTCGCTCGCGCGGCCGAAGTGGCCGTAGGCCGCCGTGTCGCCGTAGATGGGCTTCTTGAGGTCGAGCGACTCGATGATGGCCCGCGGCGTGAGGTCGAACACCTGGTCGACGGCGCGGATGATCTTCGCCTCGTCCACCGTGTTGGTGCCGAAGGTGTCGACCATGATCGACACCGGTTTGGCGACGCCGATCGCGTACGCCACTTGCACCTCGACCTTCTTCGCGAGCCCGGCGGCGACGATGTTCTTGGCCACCCACCGCGCGGCGTAGCAGGCGCTGCGGTCGACCTTCGACGGGTCCTTGCCGCTGAACGCACCGCCGCCGTGGCGCCCCATGCCGCCGTACGTGTCGACGATGATCTTGCGTCCGGTGAGCCCGGCGTCGCCCTGCGGCCCGCCGATGACGAACCGGCCGGTCGGATTGATGTGGTACTTGATGCCCTTCGGCCGGAGCTCCTTGGGGATGACGGCCTCGATGATCTCCTTCCTCACCGCGGCCTCGAGCGTCGAGTGCTTGACGGTGTCGGAGTGCTGCGTGCTCAGCACGACGGCGTCGACGGCGACGGGACGCTCGTTCTCGTAGATCACCGTCACCTGCGATTTGCCGTCGGGACGGAGCCACGGGAGCGTGCCGTCCTTGCGGCGGTCGGCGAGCGCGCGGGTCAGCCGGTGGGCGAGCGTGATCGGGAGCGGCATCAGCTCCTCGGTCTCGTCGCAGGCGAAGCCGAACATCATCCCCTGGTCGCCGGCGCCGCCGGTGTCCACGCCCTGCGCGATGTCGGGCGACTGCGCGTCGATCGTCGACATCACGGCGCACGTGTTCGCGTCGAAGCCGTACCCCGCCTCGGTGTAACCGATGCGGCGGATCGTGTCGCGGACGAGGGCCGGGAGATGCACGTACGACTTGGTCGTGATCTCGCCGAAGATCGTCGCGAGGCCGGTGGTGACCATCGTCTCGCACGCGACGCGCGAGGCCGGGTCGTCGGCGATGAGCGCGTCGAGGACGGCGTCGCTGATCTGGTCGGCGACCTTGTCGGGGTGCCCTTCGGTGACGGATTCGGAGGTGAAGAGATGGCGATGCAGCACGGGGATCGGAGGCGATGGGTGAACGCGATCACGGAAGGGCAAGAACCCTTCGTGGAACGATAAAGCCGGGCACGACGCCGGGCGAGTGGGCGGGGGTCAGCCGGGAGCGCCGATCTCCGCTTCGAGCGCGGTCCGCAACAGGAACTCGGCGGCCGCGGCCGTACCCGCCGCGAGCGCCCCGCGCGCCGCCTCGGACGCGCGGCTGGCGTGGATCCCGCGCACGATGCGTTTCACCGCCGGGAGCGAGATCGCGCTCACGCTGAGCTGGCGGATGCCGAGTCCCATGAGCGCGTACGCCATGAGCGGCTCGGAGGCCATCTCGCCACACACGCACACGTCGATGCCGGCGGCGGCGCCGATGCGCTGGGTGCGTTCGATGAGCCGCAGCACCGCTGGATGGAGCGGCGTGAAGCGCGTGGCGAGCCCCGCGTTGCCGCGGTCCACGGCGAGGGTGTACTGCACGAGGTCGTTGGTGCCGATGGAGAAGAACGCCACGCGCTCGGCGAGCGCGTCGGCGGTCATCACCGCGGCGGGGGTCTCGACCATGATTCCGAGCGGCACGTCGGCGCGGTGGGCGACACCGCGCTCGGCGAGTTCGCGCTGCGCCTCGCCAAGGAGGAACCGCGACTGTTCGACCTCATCGACGGTCACGACGAGGGGGAGCATGATGCGCACGTCGCCGTGCACGGCGGCGCGGAGCAACGCGCGCAGTTGGGTCTTGAAGATCTCGGGCTGGTCGAGGCACATGCGGATGGCGCGCCAGCCGAGGAACGGGTTCGCCTCGTGAGGGAAGCCGCCCACGGGGAGCTTGTCGCCGCCCACGTCGAAGGTCCGGATGATGACCGGATGCTTGCCGAAGGCGGCGATCACCTTCACGTAGGCGGCGTATTGCTCCTGTTCGTCGGGCATCGTGGCGCGTCCGACGACGAGGAACTCGGTGCGCATGAGCCCGACCCCTTCGGCGCCGCTCGCGGCCGCGGCCGCCGCCTCGTCGGGGAGGTCGACGTTGGCGCGCAGGATGATGCGCACGCCGTCGCGCGTGACCGCTTCGGCGCCCGCGAGGAGCGCGAGTTCGTCGCGCGACCGCCGCTCGTGCGCCGCCCGCGCGGCCGCGGCGGCGAGCTCGGCCGCCGTCGGGCGGACGGTGAGCGTCCCCGCCGCGCCGTCGAGGATGACCTGGTCGCCGCTCTCGAGCCGGGTCGTGGCCTCGAGCAGGCCTACGACGGCGGGGAGGCCGAGCGAGCGCGCGAGGATCGCCACGTGCGACGTGCGCGTGCCGACGTCGGTGGCGATGCCGATGATGCGCTCGCGGTCGAGCTGCACCGTGAGGCTCGGTGTGAGGTCGTGCGTGACGAGGATCGCGTTGGCGCCCTTCGGCAGGTCGACCGGGTCGTGGTCGGGGAGGCCGAGGAGCAGCGAGAGCACGCGGATGTGCACGTCGATGAGGTCGCCGACGCGCTCGCGCATCATCGCGTGCTGCGACCGCGCGAAGTGCTCGCGCCACTCGAGCATCACGACGTCGAAGGCGCGCTCGGCGCCGAACCCCTGCCGGATGACCGACTCGACGCGGGCCCGCAGTTCTGCGTCCTCGATGATCGAGACCTGGACGTCGAAGATCCCCGCCTCGGCCGGCCCCGCGTGCTTGGACGCGCGCTCGCGCACCTCGCGCAGACGGGTCGTGGCTTGTGCGAGCGCCTCGTGGAAATGCGCGATCTCCGGTTCGGCCTCGTGGTCGGCGATGACACGCGGCGGCACCTCGGGCACCTCCCAGCGCAGCAGGTGCGCCGGCCCGACGACGATGCCCGGCGAGGCCGGGATTCCGGTGAGGATCATGGGCATGGGGGCCTCAGCGCTCTCCGAATCGGCTGGCGATGAGCGCGGCGAGCGCCGCGACGGCCGACTCGGCGTCGGCGCCGTCGGCGCGGATGAGCAGCTCCGAACCGCACTCCGCGGCGAGCATCATCACGCCCATGATGCTCTTCGCGTTCACGTCGAGGTCGTCGCGCACGAGCGTGATGTGCGAGCTGAATTTCGCGGCGCACTTCACGATCTCCGCGGCGGGGCGCGCGTGGATCCCGTGGCTGTTGACGACCGTCACCCGGCGTTCGACCATCTAGCGCACCACGGAGAAGAGGATGAATGCGGCGAGGAGGACGATCGACGACCGCCATCCCTCGATGCGCCCGTGCAGCCGCGTCAACGCGACCGCACCGAGGGCCGCCGCCCCGAACACGAGTTCCATGACCTCGAGCGCGGGCCCCATCACGCCGCGCACGGCGAGCGGGAGGGCGATGCCGGCGAGCAGCGCCGCGGCCCGCGCGACATGCGCCGGCCCCAGGCGCAGCACCGGTGTCGCGAGCGCCGACGCCACGCGCAGCCCGTCGCGGTAACCCACGGTCAGCCCCCAGACGCGCAGCGCGAGATGGCCCAGGTTGTACACGCCGAGGAAGACGAAGACGACGCCGGCAGGACTCAGCCCGAACCCGAAGGCGGCGAGCGCGAGCAACGAACAGGCGGGAAGCCACCCCGCCCACACGAGCCGGTCGCCGACGCTCCCGAGCGGCCCGCAGCACGCGGTGCGGAACCGCTCGATGCGCTCGGGCGACTCCCCCGCGAGCTCGGCGCTCGCCAGCGCGCCGACGGCGACGCCGGCGAGATATGGATGCGCGTTGAAGTAGCCGCTCTGGCGGGCGAGCGCGGCGCGGTACGCCTCGCCGTTCTTCCCGCCGGGGAGCAGCCGCAGCGCGGGCTCCACCGCGAACGCGATGCCGTTGCCGAGCATCATCTCGTAGTTCCACGACCCCTGCACGGCGAGCAGCCGCACCAGCATCGCGATGCGGGTACCCCACGGCAGGCGCGGCGGCACGGCGGTCACGTCGCCACCACGAGCGCGGCGCCGATGACGAAGCCGCCCAGCAGGTACCAGCGCGCCCCCTTCGTGGTGTGCACCACCTTCCACACCGCGGCGGCCCCGACCGCGCCGGCCAGCGCCACGGAGACGCCGCGCGACACCTCGCTCGAGAAGGTCCACCCTGCGAAGAGGACCGTCGAGAGCGGACTGAACACGGCGAGGGCGACGAACGTCAACAGGCCGCCGCGCAGCAGATCGAAGGTGAGGCCGCGCAGTTGCAGGCGCGTCACGGCCGTGCTCGACCCGCGCGCCAGGTACTCGCGCATCCCACCGGCGTATCGGCCGAGGAGCTTGCGGTGCTCGATCATCGACCAGCCGCCGATCGACGCCGTGACGAGCGCGCAGAACACGGAGATGGCCATCGCGCCCGCCGTCGCCTCGTCCTGCACGGCGAAGATCGCGCCACCGACGACCGACGCCGATCCCCACTCGGGGTACCGGCTCGCGCCGAAGGGGAGCGTCTCGAGCGCGAAGAGCTCGAGCGTGACCCCGCAGATGAGCCCGCGCAGCGGCGCGCCGACGAGCGCCCCGGCGAGCGTCGCCGCGACGATCGGCCGCGAGACCATCGCCTGCGGGAAGCTCACGACGTCGAGTCCGAGCACCGCGCCGAGCAGCGTGAGCGGGAGGAGCGCGAGCCAGTGGGTCACGCGCCGCTCCCCGCGAGCACGGCGCGCAGCGACACGGGCTCGCACGCCGGCACGTCCTGCGCCGAGACGGACACCCCACCCTCGGCCATCGCGAGGAGCGCCTGCTCCTCGGCCGCCGTGAGGAACACGTAGCGGAGCTTCGGCGAGCGCCCCACCCGGTGATGGATGCCGCCGAGATTCACCTTGTGGATGGCGCCGCTCGCGTCGATGAGGCGCTGCATCGTGGCGATGTCGCCGGCGAGCACGATGCCCGCGTCGGCGCGCCCCTCGAACTCGGGGAGCCGGCGGGCCGCTCCTTCCACGGACTCGAAGAACAGCTCCATCTCCGGCGGGACGCCGGCGCGGTACAGGTCCTGCTCCCAATCGCTCGTCGCGACGGCATCGTCGACCAGCACGATGAAGCGGATGTTGAACGGCTGTCCCCACCCCACCACCACCTGCCCGTGGATGAGGCGGTCGTCGATACGATAGAGCACGACGCTCATGCCTGCACCGCCGGCGCGACCGTGATCGCGTCGCGCCCCTTGGCCGCCGCACGCTCCGCTCCCTCGCGCCCCGCGCCGTCCTTCATCACGAAGTCGAGCAGCATCGGCAGGTTCGCCCCCGTGACCACGGCGACGTCCGGCAGGTCGCGCGTCGCCTTGCGCGCCGCGATGGTGCAGCTCCCCGCCGGGAGGTCGGTGAAGACGACGGTGGCGCCGTGCGACACCACCGCCTCTCGCATCACCACCTCGAGTGAGGCCGCGTCGAGCCCCACCTGGCTCACCGCGCGGAACGCGGCGCCCTGCCCGGTGATCATCTGCACGGCCGAGATGAGGCCGGCGGCGAAATCGCCGTGCGCCGCGACGATCGCGCGGGGTCCGGTCGCCCTACTCGTCATCTTCCTGCAGGTAGCGGCCCACGTCCGTCTTCTGCTGCATCGTCGCCTTGAGGCGCTCGTTGAACGCCTCGGCGGCGTGGTGCCCGCTGTAGCGGAGCAGATGGTTCATCGCGATGACCTCGGCGATGACCGTGATGTTCTTGCCCGGATTGAGCCCGACCGTGATGAGCGGGAGCTCGACGCCGAGGATGGTCGTGGATTCGCCGTCGAGCCCCGTGCGGTCGATGTCCTTGAGCGCATCCCACTGTTCCAACTGCACGACGACCTCGATGCGCTTCTGTTGCCGCACCGCGTGGATGCCGAAGATCTTCGGGACGTCGATGAGGCCGACGCCGCGGATCTCCATGAAGTGGCGCGAGAGTTCGTGGCCGCGCCCGATGAGCACGTCGGCGCCACGCTTGGTCGCGATCACGAGGTCGTCGGCGACGAGCCGGTGCCCGCGCTCGACCAGGTCGAGCACGCACTCCGACTTGCCGATGCCGCTCGACCCGGTGAACAGCAGTCCCACGCCGAACACGTCGGCGAGCGAGCCGTGGAGGTTCGTCGTCGGGGCGAACGCCTGCTCCATGAACGGCGCGATGCGCTTGTAGAACTCGAGCGTCTTGAGCGGCGAGCGCAGGATCACGACGCCGGCGGCGGTCGCTTCCTCGACGAACCCCGGCGGCAGCGCCTGCCCCTTGGTGATCATCACGCAGGGGATGGGGAACGAGAAGAACGTGCGGAGGTTGCGCAGCCGTTCCGCCTCGGGGAGCTGGGCGAGGTACGAGACCTCGGTCTGTCCGAGTACCTGCACGCGCTGGTAGACGAAGCGCCCCGTGTACCCCGCGAGGACCAGCCCGGGCCCCGACGCGTCGGGCATCGTGACCTCGCGCGTGAGCCCCTCGAGGTTGCCGAGCAGCTCGAGCTGGAGCACCTCCTTGAGGCGCTCGTAGAACTGCGCGACGGTGAGCGCGGTGGCCATCAGCGGCGAGAGGCCGCGGCCCGCGAGCGGCGGGCCCGCGTCTTCGGGGTCTGCTTGGCCTTGAGGATGCGCGCGTCGAGGCGGTCGAGCGCGAGGCCCACGCAGGTCGCGAACCAGCGGCCTTCGGCGGCCACGACGATCGAGGGCAGCCGGGCCACGTCGAGCACGATCTCCGCCCGGCGCTGGTCGCCGTCCTCGGAGAGGCGCACCGTCGCCTGCACGGCGCCGGAGAGCTTGCGGGCGCGCGCCTTGACCATCCGCTCGTACTTGGCGCGCTGCGCGTCGGTGACCGCCGCCCGATGGAGCTGCATCACGATGTTCACTTGAACCCTCTCCCGCGGATCGTCCGCTCGAGGTGCGCTTCCGTCTGTTCGGCCGCGCGCTCCCACGTGAAAGTCTCCGCGAAGGCCCTCGCCTTCGCGCCCATCGACGCGACCGTCGCCGGCGAGGCCGCCAGCCGGCCGAATGCCGTCGCCATCGCCCCGGTGTCGCCGTGCGGCACGAGGAACCCCGTCTCGCCGTCGCGCACGGATTCGCGGATCCCCGGCGAGTCCGATGCGACGACCGGCGTGCCGCACGCCGCGGCCTCGACGTTGGTCAGCCCCCATCCCTCCTTCGGCGACGCGAGCGACACCGCCCACGAGCGGCGGAGCAGCGCGATCTTCTCTTCCTCGCTGATGAAGCCAAGAAACCGCACGCGCTCGCCGAGGTCAAGCGAACGCGCCAACGTCTCGAGCGCGCCGCGATAGTCCCCGGCCCCCGCGATCTCGAGCACGGCGTCCTGCCGCCGCAGCGCCGCGAAGGCGCGGATCACGAGATCGACCCCCTTGTACTTCTTCAGCCGGCCGATGTACGAGAACGTCGGCGTCGGCGCGCGTCGCGACGCGTCGGGCGTGTAATGCCGGAACGAGACGCCCGGATAGATCACCTGCACGTGACGGCGCGGGATGCCGCGCGCCGCGAGGTCGTCGGCCGTGCTCTCGCTGATGGCCTGGAACGGCACGTCGTGATACACGAGCGGGATGGGGCGTTCGCTCAGCCACACCGCCGTCGCCAGCGGAAGCGAGAGCTCCTGGAAGACGGTGCCGCCGAACAGGTGCGGCACGCAGGCGACCGTCTTGGCGGTCGCCCCCCACAGCGGCGTGTACAGGGGCGCCTTGTTGATGTCCTCGACCAGAATGTCGAACGGACGTTCGTTCAGGTGCTCCTTCCAGTACCGGTGCACCTTCAGCGCGAACGTCTGGCGGGTGCCCACGCGCAGCGTCTCGATGCCGCCGAGCGTCGCCGTCGGCGGCGCCCCCTTCCAGCCGCCGCAGAGCAGCGTCACCTCGTGGCCGCGCCCGGCGAGCCGCTCGAAGATCTCGTGCAGGTGGATCTCCGCGCCCCCGGCCAGCGGGTTCTCGCGGCACTGCCAGTTCACGACGAGGATCCTCAAGGAAGACGGCCCATCCGCCGCGCCAGCGCGTCGAGGACGCCGTTCACGAACCGCGCGCTCGGCGCCGAGCCGTAGCGCTCGGCGAGGCGCACCATCTCCTGCAGCACGACCCGCGGCGGGGTCACCCCCTGCTCGAGTTCCGCGGCGCCGAGGCGGAGCACGCACCGCTCGATCGCGCCGAGCCGCTCGAGACGCCAGTTGGTGGTGACGTCGGCCAGCTCCTCGTCGAGCGCCGCGCCGCTCGCCATCACGATGCGCAGCAGCTTCCCGGCGAACTCGCGCTCGACGGGGGCGACGCCGAGGTCGTCCCACATCCGCGAGGCGACCACGTCGAGGTCAGTGTCGTCACGGAGGTCCCACGCGTACAACGCCTGCAAGGCGCGCGAACGGCCCCGCGATTCAACCCTCGCCATCGTCTTCCTCGTGCGGGGACGCGGCGTCGAGCCGGCCGAAGAGGTCGGCCATCTCGAGCGCCGCGAGCGCGGCATCCCATCCCTTGTTGCCGTGCGCGCCACCGGCGCGTGCCTCGGCCTGCGCGAGCGTGTCGGTGGTGAGCAGCCCGAAGCCGATCGGCTGCGCGTAGTCGCGCTGCAGGTCGGCGAGCCCGCGCGAGGCCTCGCCGGCGACGAAATCGAAGTGCGGCGTCTCGCCACGGATCACCGCCCCCACCGCGATGACGGCGTCGTACCGGTCGGACGCGAGCAGGCGGCCGGCGGCCGCGGGAAGCTCCCACGCCCCCGGCACCCACACGACGTCGACGTCGTCGAAGGCCGCGCCGTGCCGCACCAGGCAGTCGACGGCGCCCTCGACGAGTTTCGTCGTGATCGTCTCGTTGAACCGGCTGCCGACGACGGCGAAACGACGGCCCGTGCCGTCGGGCGTGCCGATGAATTCCGCCATCAGAGGGCCCGGAGGTGGCCGAGCTTCCGGCGCTTCGTCTCGAGGTACGCCGCGTTCTCCGTGGATTCCGGCGCGACGAGCGGCACCCGCTCGCCGACCCTCAGCCCGTAGCCCTCGAGCCCGACGAGCTTCTTCGGATTGTTCGTGATCGGCCGGATCGTCTTGAGCCCGAGGTCGAGCAGGATCTGCGCGCCGATGCCGTAGTTGCGCAGGTCGGGGGCGAAGCCCAGCCGCTCGTTCGCCTCGACGGTGTCGGCGCCTCTGTCCTGCAACTCGTAGGCCTTGAGCTTGTTCAGCAGGCCGATCCCCCGCCCTTCCTGGTCGAGGTACACGATCACGCCGCGCCCTTCGGCGGCGATGAGCTGCATCGCCGTGTGGAGCTGCCAGCCGCAGTCGCATCGCTGCGAGTGGAAGACGTCGCCGGTGAGGCACTTCGAGTGCATGCGGGCGAGCACCGGCTCGCCGCCGCCGACCTCACCGTAGACGAGCGCGACGTGCTCGCGGTCGTCGACGTCGTTGCGGTAGCCGACGATGCGGAACTCCCCGAACTCGGTGGGGAGCCGCGCCTCGGCCACGCGATGCACGAGCCGCTCGTTGAGCAGCCGGTACGCCACGAGCTGGGCGACGGTGATGAAGGTGAGCCCGTGCTTCTGCGCGAACGCGTCGAGCTGCGGCCGCTTGGCCGTGGTGCCGTCGTCGTTGAGGATCTCGCAGATCACGCCGGCCTGCTGCAGCCCGGCCAACCGCATGAGGTCGACCGCCGCCTCGGTGTGCCCGACGCGCTGCAGCACGCCGCCCTCGCGGGCGCGCAGCGGATGCACGTGTCCCGGGCGCCGCAGGTCCGACGGCACCGCCGATGGACTCACCGCCGCGCGGATGGTCGCCGCCTGGTCGCCCGCGCTGATGCCGGTCGTGACGCCGAACTTCGGCGCGCCGTCGACGGTCACCGTGTACGCCGTCCGCATCGCGTCGGTGTTCTCCGGACCCATCATCGGCAGTTCGAGCTGCTTCACCTTGTCGGGGCTCAGCGCGAGGCAGATCATCCCCTTCGCGTGCATGAGGAAGTTGACCTTCTCGGCCGTGATGAACTCCGCCGCGCCGATGAGGTCGCCCTCGTTCTCGCGGTCCTCGTCGTCGGCGACGACGAGGAACTTGCCGGCGCGCAGGTCGTCGAGCGCCTGTTCGATCGTTCCGAAAGCCATCTCAGTCACTCCGCGGCGGCCGCGAGGTGCGGCGCCGCCAGTCGTTGGACGAATTTGCCGATCACGTCCGCTTCCACATGGACCTGGTCGCCGGGCGCGAGCGCGCCCAAGGTGGTGTGCCGCAGCGTGAACTCGATGAGCGAGAGTTGCACGATCCCCGCGGCGGGCAGAGCGTTGACGGTGAGGCTCACCCCGTCGATGGCGACGGAGCCGTGCGGCACCAGCAGGGGGAGCAGCTCCGCGGGGACCGCCACGTCGACGACCACCGCATCGCCGCGGCGCGTCACCGCGCGCACCGTGCCGACGCCGTCGACGTGCCCCTGCACGATGTGGCCCCCGAGCCGCTCACCCACCGCCAGCGCGCGCTCGAGGTTCACCCGGCGCCCTTCCGTCCACGTGGCGACCGTCGTGCGGTCGAGCGTGGTGACGACGGCAGCGACGGTGAACCACCCATCCCCGCGCTCGCGCACGGTGAGGCAGGCGCCGTTCACGGAGATCGACTCACCCTCGGCGATCCCCGCGTACGAACAGCGCACGAGGAACTCACGCCCGGCGTCCGTCGTGCGGACCCGCTCGATGGTGCCTGTGTCGGTGATGAGACCGGTGAACATTCAAAAAGCGTTGGAACGGGGATCGAGCGCCGTGGCCCTCACGTGCCGGGTGCCGGGGAGGGCAACTCGCGCAACGCGTAGACCGTCATCAGGTCGTCGCCGAACTCGCGGCGTTCGACCACCCGGAACCGCTCGGCCGGTGGCGCGCCCGCGAAGGCCGGGAGTGCCCCCGGGCCAAGCAGCACCGGTGCCTGAAAGATAATCAGGCGGTCGACCAATCCGGCGGCCAGCAGCGCCTTCGACAGCTCGGCCCCCCCCTCCACGAACAGCGACCGGATCCCCCGGGCGGCGAGGGCCTCCAGCGCCGCCTCCAGCCCCTGCTGCACGAGGATGACCACCCCACGCCGTTCCAACGCGGCCACGCGCTCCGGGTCGGGCGCCTCGGCGAGCACGATCGTGGGGGTGCGCCGGGCCGTACGCGCCAGCACCGAGCTCTCGGGAAGACGCGCCGTGCGGTCGAAGACGACGCGGGTGGGAGGGACGCGCGGCCGACGGCCGTGACGCACCGTGAGCTGGGGGTCGTCGGTGAGCGCCGTGCCGACGCCCACCCCGATCGCGTCGTTCGTGGCGCGCAGGCGGTGCACGTAATGCCGCGCGGCGTCGCCGGTGAGCCAGCGCGGCTCGCGGCTGGCCGTGGCGATGGCATTGTCGACCGAGACGGCCAACTTGAGCGTGACCCATGGCCGTCGCGCGCCGGCCGCCGCGTGGAAGAACGCGGCATTCAACTCGAGCGCCGCGGCCGCCTCGCAGCCGAAGTCCACCGTGATGCCCGCCGCCCGTAGCCGGTCGGCCCCGCCCTTCGCCACGGGGTTCGGGTCGGCCACCGCCGCGACGACACGCGATACGCCGGCGGCGATGAGGGCATCGACGCAGGGAGGCGTCTTGCCGTGGTGATTGCACGGCTCGAGGGAGACGAGCACCGTCGCGCCGCGCGCCCGCTCACCGGCCGCCGCGAGCGCCATGACCTCGGCGTGCGGGTCGCCGTACCGCGCATGATATCCCTCGCCGACGATGACGCCGTCGAGAACGACGACGGCGCCGACCATAGGGTTCGGCGCCGTCAGTCCCCAGCCGCGCCGCGCGAGGGCAAGGGCGCGCCGCATCCAGGCGCGCTCCTGCCGCTCGCGCGTGCTCTCTCGCGCGACGGGTGCGGTCACGACCTCAGAAGCCGAACCGCAGACCCGCGGAGAGGTACGTGCGCGCCTTCGCGGCGTCCGACCCGAAGCTGTTCGTCATCGTCGGCACGCTGCCGCCGGTCACCTGCCCGGCCTCGACCGCGAGCTTCGCCACGAAGACGTTCAGGCTCGCGCCGACGAACATGTTCGTGCGCGTCATCGTGAAGCTCGAGCTCCCCTGCGACGTGGCGTTGATGCCGCTCCCGCTCACCGTGGCGACGATGTTGGCGTCGGACGTGTACGTGTCCTGGCCGATACCGGCGTTCAGGTTGAAGATGAGCAGGTCCTTGCCGGCGGTGAGGCGCCAGCCGCTCGACTTCAGCGAGAAGTCGTTGAGCGCGATGGTACCACCCGGGCGTGACGAGGTCGCCGCGACGTTGCCCGACACGGAGAACGTCGGGAGGCTGCGCGTGAGATAGCTGAAGGCGACGCCCGGCGTCACGACGGACTCCTCGAGGAGGCCGATGCGCACGCCATAGCCGAACTTCAAGTTGCTGCCGCTCGTGTTGAGGCTCACGTCGCCCCCCGACACGTTCGGCAGGTACGTCGCGCTCACCAGCGCGTCGATGGCGCCCACGTGCGTCACGCCCAGCGAGTAGCCGTTCCACAGCCCGATCGCCGCGTCGGCGACGAGCCCCGGCACGAACTGGTCGGTGGCCGCGAACGTCGAGGCGTCGTGATTGCCGTTGGGGTTGAAGCCGACGTTGTCGAGCTTCGGGAAGCTCCCCATGACCCCGGTCGCGCGCACGTCGAGGGCCCAGTGGCCGAGCCCGCCCAGCGCTCCGCCCTGGCCAAGCGTGTGGTTGCCGCCGGAGAGTCCGCCCGCCAGCTGCGGCGCGAGGAACGTCACGAGGTCGGTCGCCTTCTGGCACGCGTCACCCGCCTGCCCGCTGCACTGCGCGCTCGCCTGCATCGGCGCCGCGGCCATCGCCACGACGGCACCCAGGATCACGATACGGCCTTTCATCAGGTGGAACCTCCGCTAAGGATGACTCTTCCCGTGCCTTTCGTCACCGCGCCCAACCGCCACGCGGCCAAGCCCTGCGACGCCGCGCCGGCGCACACCGCGTCGGCTCCGGCTTCGTCCGTCACCACCACGAGTCCGACGCCCATGTTGAAGGCGCGGAACATCTCGTCGCGCGCGACGCCTCCCGCTTCCTGCAACGCACGGAACACGTGCGGTACCTGCCACGAACCGAGATCCACCACCGCGTCGAGCGTCTGAGGCAGCGCGCGGTCGAGATTCTCGAGCAGACCCCCGCCGGTGATGTGGGCCATCGCGTGCACCCTGCCGAGCAACGGTCGCATCACGTTCAGGTACGACCGATGCACCGACAAGAGGATATCACTGACCGACTGGGTAGTGCCGGGAAACGGGTCGTGTGGCCCGAGTCCCATCCTGTCGGATACGATTCGGCGAGCGAGAGAGTAACCATTAGTGTGGAGACCTGAACTCGCAAGTCCCACGAGCACATCGCCTTCGCGCACGTTCGCCGAGGTGAGCACCCGATCCTCCTCGACCCACCCGACGATGAACCCCGCCAGGTCGTAGTCGGGGGGTGTGTACAACCCCGGCATCTCGGCGGTCTCGCCACCCATGAGCGCGCAGCCGTTCTCGCGACAGCCGGCGGCGACGCCGGCGACGATCGCCTCGACCGTGGCCGGCACGAGCGTGCCGAACGCGACGTAGTCGAGGAAGAAGAGCGGCACCGCGCCCTGCACGAGGATGTCGTTCACGCAGTGGTTCACGAGGTCGTGCCCCACCGTGTCGTGGCGTCCCGACTCGATCGCGACCTTGATCTTCGTGCCGACGCCGTCGGCGCTCGAGACGAGCAGCGGGCGCTTCGCCTCTTCGGGCATGCGGAACAACCCGCCGAAGCCGCCGAAAGCGCCGCGCGTGCCGGCGGTGAAGGTGCTCTCGACATGGCGCTTGATGCGCGCCTTGCTGTCGTTGGCCGCGTCGATGTCGACGCCGGCGCTGCGATAATCGAGGGGCGGGCGCTCGGGGCTCACGCGTCGATGGTCTTGTCGAAGGAGACGAGCTCGTGGAACTCGGCGACGCGCCGGACGATGTCGGCGCGGGTGATCTCGAGGAGGCGCGTGATGGAGAAGCCCTCGACGACGAACGACCCCATCGCCGAGCCGTGCACGACGGCGCGGCGCATGCTCGCCTCGGAGAGGTCCCCGGTGCGCGCGAGGTAGCCGATGAAGCCGCCGGCGAACGAGTCGCCGGCGCCCGTGGGGTCGAACACCGACTCGAGCGGATACGCTGGGGCGAAGAACACGCTGTTCGCCGTGAACATGAACGCGCCGTGCTCCCCCTTCTTGATGACGACCGTCGTGGGTCCGCGCTCGAGGATCCAGCGCGCCGCATGGACGAGGTTGGAGCGCTCGGTGAGCTGCCGCGCCTCGCCGTCGTTGAGCGTGATGAGGTCGACGTGGCCAAGGAGCTCGAGCAGGTCGTCGCGCCGGCTCTCGATCCAGAAGTTCATCGTGTCGCACGCGACGAGCCGGGGCTTCTCGACCTGCTTCAACACCTCGAGCTGGAGCCGCGGGTCGATGTTGCCGAGGAAGACGTATTCGGCATTGCGGAACTGCACGGGGATCTTCGGCCGGAAATGAGAGAACACGCCGAGGCGCGTCTCGAGCGTCTCCGCCGAATTGAGGTCGTGCCGGTACCGGCCGCGCCAACGGAAGCTCTCGCCGTCCATGTGCTCGAGGCCCGCGAGGTCGACGCCGCGGTCGGCGAGGGCCTGCAGCCGCTCCACCGGGTAGTCGTTGCCGACGACGCCGACGAGTTGCACCGGCGTCTGGTGGCTCGCGCTGGCGGAGAAGTACGTGGCGCTGCCGCCGATGACCTCGTCGGCCTTGCCGAAGGGGGTCTCGACCGAATCCAGGGCGACGGAGCCGACTACCAGGACAGACATGAGTGGGAGGGCAAGTGGGAGCAGTGCAACAGTCGTTGACGGTAAACGGTCGACCGTTGACGATGATCCGTCAACGCCAGTAGTCGTCTTCTACATCCGCTCCGGCGCGGAGATGCCGAGCGTCTCCAGCCCGTTCACCAGCACGATGCGCGCGGCCTTGGCGAGCACGAGCCGCGCGCGCATGATGTGTTCCGGTTCGTTGAGCACGTGGTGCTTGTGGTACCAGGTATGCACCATCCGCGCCGTCTCGAGCAGATAGTTCGCGACGCGATGCGGCTCGAGCGCCTCGGCGGCGCCCTGCACGAGCTTCGGCCAGTCGAGGAGCGCCTTGATGAGCTCGCGTTCCTCCGGTTCGGCGAGGCACTCCCAGTGCACCCCGTCGGCGGTCACGCCGGCCGCGTCGATCTCGCCGACGCGGAAGATGCCGCAGAGCCGGGCGTGCGCCATCTGGATGTAATAGACCGGGTTCTCCTCCGACTGCGAGCGCGCCAGGTCGACGTCGAACACCAGCTGGCTGTCCCCCTTCCGCATGAGGAAGAAGTAGCGCACCGCGTCGCGCCCGACCTCGTCGATGAGGTCGCGCACGGTGACGTAGCTGCCGGCGCGCTTGGAGATCTTCACCTCCTCGCCCCCCTTCATCACCGTCACCATCTGGTGGAGCACGTATTCGGGATACCCCTTGGGGATGCCGATCTCGAGCGCCTGCAGCCCGGCGCGGACGCGCGTCACGGTGCTGTGATGATCGGAGCCCTGCACGTTGATGGCGCGCATGAAGCCGCGGTTCCACTTGTCCACGTGGTACGAGACGTCGGGCACGAAGTAGGTGTACGTGCCGTCGCGCTTGCGCATCACGCGATCCTTGTCGTCGTCGAAGTCGGTGGTGCGCAGCCAGAGCGCGTCGTCGAGTTCGAACGTGTGCCCGGCCTTCTTGAGCGCCTCGACCGTCGACTCGACCTTGCCGTCGGTGTAGAGCGACGACTCGAGGAAGAAGACGTCGTGCGACACGCCGAAGGCCTTCAGGTCGAGGTCCTGCTCGTGCCGGAGGTAGGCGACCGAAAAACGCCGCAGATCGTCGCGGAGCTTCTCGTCCGTATCCCAGCGCTCGGCGAGGCGCGCCGCCATCGCCTGCGCCGGGGCCCCGGCGAACGGTCCGGCAGTCTCGCGCCCCTTCTCCTCCAGATACGCCGCGGCGATCTCCTTGATGTACTCGCCGTGGTACGCGTCTTCCGGGAGCTCACGCCCGACCAGCCGCAGGAACACGCTGTCGGTCAGGCGCTGGATCTGCACGCCGCCGTCGTTGTAGTAGAACTCGCGCGTGACCTTCCATCCCGTGTGCTCGAGCAGCGCGCTGATGGAATCGCCGAGGGCGGCCTGGCGGCCGTGTCCCACGTGCAGCGGCCCCGTGGGGTTCGCCGAGACGAACTCGACGTTCACCGTGCGGCCCTGCCCAGCGTCGGTGCGGCCGAACCGGTCCCCCGCCTCGAGGATGCCGGCGAGCGACGACGCCAGCGACCCCGCGGCGATGCGGAAATTGATGAACCCCGGCCCGGCGACGGTCGCCTCGGCCACTCCCGCATCGGCGAGGTTCAGCGCGGCGATGAGCGACTTCGCGATCTCGGCGGGCTTCTGCTTGAGCGGCCGCGCGAGCGTCATCGCGAGGTTGGTCGCCCAGTCGCCGTGCGCGGGATCGCGCGGGCGCTCCATCACCGGGGCGACGTCGTCCGGCGCGCCGATGGCCAGCGCCGCGCGGATCAGCTCGGCGCGGATCCGTTCGTCCGCGCTCATTCCGAGCTTCCGGACGATCCCGACGGCTTCGACGGCGGCGGCGCGCTGGCGGCCTTCGACTCACCGCCGCTCTTCGCTTCGCTGGAGCCCTTCGACTCGCTCGACCCCTTCGACTCGCCCGAGCTCTTCGATTCGCTCGAGCCCTTCGATTCGCCCGAGGAGGCGGAATCCTTCGCGCCCTTCGACTCGCTCGTCGAGACCGCCGACGACTTGGCCGCCGGCCGCTGGTCCTTCTTGCCGTCCTTGCCGTAATCCGTGATGTAGAAGCCCGAGCCCTTGAAGAGCAGCCCGCCCCCGGCGGAGATGCGGCGCGCCGCCGACTTGCCACAGACGGGACAGGGCAGCGCGGCCGGAGCCTCGCTGATCTTCATGATGAGCTTCTCGAAGTCGTGCCCCGCGGGGCAGCGGAATTCGTACGTCGGCATGGGGCGGATTGGGTTCGGGCAGAGCCTGTTAAGTATAACTGCCCGAAGGGGTTGGTTCAATCGCCGTCACGCCGGACGGTACCGCCCCCACACCCGCTCGAACGTATCCGAGATCTCCCCCACCGTCGCGCGCGCCCGCACCGCCGAGATGATCAACGGCATCACCTGCGTCTCGCCGCGGCACACGGCATAGTCGAGCGCCTCGAGCGCCACCCGCACGCTCTCGTTGCTCCGGCTCGCCTTCAGCGCCGCCACACGCGCTTTCTGCTCGGCCTCGAGCTGCGAGTAGTTCGGCGCGGGGATCACCGGCGGCTCGGCGCCGTCGGCGTACTTGTTCACCCCCACGATCACCGTGCGCCCGGCCTCGACGGCGAGCTGCTGCTCGTACGCGCTGCGGCCGATCTCCTCCTGCAGGAAACCGGCCTCGATCGCCTTCGCTGCCCCGCCCCGCTCCTCGACCTTCGCAAGCAGGTCGAGCGTGAGCCGCTCCACCTCGTTGGTGAGCGACTCCACGTAGAACGACCCGGCGAGCGGGTCCACCGTGCTCGCCACGCCGCTCTCGTGGGCGACGATCTGCTGCGTGCGCAGCGCGAGCGTCGCGGCCTCGGCGGTCGGCAGCGCGAGCGCCTCGTCGTAGCCGTTCGTGTGCAGCGACTGCGTGCCGCCGAGCGTCGCGGCGAGCGTCTGCACGGCCACGCGCACGACGTTGTTGAGCGGCTGCTGCGCGGTGAGCGTCACCCCTCCCGTCTGCGTGTGGAAGCGGAGCTTGCAGCTCGCGTCGTTCGCGCCGAACCGTTCGCGCATCAGCCGCGCCCAGATGCGGCGCGCGGCGCGGAACTTCGCGACCTCCTCGAACAGGTCGTTGTGGCAGGCGAAGAAGAACGAGAGGCGCGGCGCGAACGCGTCGACGGCGAGCCCCGCGTCGAGCGCGCGCTGCACGTAGGCGAGGCCGTCGGCGAACGTGAAGGCGAGCTCCTGCACCGCCGTCGCCCCGGCCTCGCGGATGTGGTAGCCGCTGATCGAGATGGGGTTCCAGTTCGGCACTTCGGCGGCGCAGAAGCGGAACGTCTCGGCGATGAGGTCGAGGCTCGGCTCGGGCGGATACACGTACGTGCCGCGCGCCACGTACTCCTTGAGGATGTCGTTCTGGATCGTGCCGCTGAGCTTGGCCCGGTCGATCCCCCGCTCCTCGGCGACGACGATGTACATCGCCAGCAGCGTGCTCGCCGTGGCGTTGATCGTCATCGATGTGCTGACCTTGTCGAGCGGGATGCCGTCGAGGAGGATCGCGAGGTCTTCCACGGAGTCGATCGCGACGCCGACACGCCCCACTTCGCCCTGGGCGCGCGGTGAGTCGGAGTCGATCCCCATCTGCGTCGGCAGGTCGAAGGCGACGGAGAGCCCCGTCTGCCCCGCGGCGAGGAGATGCTTGAACCGCGCGTTCGTCTCCTGCGCCGTGCCGAAGCCGGCGTACTGCCGCATCGTCCAGAGACGCCCACGGTACATGGTGGGCTGCACGCCGCGCGTGAACGGGAACGCGCCCGGTTCGCCGAGGTCGCGGGCGTAGTCGAGCGCCGCGTCGGCCGGGTGGTAGACGGGGGCGACGGGGATGCCGGCGGGAGAGGTGACCGAGTCGGCCATCGGAGGACCTGGGAAGATTGCGACCCGCAGAGGGCGGCTGCCCCCTGCGGGTCGCAATCTAGATTCCGGCGCCGTGCCGGGGAACCGCGCGCGCCGCCGGGCGGCGCGCGCTCGCGTCACGCTGGTTTCGCGTCGGGATCCGGCGTCGGTTGCGCGCCACCGTTCGCTCCGCCGTTGTGCCCGGCGTGGAGCATCTGCCGGGCGATCTCCACGTCGCCCTTGCTGCCGATGAAGAGCGGCGACCGCTGATGGAGTTCGGTCGGCTTCACGTCCATGAGGCGGTGCTGTCCGTCGATCGCGGCGCCGCCGGCCTGCTCGCACACGAACGCGAGCGGATTGCATTCATATAGAAGCCGCAGCTTGCCGTGCGGGCTCTTCTCGTTGGCGGGGTAGGCGAACACGCCGCCGCCGAGGAGGTTGCGGTGGAAGTCGGCGACGAGCGAGCCGATGTAGCGCACGTTCATCGCCTCGCGCTTGCCGTCGAGTCCGCGGTAGCGGCGCATCAGCGCCCGCACCGGCTCGCTCCAGTACTGCTCGTAGGCGTCGTTCACCGAGAGGTAGCGGCCGTGCTCGGGGATCTTCATGTCGGGGTGCGAGAGGAGGAACTCGCCGATCGACGGGTCGAGCGTGAAGCCGTGCACCCCCTGCCCCGTGGTATACACGAACATCGTGCTCGAGCCGTACACCACGTACCCGCTCGCGACCTGCTTGCGCCCCGCCTGCAGCATGTCCTCGACGGTCCCGTGGTCGCCTTTCGTGCAGCGGCGGACCACCGAGAAGATGGTGCCCACCGGCACGTTCACGTCGATGTTCGACGACCCGTCGAGGGGGTCGAACAGGAGCACGTACTTGCCGCGCTTGAACTGCTCGGGGATCGGGATGATCGCCTCGACCTCCTCCGACGCCATCGCGCAGAGGCGGCCGCCGTGGTCCATCGCCTTGAAGATCGTCTCGTGCGCGAAGAGGTCGAGCTTCTGCTGCATCTCGCCCTGGATGTTCTCCGATCCCGCGGCGCCGAGGATGTCGGCGAGCCCCGCCCGTCGCACCTTGCTCGCGATCACCTTGGCGGCGAGCGCCAGGTCGCGGAGGATGCCCGAGAGATCGCCGGTCGCGTGTGCGTGCAACTGCTCCTGCTCGATGATGAAGCGTTCGATCGTGACGACCGACGTCGGCGTGTTGTGCACCACGGGCGGATCCCGGCTAGGGTTCGTCCAGCGGTGGAAAGCTGCCGTGGCGGTGCGAACCGGGGCAAGAGGAAAAACGCCGACCCCTCCATCCGGCGAATCACCGCTGCCGATCGGCACGGACCACCCCCAGCGGGAACGGGGCGGAGCGCTCAGATTGCGCGCATGCTGACACGCCGCTTCGTTTCCCGCCCCCCCGTCGGCACGGACGCCCCGCGTTGACGACCGACGGCCTGTCGTGGCCGCCCCTCCTCATCGCCGCGCTCGCGATCGCCTGCGTGCTGCTCGGCGGGTGGGGCGCGCTCCGGCTGCGACGGTGGTGGCGGCGCCGCGCCCTCGCGCGGCGCATGCGCCATGCCCGGCGCCGCGAGGCCAGTGCTCACGCGTGGCTCGAACGGCAGGGGTTCACGGTATTGGACCGACAGGCCACGCGCGGCGCGACACTGCTC
>JACQBG010000035.1 GCA_016194585.1 Gemmatimonadota bacterium
AGCAGTCCTCTGCGTCCTCCGCGTCCTCTGCGGTAGAACCGCAGTCCCTCCCACTCACCCCGGCGGCCACCGAAGCGGACGCCCTCCGAGCACATGCACGTGCACGTGGAACACGCTCTGCCCCCCGTCGTGCCCCGTGTTCGCCACCAGCCGCCACCCGCTCTCGGCGACCCCCGCATCCTTCGCGACCTGCGCCGCCAGCAGCGACATCTCCCCGAACAACCCGCCGTCCGTCAGCGTGTTCAGCGAGGTCACGTGCTCGCGCGGGATCACCAGCGCGTGCACCGGCGCCTGCGGGTTGATGTCGCGGAAGGCGACGCACCGCGCGCTCTGCGCGATGATCGTCGCCGGGATCTCGCCGCTCGCGATGCGGCAGAACAGGCACTGGTCAGCCATCGATTGCTCCTCCCTCGGGTTGCCGCGCGCGCCCCAACGCGTCGATCGCCGTGCGCACCACGCTGAGCCCCGCCACCGCCGCCGTCTCGAACCGGAGCACCGTCTGCCCGAGTGACGCGGCGCGGAACCCCGCCTCGCCAAGCTGCGCGAGCTCTCCTTCCTCGAACCCGCCCTCGGGACCCACCGCGATCGTGATCGCCGGCACGCCCCCCGCGCTCGACGTCGCGAGCGCCGCCGACAACGCGCGCGCGAACGGCGCGCCCGCACCGTCGAGCACGAAGCGCACGCCGTCGGGCGCCGCGGCGATCGCGCGTTCGAGCGTCGCGTCGGGATACACGGTGGGCAACCATGCGCCCCGGCTCTGTTCGAGCGCCGACGCCATCCGCGCCGCGATCTTCTGCTGGAACACCGGCCCCTCGCCACGCGGCGACACGCTCCGCGACCGCTTCCACAGCACCGGCCGCCAGCTCGTCGTCACGAGCTCCGTCGCCTTCTCGGCGAGCCAGAGCATCCGGTCACGGTCGGCGATCGGCACGATCAAATGCACCGCCGCGGGCGGATCCACGCGCGCCGCCCGATCGACGTGCACCGACGCGTTCCGCTTGGCGAGACGCACGAGCGTCCCCTCGCCCGTGCCGCCCTGCCCGTCGAGCAGCCGCACCGGCTGCCCCGCGTCGATGCGCAGCACGCGCATGTGATGCGCGGCGTCCTCCCCCAACGTGATCGTCTGCCCCGCCTCGAACGGCTCGGCGCAGACGAAGGTCGGCACGCTCACGCGCGCCCCCGCGCGATCACCACGCTCCACCACTGCTCTTCGGCATCCTCGGCGAGCACGCGCCAGCCGTTCGCCGCGACGGCGGTGAGCATCTTCTCGCGTTCCTCGGCGAGGATGCCACTCAGGATCGCCACCCCGCCCGGCGCGAGCGACGCCGCGATCACCGGCAACAGTTCGAGCAGCACGCTCGAGATGATGTTCGCGAGCACCACGCGCACCGGCGCGACGAGCGGCAACAGCACCGCCGCGTCTCCTTCGATCACCGTCACGCGCCCCGCCGCATGGTTGCGCAGCACGTTCTCTTCGGCGTTCGAGATCGCGTCGGGATCCATCTCGATCGCCGCGATGCGCGACGCCCCGAGCTTCGCCGCCGCGATCGCGAGCACCGCGCTCCCCGCGCCGAGGTCGGCGACCGTGTCGCCCGCACGGATCACCCCCTGCATGAGCCGCACCACGCCGCGCGTCGTCGCATGTTCGCCCGTGCCGAACGCCATCGCCGGTTCGATGATGATGGTCGTGAGCGGGTCGCGCCCCTCGGCGAGCCACGGGGGCGCCACGGTGAGCACGCCGAGCGTGTGCGCGCCGATCCGTTCGCGCATCGTCGCCGTCCAGTCCATCGGCGTCACCGACGTCACGTCGTAGACGCACGCCGCGTCGGCACGGTGCACCGCGGCCACGTACGGCTCCGACGCGCTCCCCGGCTCGAGATGCGTCACGAGCCACTCGCCGTCCTCGTGCAGCCCCTGCGCACCGGCGGCGAACAGCGCCGCGCTCACCGTCTCACGGTGCCCGGCGTCGGACGGCTTCACGGCGAGCCGCGTCCAGGCGCCGCTCATCGCGCCCCTCCCGCGGCGACGCGCACTCGGCGCGCACGGCGCACGCGGCGCCCGCCTCGTCGCGCGCTCACGCGCCCAACGCTTCCTTCATGCGCGCCCAGAACCCCTTGTCGTGCCGCGCGGGCGCCGACGGCGTCACCTTCGCCAGCGCGTCGATCAACTGGCGCTCCGCCTCGCTCAACTCCTTGGGCGTCCACACCTGGATGCGCACGTGCAGGTCGCCGACCCCGCTCGCGTTCACCCGCGGCAACCCCTTGCCGCGCAGCTCGAAGATGTGCCCGCTCTGCGTCCCCGGCGGCACGCGCAACGTGATCGGCGCCATCACTCCGGGCACCTCGATCTCCGCGCCGAGCACCGCCTGCGGGAAAGTCACGAGCACTTCCGTATAAAGGTCCTCGCCGTCGCGCTCGAACTGGTCGTCGTCCTGCACTTCGAACAGCACGATGATGTCGCCACGCGGCCCGCCGCGCACACCGGCGTTGCCGACACCGCGCAACTGCATGTACTGCCCCGTCGCCACGCCGGCGGGGATCTTCACCGGGATCGTGTGGTCGCCGCGCTGGCGCCCTTCGCCACGGCACGACTTGCACGGCGACGCGATCATCGTCCCCTCGCCACCGCACGTCGGGCAGGGCGCGACGCTCACGAAGTTGCCGAAGAACGACCGCTGCGCCCGCCGCACCTCGCCGGTGCCCGCGCACGTCGTGCACCGCGTGGGCGCCGACCCGTTCTCGGCGCCGCTCCCGCTGCACCGCTCGCACGGGTCGAGCAACTTCATCTTCACGCTCTTCGTCACGCCGGTCGCGACCTCGGCGAGCGTCAGCTTCAGCTCCACCTTCGTGTCGGCGCCGGCGCGCGGCCCCGTCTGCTGGCGCCCCATCCCCGCGCCGCCGAACAGGTCGCCCAGCCCGAAGTCGCGCATGAAGATGTTGAGCGCTTCGCTCAGGTCCACGTGGTGGTACTGCTGCCCACCACCCCCCTTGAGCCCCGCCTCGCCGTACCGGTCGTACGCGGCGCGCTTCTGCGGGTCGCGCAGCACGTCGTACGCCTCGCTCAACTCCTTGAACTTCTCCTCGGCTTCCTTCGAGCCGCCGTTGCGGTCGGGATGGTACTGCATCGCCATCCGCCGGTAGGCCTGCTTGATGTCGTCGTCCGACGCCGACCGCTCGACGCCAAGGATGCTATACAGATCGTTCACGCCAGCAACTCCGTCACGAGCGACGAGGTGTGCGTCACGAGCGCGATCACCTTGTCATAGGGCATTCGAGTGGGTCCGATCACGCCGATCACCCCGGCGATGCTCCCCGCGCGGTACTCCGCCGTCACGACGGTGAGCCCGCCCGGCAGCGACGAACCGTGCTCGCTGCCGATGGTGATCTGCACGCCGGTGCTTGTACTCCGGCCACGGAGCAACGTCGCGAGCTCGTCGCGCGTCTCCGTCAATTCGATGATGCGGCGCATCCCCTCGCCGCTCGCGAACTCGGGCTTGTCGGCCAGCAGCGACGCCTGGCCGAGCACGAGGTTGTCGCTCTCCGCCACCGCGGGCAGGTCGAACAGCTGCTCCCCTTCCTGCAGGAAGATGTTGAGCAGCTCCGTCGTCCCCCCGGCACCGGCCGCGTCGCGCAGCCGCGAACCGAGCGACTGCCGGATCGTCGCGAGCGAGAGGCCGCCGAGCCGCTCGTTCAGCACGAGCTGCACTTCGGCCACCGCCTGGTCGGCGATCTCACCGGGCACTTCGATGAAGATCGTGCGCACCACGCCGCCGCGCAGCGAGAGCACGAGGATCAGCTTCTCGCTCGTGAGCCGCACGATCTCCAACTTCTCGAGGATCGTCTCGTCGAGCCGCGGACCGAGCGCCACGCCGAGTTCCTGCGTGAGCACGCCCAGACTCTGCGCGGCGCGGCGCAATATCGACTCGATCGCCGAACCGCCGGCCATGATCTCCGCGGCGAGCCGCTGCCGCTCGCCACCGGCGAGCGGATGCAGCTGGATGAGCTCGTCGACGTACACGCGGTACGCCTTCTCGGTGGGGACGCGCCCCGCACTCGTGTGCGGATGGAAGAGGAACCCCTTGTCCTCGAGGTCGCTCATCGTGTTGCGGATCGTCGCCGGACTCACGCCGAGCCCGAACCGGCGCGACAGCGTGCGCGAGCCCAAAGGCTCGGCGGTCTCGACGTACGATCGGATGACCGCCTCGAGGACTTGTCGTTCGCGTTCGTTGAGCTCGGGCGATGGCATAAGTTGAAGAATACTAACGACTTCGGTCTGCCGTCAAGGCGGCGGCGAGCGCGTCGAGCCGCAGTAACCCTTCAGCCGTCAGCCTGATGCGGCCATCGACCATTTCCGCCCACGCCACAGCCTCCCACTGCGCGAACAGCCGCTGGTCGGCCTCGACCGCCAACAACCCATCGGAGGTGCGCAAGCCGAGGTACACCTCCTCGGCGGCCACCTGATCTGGGGTCAGGAGCTCCGTGCCCTCCACCGGATCCTCTCCCTTCAAGAGGCGGTCGCGCCACGCGACATACGCCCGCTCGTTCCAGCGCCGTTCCACGCCGTCGAACGAATGCGCGGACGGGCCCAGTCCGAGGTATGGGACGCGCCGCCAGTACGCCGAGTTGTGGCGACTGCGGAAGCCTGGGAGGGCGAAGTTGGAGACCTCGTAGTGCTCATACCCGGCCTCCGTGAGCGTCGCGACCGCCTCCAGATACTCGGCGGCGTACCGCTCCTCCGGCGCCGCATCGACGTCGCCGCGGGCCTGCCAGCGCCCCAGCGGAGTGTGCGGTTCGATGGTGAGCCCGTACAGGGAGATATGGAAGGGCTTGAGCTCGAGCGCCTGCTTGAGGTCGGCCGACCAGTTCCGCTTCAGGTGGTCTGGAAGGGCGAAGATCAGGTCGAGCGATATCTCGGTGATACCGGCTGCCCAGAGGTTGTGGAAGGCCTTCCGGACCGTTTTGGCGTCGTGGCCGCGGTGCATCCAGTCGAGCACTTTCTGGTCGAACGACTGCACCCCGACCGACAAGCGGCGGTAGCCGAGTTCGTGCAGATCTTCGGCGAAGCTGACCGAGGAGGCGAGGTCTTCGGGGTTGGCTTCGATGGTGAGCTGGCTGCCTTCCGACATATCGGAGGTCAGCGGACGGAGAACATCGGCGAGTCGCGCCAGGCCGGGGATCCCGAGCTTTGTCGGGGTGCCGCCGCCGAGGTAGATGGTGTCGAGCGGGCCGATCTGCCCGTCGCCGTGGCGCACGGCGAGCTCTGCCGCGATGGCGTCCACGTACTCCGCCGCCGGCACCACCCGCCGCACGGCGATGGAGAAATCACAATAACTGCAGCGCCGGCCGCAGAAAGGGACGTGGAGGTAGAGGTGCTTGTAGGCTGGCACTAGCTGGTCGATGTCGCTGTTGCGTGGCGGGAGGGAAGGACGCCGCAGATTGACGCGGATACTACAGGAACTGCGACTGATAATGACTTAAAGTACTTTCGCAAATAACTATTCTACAATGTCTTACTGCTGTTCATTCAAAATTTACTTCACTTCGGCCTGCGCTGCGGAGATCGTCGCCCCGGCAGAACGATCCGCGTCCATCTGCGGCGTCGTTTCGCCCCCGCACACCGATCCACCCGCCGGCCGCACGTCCGAAACCGATGTGGATAACCGCCTCCGAACGAGCTCTCCGGCGCTGTTCGTGTACACCAGCCCCCGCAGCTCCAGACGGCCCCCGTTCTCCACCACCTGCCGAAGGGACAGTCCCAGCCGGTAGGCCAGTCCCTCCGGACTGCTCGGTCCGTCGGCCAGGGCCTCCCACACCCTTCCCTCCTCGTACCCCAGCTCCGGCACGTCCAGCCGCCCCTTCCGGGCCACGCCGAGCAGGGCCAGGGCGTCGTCGACCGTGGTCAGCACCTGGGCGCCGTCCCGCAGCAGGAGGTTGCACCCAGCGCTCCGGGGGGCGTCGATCGGCCCCGGCACGGCCGCCAGGTGCCGCCCCAGTTCGAGCGCGTGGGTGGCCGTGTTGATCGCCCCCGACTTGTACGGCGCCTCCACCACCACCGTCAACCCGGCCAGCCCCGCGATGATCCGGTTCCGGCGGGGAAAGCAGCCAGGGAACGCCGGCGTACCCGGCTCGAACTCGCTCATCACCAGCCCCCGCCGAACGATCTCGCCGTGGAGGGCGCGGTGCGAGGCCGGATAGGGCACGTCCGGCCCCGTCCCCAGCACGGCGATGGTGCCGCCCCCGGCCTCCAGGGCCGCCCGGTGGGCGGCCGCGTCGATCCCCCGCGCCATCCCGCTCACCACCACCACGCCGCACTCGGCGAACGCCTCAGCGAGCTCCGCGGCCACCCTGATGCCGTAGTGCGAGGCGTCGCGGGTGCCGACGATGGCCACGTGACGCGCTGGGGCGCCCTCCAGCAAGGAAAGGCCGCCGAGTGCGTGGATCTGCTCCGGGGGCTGCCGCAGGGCCTCCAGCGCGTCGGGATAGCCCGTGGTGCCGCGCTGGATGACCGTCACGTCGGCTAGGGCGCGAACGCGTCCGGCTTGCGGCTCATCTCCTCGGCTTTCTTCAACTCGAGGATCTTCCGCCACCAGGCGTCCTTGAGGGCGTCGAGGCCGAGTCGTCCCGGCGCCGAGATCGACCAGACCCCGAACGCCCCGTGGGTCACGATCTCGGGCACGTAGTGCTCGCCCAGGAGGTCGAGCTTGGTGAAGACGACGCAGTGCGGGCGGGCCGCCAGCTCCTCGGAGTAGCGCTGCACCTCCACGCGCAGCTGGTCGTATTCGGCCTGCCAGTCCATCGAGTCGATCGGGATGAGGAAGGCCAGCACGCGCGTGCGCTCGATGTGGCGCAGGAACTGGAGCCCGAGCCCCTTCCCCTCGTGCGCGCCTTCGATGATCCCCGGGATGTCGGCGACCACGAAGGTGCGGTGGTCGCTCATCTGCACGACGCCGAGGTTCGGGGCGAGGGTCGTGAAGGGATAGTCGGCGATCTTGGGGCGGGCCGCCGAGATGACGGAGAGGAGGGTCGACTTGCCCGCGTTCGGCTGCCCGACGAGCCCGATGTCGGCGATGAGCTTGAGCTCGAGCTCGAGGGTTCGCACCTGTCCTTCCTCGCCCGGCTGCCATTCGCGCGGCGCCTGATGCGTCGCCGTCTGGAAGAAGGCGTTCCCCTTGCCGCCGCGCCCGCCCTTGGCGACGAGGATCTCCTCGCCCGCCTCGAGGATCTCGCCGATCACTTCCCCCGTCACGGTGTCCTTGATGACGGTGCCCGGCGGCACGGGGAGCACGACCGATTCGCCCGAGCGCCCCGTCTTGTTCGACCCCATGCCGTGCTCGCCGCGTTCGGCTTCCCACCGGTCGCGGTAGGTGTAGTCGAGGAGGGTCGAGAGGTTGTTGTCGCCGCGCACGATCACGTCGCCGCCGCGGCCGCCTTCGCCGCCGTCGGGGCCGCCCATCGGCTCGCGCCACTCCCGGCGGAACGAGGAACAGCCCGAGCCGCCGGTACCGGCGAGCACGTTGACGATGACGCGATCGATGAACATGGGTGAAAGCTAGTGGCTTGCGGCCGCCCGCGGCTCCTGCCGGGCGACTTTGTCCCAGAGGAGCGTGGCGCGCGCGAGATCGTCGGGGGCGACGGCGCCGTCGAGGGCGCGCAGCGCCTCGAGCACGGTGGCGTCGCTCACCCCGGCGTGGCGGGCGCCGTGCAGGTGCGAGTGGAGTTGCCGGTCCTGTGCCGTCGCGACGCAGGCGGCGACGATGCACAGCTCGCGGCGCGCGAGGTCGAGCCCCGGGCGGGAGAGCACTTTGCCGTAGCCGTCGACGATCATCCAGTCGTCGAGGGCGGGATGGAGGGCGCGGATGTTGTCGCGGAGCTTGTCGTAGAAGCGGCCGTAGACGGTGGCGCAGGTGGCTTCGCCGCTCACGCGCCAGTCGAAGACGTCGGCGTAGCTGTCGGTGGGGCCGGCGCCGGTGGGGCCGGCGCCGGTGGGGCCGGCGCCGGCGGACACATCGGCGACGGCGCGAGCAGTCACGCCGCCACGAGCGGTTCCCTCGCCGGGCGCAGCGCTCGGCGCAGCGCCCGGTGCGGGCACGCCGCTCATGCGCCGCCATTCGCGGGCGGCGTTGAGCGAGCGCGGGAAGCCGGCGAACAGGCAGCTCTGCAGGATGACCTCCTCGGTCCACACGGTGCTCACGCCCTTTGCGAGGCATTCGGCGAAGGCGGCGCGCATGGCGTCCTCGGTGCCCCCCGCGATGCGCGCGGCGAGGCGGACGAGGGCGCGCGTCGGCGCGTCGAGTTCATGGAGAGTGGCGCCGAGGGGAGCGGAGGGCACCATCGAAACCTTCCGGGATCTGTCGGGTTAATGCATGAGGGCGCGGTTGCCGCCCCGCGCGCTGAGGCGTCTTCAGAGCGTAGACGCGTGAATTGTTGTAAATTCGTCATCTTGGCGCGCCAGCGCGACCCCAGCGGCACACGACGGGGCCCGTGGCGCGCCCGTCGTGTAGAGCGATAAGTGAACGATCGAGGAACCCCCATGAACGTGAAGCGCGTACTGGTGCTGTCGATGCTGGCTCTCGCGGCCTGCGGCGGCGACAAGAAGAAGGAAGCGGAAGACGCTGCGGCCACCAAGCAGGTCTCTCCCGACGAATACCGGAAGAAGCAGCAGGCGTTCGCCGACTCGGTGATCAACGCCGCGTCGTCGTCGAAGGCCGTGGTCGAGAAGCTCGGCAAGGGCTACGAGGTGGGTGGCGTGCGCATGCGCGACACCGTCTCGACGCTCGCCGCCAAGACCACCTGCTTCCAGAACGGGCGCAATGCCGATCCCTATCTCGCCGGCACGGTGAGCTTCTTCGCGCACATGAACGTCACGGGGAGCGACGTGATCTACGTGCAGGAGAGCAAGTGGACGTCGCAGGCCGGGAACATCGTGGACGCGTGCCTGAACGAGGCGAGCCGGCAGTGGAAGTTGGATGGGACGTTCGGGGCGCCGAACGCCTATATCGTCCAGGTGCAGTTCAAGTAACTGCCTTTCAGTGGGAGTGGGAGGACGGGCGAACTGCCGTGAGGCGTAAGGCGGGCGCGTGAGGCGTCAGGCGGCGGGCAAGGCAGACGGGCGAGCCGGTGACGGCTCGCCCGTTTCGTTTTTCACGCCTCATGGTGGTCAGCGGTTCCGCCTCACGCCTCACGCGCCCGCCTCACGGCCGTTGGCAGTCAGGCGTCCGACCCCTCCTCCACCGCCCGCACGACCCCCACCGTCTCCCCTCTCGTGTTCCGGATCGGCTTCGAGCCGAACTCCGCGAGCTTCCCGCCCAGCTCCGCCGGCAGCACCCCGAACTTCTGCAGCAGCGCCACCACCGCCACGTGCTGCGCCCGCAGTGCCCCATCCTCCACCTTGATGGCCGCGCCGATCCCCAGGTCGGGGATGGCGATCGAGTGCACCCCCTCGGCGCCGACCTTCGTGATGACGCGCCCATTCGTCTCGCCGATCATCACCGTGTCGAACCGGTCGGTGCCCCCCACGAGGTGCGGGTGGGCGCGCATCGCGTGGAGCGTGCGGGCCGGCTGCTCGTCGCCGGCGATCGCGGCGCGCCCCCAGCGGGCGTAGGCGAGCGCCATCCGCTCGAGGGGGAGCGCCATCACGGTCACGCCGCAGCCGTCGACGGCGATGGGCATGTCGTCGACGGGGACGCCGGTCCAGCTCGAGACCTCGCCGAGGCAGGCGCGCTGCACCTGATGGTCGGCGCGCTCGTAGCCGCGCGTGGGCCATCCCATGGTGACGGCGCGCGCGAGCATCGCCGAGTGCTTGCCCGAGCAGTTGTTGTGCAGGCGGCCGATGGGGTGGCCGCTCTCGCGTGCCAGCCGCGCGCCGCGCGTCGAGAGCGGCTCGTGCGGGCCGCAGGCGAGATCCCCTTCCTCGAGCCCGATGCTGGCGAGCATGCGCGTGGCGACGGCGAGATGCTCTGGCTCGCCCCCGTGCGACGCGCAGGCGAGCGCGAGCTCCTCCTCGCCCCAACTCAGCTTGTCGAAACCGCCGCTCGTGAGCAGCGGGAGCACCTGGAACATCTTCGCGCAGGAGCGCCACATCGTGACGAGGCCGGAGTCGCGCGCCGTGGCGAGCAGCTGGTCGTCGGGACCGACGACGGCGGCGTGCACGCGATGGCGTGACTCGACCGTGTCGCCGCGGGTGACCTCGACGTCGAGGTGAAGGAGGCGCGTCGCGGTCATCGGGGCTCGTCGATCTGGCGTGTCGCGGTCACTTGGCGGCGCTCGACGCGTGGTCGTCGTACGCGTCGAGCAACTCGACGGGACTCACCGTCGCGGCGCCGAGTTTCCCGACTTCGACGCCGGCCGCGAAGTTGGCGATGACGCTCGCCTCGAGTGGCGTCGCGCCGGCCGCGAGCATCACGGCGAGCCACGCCGTCACCGTGTCCCCCGCGCCGACGACGTCGTACACCTCGCGCGCGGTGGTCGGGATGCGGTGCGCGCCGCCGCCATCGGCCACATTCTTGTCGATGAGCGCCATCCCCTTCTCGCTCAGCGTGAGCAACACGGCCTCGACGCCGAGCCGCTGCACGAGCGCGGGGAGCGTGGCGGGATGCTCGATGTCGACCGAAGCGCCGAGCGCGTCCTCGAGCTCACGCATGTTCGGCTTGAAGATCGTCGCGCCGTGGTAGGCGAAGAAGTTGCGGTACTTGGGGTCGACGACGACGGGGATCCCCTTGGCGCGGGCGGCGTGCATGGCGCGCTCGATGACGAGCGGCACGAGGACGCCCTTGTTGTAATCCTCGAGCACGAGCGCGTCGGCGCTCTCGACGGCACGCTCGGCGGCGGCGAGGAGCTGCTCGACCTCGTGCGGCGAGTGGTCGTCGTCCACTTCCTCGTCGACGCGCACCACCTGCTGCGAGCGCGCGACGATGCGCGTCTTGGTGGTCGTCGGCCGGTTCACGGGCACGAGCCCGCGCGTGTCGCTGCCGATGGCAGCGAGCATCTCCTTGAGCTGCGCGGCGCTCTGGTCCGTGCCCACCGACGCGACGAGCTCGACCCCGGCCCCGATGCCCGCCACGTTCTGCGCCACGTTCGCCGCGCCACCCAACGCGAAGCGGCGATCGCGCACGCGCACCACGGGCACGGGCGCCTCGGGGGAGATACGCGTGACGTCGCCCTTGAGATAGACATCGAGCATCGCGTCGCCGATGACGGCGATGCGCTGCTCGCGGGCGGCGGCGAGCAACGACACGAGACGGGGGCGTGGAACGAGGTGACTGGGCACGGATCGCAGCGGGGGCGAGAGGACGGTGAACGGCGGAGGGCCGGCCGTTCATGTGACCTGCGGCTCCGGTGAACCTTAGGGGGTTCGCCGCGCGCGAGGGAGTCCCCGCCCCGCGCCTCGCTTGACGGGTGGCGTGCGCGCCGGTTGGATTCGCGTGTGCCAGACACCACGACGCATCATCCGCCGGTGCCGCCGGCGCTCGTGCTCGGCCTCGCGATCTTCGGCATCTCCGTCTCAGGGCCGCTCGTGCGCCTGGCGCACGCGCCGCCGCTGACGATCGCCGCGTGGCGGCTCGGCTTTTCGCTCTGCGCGATCGCCGCGATGCTCGTGTACACGGGGACGTGGCGCCAGTACCGGCGGCTGACGCGCGGCGACGTGCTGGTGGCGCTCGCCGCGGGCGCGTCGCTGGCGCTGCACTTCTGGAGCTGGATCGCCTCGATCAGCTACACGTCGGTCGCCGCGAGCGTGGTGCTGGTGAACCTGAGCCCCGTGATCGTCGCGCTCGGCTCGGCGGCGTGGTTGCACGAACGGCCGACGCGCGCGCAGGTGGCGGGCATCGCCATCGCGCTCGCGGGTGCCGTGCTCCTCGCGTGGGGAGACGCGCAGCGCGCGACGCCGGGCGCCGGCGGCGGGGGGTTCGTGCTCTCGTCGCGGGCGCTGTTCGGCGACCTGCTCGCGATCGCCGGCGCGGTGACGGTGAGCGGCTACCTGCTCGTGGGGCGCCGCGTGCGGCAGAAGCTCGACCTGTGGCCGTACGTGGGACTCGTGTACGGCGCGTGCTTCGTGTGCGTGGTGGCGCTCGCGGCGGCGGCCGGGCAGCCGCTCACGGGCTACGCGCCGCGCGAGATCACGATCTTCGCGGGGATGGCGCTCGGCCCGATGCTGCTCGGGCACACCGGGTTCAACTGGGCGCTGCGGTACCGGCCCGCCTACGTGGTGAGCCTGGTGGCGCTGGGCGAGCCGGTGGGTGCGACGGTGCTGGCGATGCTGCTCCCCGGGATCCGCGAGACGCCGAACGGAGCGACGCTGCTCGGTGGCGCGGTGTTGCTGGCGGGCGTCGCGTATGCGTCGAGGCCGAGGCGGTCGTAGCGCGCTTTCGCTCGACTCGAGCCATCGACACGCGAGCGGCGCCCGCTCGCCGGTCATCACTTCATGACGGCGCCGTTGGTCTCGAGCCAGGCTGACGTCAGGGCTTCCAGCACATTCGAGACGGTGCTCAGGATCTGTCTCCCAGGCGTATCGGAGGCGCCAGTGACCAACGGCAGCGCTGCGTTGAACGCGTCGATGGCGGCGTTCACGTTCGCGATCGTCGGCGTTTTCACTGCCGCCTGGAAGGTTGCGAACACCGCCGATTCAACCGCTGATGAAGCCCCCGGCAGCCACCCGCTGGGCGCCGTACCGTTCTCCAGCATCGCGGCCGCGAAGAACGCCTTCGTGGCCGGACGATTGCGGCCCAGGACTGCCGCGGTCTTGGCGTCCTTGATCGCCTGTCTGTACAACCTTCCTCCCGACAAGACAGGGGTGCCGTCGGTGCCAGGGGTCACGGTGCTGATGTCGGTATTGCCATCGGTCGTGGTGCTCGACGACGGCTGGAACGAACCGTAGCTCCAGGGCGCGTAGCCCGTCACGTCGGACATGTTTCCGATCTTACCCTGCGCCTCCCCACGCTCCGCCACGCCGAGCAAACCGACCAGCACAAACGCGACCTTCACCGTGTATGACATGCGCATATCCCAAGCCTCTGCCGTGCGGGTCATCATCAGAAGTGCATCCCGAGCCCCACGCCCAACACGAACCGCGCACTCTTGTTCGCGGTCTGCGTGACATCGGCGAGGGTCGGCGAAATCGACACCGGGAACTGCTTGAACGGCACGAACGACACGCCCACGTTGAGATCCTGTCCCGTCCAGTCGGTGCTCATCGCGAACCAGTCGGTCACGGTCACGCCCACGGAGCCGAAGACGTTCCACGTCTTGTTGTCGGCGTTCACGTCGTTGAGCGTACGGAAGCGGCCGTTGCCGACGCCGCCGTTGACGGTCACCGACTGAAAGAGGTTGAAGTCGCTTCCGGAGAGGTTGAACTGCCGCGTGGCGACCACGAAGGTGGAGGGCATGCCGTCGGTCTGGCCCCCGCCGGCGATGAACGCGTTCTCGACGCCCACCGCGATCGCAGTCGACGCGTCGAGCAGCCGGTGCGCCTGGAACGAGAACGCGGTGCGGTTTCCGAAGCCGGAGCGAAAGGTGGAGAGCGAGGTCGCGACCACTTCGAGGCCGAGGTAGTCCTTCGGGTCGCCGAGGCCGAAGCCCACGGAGACGGAGCCGTCGTCGTTGTTGCCGCCGCCCGAACTGCTCCACGATCCGTTCGCGAGTTTCACGGCGCGGGTGGCGTTCTGATAGCCCGCGCCGACGAACACGTCGCCCCAACTCGCGCCGAAAGCCATCGGCGTCCCCGAGTTGGTGCCAGGCGCGCCTCGGAAGAAGTTGCCGAACGGCATCGGCGGCCGCTCGACGGCGACGAGCCGCCGGAGCGGCTTGAGTGGCGCGAGGGAATCCTCACTCGCGCGCTGGGGGGCGGCTTGCGCGTTCAGGACGGCGGCGCCGAACCATGCGCCGGCGCCGACCAGGCGCGCGAGACTGCGGACGTTTACCAAGAGCGTGACGCTCCCTCGGCTGGAGGTAGAATGCGGCCGACAGCATCGTCGCGAACGCCGTCAGTCTAAGCGCACACAATCGGAACTTCAATGCGGATGTATACGGACAGCGAGAGAGCGCGCGCGACTCGAAATTCCGGACGTCCGTCGACAAATTCACGACCATGCGACTCACGAGAATCCCCCTGCTCTGCGTCGCCCTGGCGACACTTGCCGCCCGCGCGGGCCACGCCCAGTCGCCGTCACCCGCACCGCGGAGCCCATTCAGCGTCACCGTCGAACTCGGTACGCGCGTGCGCAACAGCGGCGCCGGTTTTCTCGCGGATGTCGGATTTCGCGCGGCCGATTTCTTTGCCCCCGGCTGGAGTGGCGAAGTGCAGCTCGGGCTCTCGCAGGTCCCGGAGTGGTACTGGAGCGGCGGCCAGCGCTTTCAGCAGCGGGAGAACTCGCTCGAACTCGCGCTCGCGGGCGGTCACGACGTCGGTCGCGCCATCCACGGCACCGTGTCGGCCGACGCGGCCGTGGTGCTCGCCGCGAGCCTCGGCTGCACGGTGGGCGAGTTCTCGAATAACTATGGCGACGCGGGATGCGTGAACAGCTTCGCCCGCGACGGGTCGGTGCGCGCGGGGCTGCGGCTGCGCCTGATCGACACGTGGACGACGGCGCGCGCGCGCCCCTACGCCGGCGTTTCGGTGAGCGGCGGCACCATCGCGGCGGGACGGGGCGTGTCGTTCGGCCTGTTCGCGGGCGTCGCGATTCCCTACTTCCGCTGACGCCCGCGCCGCCGGCTCAGCTCGGCCGGAAGCGGAGCTGCACCACGTACTGCCCCGCCGCCACCTTCGAGCCTGGCACGATCTTCCACGCCTGCGGCGCCTTCTGCACGAGGCACGCGTTCACGGCGCGCCCGGCGCCGCTCGACCAGTCGTCCGCGCCGACGCGCACCTTCTGCACCGTGTTGTCGTCCACCGTCACGACGAGCGCGACGGCGCCGATGAGCTTCGGGTCGACCTTCTGCCCGTACTCCTGATAACAGAACCGCGAGATCCCCTCCTCACGCTCGGCGGCGTCCATGAGCGGCGCGGGGGCGTCGGGGATCTTCTCGACGATGAGCTTGCGCGGCTTGACGGGAGTGAAGGTGTCGAGCGCGGCGGCGGGGATGTTCGAGTTGAGCTTCGACAGGTCGGCCTTGGGCGTCGTGTCGGGGGCGAAGGCGTCCTTCGCGACGGCCGGGGCGGCGGCGGGTTTCTCGGCGGCGCCACCGCAGGCGGCGATCGCTACAAGCAGTGCGAGTGGGAGGGAGCGGGTTCGCATCGCGAGGTTCGAGTGTGGGAGTGGGAGGAAGTCTACCACGGAGGGCACGGAGGGCACGGAGGACGGCAACGGCTTCAATCAACCGCACAGGACGGCAACGGCTTCAATCAACCGCGGAGGACGCAGAGGACGCAGAGGACAACAACGGCAACTGCAACTGATGGGTTAACTGCAACTGCGCGCGAAGCAGTCGGCGCCGCGCGCAGTTAGACCAAGTCTTCGCAGTCCTCTGCGTCCTCCGCGTCCTCTGCGGTACAACCGCAGTTGCAGGTCCTCCGCACTAGAACCGGAGTGGCAGTCCTCCGTGCCCCTCCGTGCCCTCCGTGGTAGAACCGCTGTTGCTGTCGCAGTCCTTCGTGTCCTCCGTGCCCTCCGTGGTAGAACCGCTGTTGCTGTTGCAGTCCTCTGCGTCCTCCGCGTCCTCTGCGGTAGAACCGCAGTTGCAGTCCCTCCCACTCTCACCTGCACTCTCACCTGTTGAACACGAACGAGAATCCGTACGACTCGCTCCCACCCTTCGCCGAGGGCGGGAACGACCATCCCCGCACCCGCTGGAGGATGCACGCTTCCGTCTCCGCCGCGCCCGCGCCGCTCCAGGTGTGGTTCGAGACGCGCACGTCCTGCACCGCACCCGACGGCTCGAGCGTCACGTTCACAGAGACGGAGCCGCCGAGGTTCGGGTTCGCCGCGAGCCCCACGTCGGTGTAGCAGTACTGCAGCTGCGCCTGCCGGGCGCGCACGAACGTGCCGAGCTTGCTCATGTCGCGCCCGCTCGGGCCGCCGTCGGCGCTCTTCACCACGCTCGGCGCGGCCACGGCGATCGTCGCGCGTGTCACGCTCCCCGCGGCGTTCACGCGGCCGATCCCCGCGCCCGCGGCGGCGACGCTCGGGTCGAGCCCCCGCCCCGGCGTGCGCACGCTCGTCCCGCCCTGTCCGTACGCGATCACCGCCTTCCCGCCGCCCGTGCCGCCCCCTTCCCCCGCCTTGGCGACGGTGACGCCGCGGAGCGCGTTCGTGACGTCGCCCACCATCGCGGCGCTCGAGCCGCCGCCGAACGCATCGGCCGCCCCCTGCTCTTCCTTCTTCGCCTTCTTGATGTCGGCCGGGGTCGGTTCCTTGTTCGCCGTCGCGGGCGCGGGCTCGGGGGCGGGCGCCGGCTTGGGCGGCTTCTCGTCCTCGAACTGCACGTCGACGGCGGCGGCCTCTTCGGGGCGCAGCAGCGAGATCGACGGCGGCGGGGGCGGCGTGAGGTACACGAGCGCCAGCCAGCTCGCGCCGAGGAGCAGCGCGATGCCGTGCGAGATGAAGAGCGGGCGGGTCTCGTCCATCAGGGGCCCGTGTGGCTCTCGGTGCGCTGCACCTGCAGCGACAGCTGGCGGAACCCGGCGAGGCGCGCCGTCGCCATGAAGCGGCTGAGCAGGTCGTAGCGCATCGTCTTGTCGCCCTGGATGGCGAGCGGGAGCTTGAGCTCGTCATTCGGGCCAAGTCCGCGCGAGACGCGGATGGAGTCGCTCATCTTCTTGAGCTCGCGGTACAGCGCGGGGATCTTGAGCGGCTGCCGCGGGTCGTCGCTCGCGCTCCCGGCGGCCTCGGCGGTGCTCATGATCTGCCGGTTGGCGAGGGTGACGGTGCCGCCGACACCGAGCGTGAGCTGCGAGAGCGCGCTCATGCCGACGGAAGCCTGCGGAAGGGTCACCCCCGGCACCACGGGGGCGAGTTCGCCGACCGTCGTCGTGGTGAGGGCGAAGAAGACGATCGAGACGAAGGTGTCGACGAGCGGGACCAGATTGAGCTCGGTCACCTTGAACTTGGCGAACTGCTTGGCGCGGCGGATCTGCCGCTGCTCGCGGGCGCGGCTCACGGCGCCCCCGGCTCGCCGAGACGACCGACACGCAGCGCGTGCGTCACGGCGTCTCCACCGGCGCGTTGCGCTTGCGCGTGCCGAGGGCGATGGCGCTGAAGCGGGCGCGCTTGAGCCGCTCGAGCACGTGCACGATGTCGTCGTACGCGATGCCGTCGGCGGGGATGACGAGCACGTCCTTGTTCTGCGGGTACTTCTGCCGGATGCTCGCCATCTCCCCCTCGAACGTGTCGAGGGCGGTGGAGTCCTTCAGCGAGATCGTCTTGTGGTACCCGCCCTCGGCGGAGTGCTCCACTTCCACTCGGTCGTCGTACACGCGCACGGCGAGGAGCAGGTTGAGGACGTCCTTCTCCTGCTTGATGTTCTTCGCGTCCTCGGGCTTCTCGATGACGGTGGGCGGGAGGGTGAGGTCGAAGCTCGTGAGCGCGGCCAGCGCCGTCCCGGCGTAGGTGAGCAGGGAGAAGAAAACGATTGACGTCAATATATCGACGAGCGGCACGAGGTTGAGCCCGCCGTGCTGCGTCCCCACCGCGCGCTCGGCGCGGCGCATCCGCATGCGGTGGAAGTAGGTGCTCACTCCCCGTCCGACCGCTTGGTGCTCAGCGCGTTGATCAACCGCACCGCGAACTCGTCGGCGCGCTCGATCATCACCTCGGCGCGGCTCGAGAGCCAGCCGTGGGCGAGCGTGAGCGGGATGGCGACGAGCAGGCCGAACCCCGTCGCGTTCAGCGCGATGGCGATGCCGCCGGCGAGCTTCCCCGACCGCTCGGCCGCGCTCACGAGGGCCACCGAGGCGAACGCCTCGCGCAGGCCGAAGATCGTGCCGAGCAGCCCGAACAGCGTCGAGACGTTGGCGAGCATCGGGAGATAGTGCAGCCGGCGCGTCAGCGCGGGGAGCGCGCCCACGCTCGCCGCGTCGGCGGCGTTCTGCAGGTCGCTCTCGTTGCGGCTGTTGCTGCGCAGCACCAGCTCGCCGATGTGCGCGATGGCCCCCTTGCTCCCGGCGCACAGCTTCGCGGCCTCCTCCGTCTTCCCCGCCTTGGCGAGGGAGAGGACCTTCTCGATGAAGGGGCGCGAGTTCGCCTGCGACTGGAAGATGATGACGTACATCCGCTCGAAGAACACGGCCAGGCCGAGCACGGCGATCGCGAGGATCGCGTGCATGATGGGGCCGCCGCTGCGGTAGTACTCGAGGAGTGTGCTCATTCGGGTTTCTGGCTCTGGTTCGGTTGGCCCGCGCGCGGCTCCGGGAGCGGCGCGGGTAGCACGACGACGGTGCTGCTCTTCTTCGGCGCCGATCCGCCAGTGAACAGCGGCGTGATGACGCGGCGCGTGTACTGCGGGATCTCCCGCGGGCGCACCGTCACCACTTCAGGCGCGGGGGCCTGGCCGTGGATCTCCAGCGCGCGACGCTTCGGTGCGGGCGGGACTGGCTGCTGTGCCGGCGGCTGGCCCTGCGCCCTGAGTTCTACCACGGAGGACACGGAGGCCACGGAGGACAGCAACAGCATGAACAACAAGGAAGAAAGCCGCTCGCGCATCGGCGAAATGTATCCGCCCGAGGCCCGCCCCTGCACGCTGCACGCCTCCCCTGCACGCTCCTTCGGCGCCCGGGAACACACTCGTCCCCGAACGGCCCCGGTCTCGCCCGCCGCCTCACCCCTCACGCGCCCCCCTCACGCCCCATCGGCGCCCGGTCAAAACCGTTCATGGCAACGCCTCCCTCGGCGGAATCCCCTCCCCCCTCAACGCTGCCTTTGCCCGATCCACCCACTCATTCTCGATCTTCTCGGCAGAAGCCTTCTCCACCAGCGCCCCCCACAACTTCATCGCCGCATCGAAATACCCCTGCGCCTGCTGCGCCGACCCGCGCTTCGCCCCCTCCCGCTGGGCGTCCGTGATGTCGGCGGGCAACACCACGTCGCGCAGGAAGAGCCCGTACTGCCACTGAGCGAGCGCCGTCTGGAAACTTCCCGCCGCGATCCATTCCGGCGAGCCGCTAGCGATGGCCCGCGCGAAGTCGCGCGTGATCGACCGGAGGGCGATGATCTTCGCCTCGCTCGCATTTTCCACGCCGAGCTTGGTGAGCTGCGACTTGCGGGGGATCTCCAGCTTGAGCGCCACGTACCGGTCCCACTTGGCCATCCCGTCGCGGAAGGCGGCGGAACCCTTGCGGTCGGCGCAGAGCGAGGCGAGCGCGTTGCCGGGGTTCGCGCAGAGGCGAGTCAGCTCCCCCGCCACCGCGGCCGTGTCGCCGGCGGCCTGCAGTTGCAGCACGCGCGCCCGCATCGCCTCGGCGGCGCGCGGGTCGCGCGGGAACCGCTGCGCGAATTGCGCGAACGCCTTCGAGGCGGCGGGCGCGTCCTTGGCGTCGGCCCAGCCGAGCGCGGCGTTGTACTGCGCGTCGGCGGCGCGCTTGTCGTTCGGATAGGCGAGACTGAACTTCTCGTACGCCGCCGCCGCGTCGGCACGCTTGCCGAGCGAGTCGAGGAGCACCGCCACCCGCACCATCCCGTCGGCGCGCCCGGGCCAGGTGGGGTGCTCGGCGATGAGCGCCTGCAGCCCGGCGATGGCTTCGGCGGGGCGCCCCACGTCGCTCAGCAGCTTCGTGCGCAGCGCGGAATACGTGAGCGTGTACTGATACGCCGGGTAGCTCGCCGCGAGCCGCTCGATGGCCGCGATGGCGCTCTCCCGCTCGCGCTTCGACGCGTCGGCCGTCGTCGCGCGATCGAAGTCGGTGGTCGCCGTGGCGCCCTTGGCCCGCGCCAGGCTGTCGGCCTGCAGGTGCACTTCGATGGCGTTGCGCATCGCGTCGGCGGCGCGCGTCGGATCGCCGATGTCGGCGGCGATGGCGCCGAAGATCGAGTCGGCCGCGGCCGTGTAGCGTCCGAGCTTGGTGAGCGAGTCGGCGGCCTGTGACGCGGCGGCGAGCCGCACGCTCACGATCGAGTCGGTGAGCGCCTTGCGCCCCGCGGCGACCGCCGCCTGCTGCGCGGCGAGCCACTCACGCTGCGCGTCGGCGTAACGCCCCTGCCGGTAGAACGCGTCGCCCACGGCCTTGCGCGCGTCGGGGGCGAACGGGTCGCCGGGGAAACGCGTCGAGAATCCCTGGAACGTCGTCGCCACCACGTCCCACCGCCCACCCTCGGCGGCGCGGCGTCCCTGCGCGATGAGCGCTCCGCGCGCGTCGGCATCACTCGACTGCGCCACGAACCGCGCCGTCGCCGCGAACAGCGAATCCTGCAGGGCACGCGCTCGCGTCGCGCGGACCGCCGGCGCTTCTCCCGCCGCAGGGCGCCGCGCTTCGACGGCCAGCGCCGAGTCGAACGCCACGATCGCGTTGCGCCGCGCGTTCGCGGCGAGCGTGGGGTCGGTCGTCCACTTCGTCGCGGTACGGTTGAACGAACTACCGGCGTTGGCGTAATCGCCGGCCGCGAACAGTGCATCTCCCTCGAACGCGCTCACTCGCTGCGCGCTGTCGCTCTTCGAGAACTCGGATAGGTAGCGGCCGAGCAGGTCGGCGGCGTTGCCGTACGCCGCGGCGGCCTGCGGGCGTCCCTGCAGCTTGCGCGCCTCGGCGAGCGCGTACGACCCGCTCTCGCGCATCGCCTTCTCGCGCACCTTGGCCGCCTCGGCGGCGCGCGCCGCGTTCGCGCGCCCCCACGCCGACGAGGGCGCGAGCGTCTCGGCGAGGATCAGCCGCGCTTCCTGCGCGCGCCCGGGCTCGAGCATCCGGTTCTGGAACAGGTCCACCATCTCGAGCCGCGTCTCGAGCAGGCTCGGGTCGGTCGGCGCCTGGTCGGCCGCCGCACGATACGCGAGCACCGCGTTCGCGAACTCCCCCTGCCCCGCGAGGGCGCGCGCCACGCGGCGCAACACGAGGAGCCGCGTCACGGGATCGGGGATGGTGCCGAGGAAGCGCACCGCCTCCTCCGCGCCGCCGAGCTGCGTGATGGCGATGGCGAGGTAGTCGACCGCCTCCTGCCGCAGCGCGAGCCGCGCCTGCCGCTCGGGGGCGAGCTGGTCCATCTCGCGCACGAGCCGCGCGAAGTTGTCCACGGCGCGGCGGTACTCGTCGGAGCTCTGCCGCTCCGCCTGCACATAGTCACTCCACCCGAGCTTGTAGAGCGCGAGGTAGTAGATGTCGCCGTCCTTCGGCGAGAGGGCGATGGCCTTCTCGTAGCTCTGCGCGGCCTGCGCGAGCAGCGCACGGCGCGCGTCGCCGCTCCCCTTGGTGGCGAGCTCGAACTTGGCGTCGCCGTGCTTGAAGTACGCCTCGGCGCGGTAGCGCGACTGCTCCATCGGCAGGATGCGCTCGAACGCCTTCACGGCGTCGTCGTACTTCTGCGATAGATAGGCGAGCGAGCCGAGCGTGTAGGCCGCGGCGTCGGCCTCGGAGTCCTGCGGGAAGTCGCGCAGCAGCTCGTCGAAGCGCCCCATCGCCGCGGTGTAGTCGGCATGGTCGCCCGAGCCGCCGGCGCGCTGCGCGGCCGCGTATTCGGCGTCGGCCTTGCGGGCGAGCAGCTCGCCCAGCTCGAGCAGGGCGCGGGCGCGGAGCGGGCTCTTCGGCTGGCGCGCGAGCACGGCGGTGAGCGCCGAGATGGCCGCGTCGCGCGTGCGCGTCTCGTCGACGTTGGCGGCGTGCGTGCTGTCGGCCTCGAGCGCCACGAAGTAGAGCGCGGCACCGAGCCCGTATTCGGCGCCCTCGGCGCTCCGATCGAGCGAAGCGCGCAGCGAGTCCACCCGGGCGCGCAGCACGGCGGCGGCGGCCGTGGCGGTGCGCGCCACGAGGGCGTCGCGCTCCGACTCGGCGGCGCTCTTCTCGGCGCGCGCCTCGGCCAACCGCCGGTCGGCGTCGCCCGCCGCGTTCTGCTCGGCGAGCGAAGCGGCGGCGAACGCGGAGTCGTACATCGTGCGCGCCGCGGCGAGGCTCTTCTGCAGAGCGACGAACTTCGCGCGCACCGAATCGCGCTGGAAGACGATCGGCAGGCGGGTGAGCCCCACGTCGAGCGCGCTCGCGGCCGACTCGGCCGTGCCCATGTAGGCGCTCGCCGTCTGCTGCTCGAGCGCCACGACCTGCATGGCCCCCGCCCCGAACCGCTTGAGCGGCTCGGCGATCGAATCGATGGCGGCGCGGTTCTGCGTGGCCGCGTCGCGCACGGCGGCGATCTTGCCGAGCAGCGTCTGCCGGTACTCGGCGATGGTGCGCGCTATCGCGGTGTCGTGGCGGGCGAGCGAGTCGGCGAAGCCGCGCAACTGCCGCTCGGTGACGGCGAACGAGTCGGCGACGGTGGCGACGAGTGCCTTGTAGCGCGCCGCGTCGGCGATGCGCACCGAGCGGTCGGCGGCGAGGGCGTCGATGCGCGCCACGGCGCGCGCCACGTGCACGTCCACGAGGGCGAGCGAATCGGCGACGGCGCGCAGCGCGGTGAGGCCGCCCGGCGCGGCGGTCCACACGAGCGCCCGCAACACCGTATCGGCGCCCGCGGGGCCGAGCGCGTCGATGCGGCGCGACACGTCGCCGGCCTGCACGCGGCGCAGCGTCCCCACGAGGTCGCCCGTGGGGACGAGCAGCCGCCCTTCGCGAATCTCGGGAGCCCAGAGGAGCGACGTCGCCTGGCGGTCGGCGAGCGCGCGGGCGAACCGCTCCGCGCTCGAATCGGCCGAGCGCTGCGCGAGCAGCCCCTGCAGCGCGTGCAGCGAGTCGGCCACCACGCGGAAACGCGCGGCGGCCTCGCCGTTGCGACGGGCCTCGAGGGTGGCCTGCGCGGCCATCGTGCGCGCCTCCAGGCGCGCCTGCACCCCAGGGGCCGCCGCGGCGACCTGATCGAACGCCGTCGCTGCGGGGATGAACTGGCCGGCGCGATACTGCGTCCAGGCGAGGTTGTAGAGCACTCCCTCGCGCACCGAGTCGTCAGGAGCGACGGCGAGCGACGACGTCGCGACCGAATCGACCACCTCGGCGCGGGCGACGCTGAGCATGGCACGCAGCGCGGCGGCCTCAGCCGGGGCGGGATTCGTGGCGAGGGCGCGCTCGGCGGTGGCGATGAAGGCGGCGCGGCAGCCGGCCTTGGCGTAGGCGCGAGCGAGGAGTGGGAGGAGGCGTGCGTCTGTGGCGCCGGACGCCCGTTCGAGGCGGTCGATCGCCTGGAAGACCCGGCCGGAGTCGAGATCAGCAGTGGCGAGTGTGAGGACTCGTTCTACCGCAGAGGACGCGGAGGACGCAGAGGACTGCTGACTGCTGGGGTAACAGCGGTCGGCGGCGCCTTGGGCCTGCGCGTGTACCACGAGCGGCGAGGCGCCCAGGAGCGCGGTGAGCGCCAGTGGGAGTGGAAGCCAGCTCTTCACGAGGGCGCTCAGAACGGCGTCGCGCGGTTGGTCCACGTGGTCGCCGTCATCTTCCTGGCCGTGATGACGAACTCGACGTAGGTCACCTGGTTGGGTGCCGCGGGGATGGTGATGCTCTCCCCCGCGGTGAGCCCCTGCCCGGTGAAATCGAGCTTGAGCGTGTGCCCGGTGGGAGCGATCTCGGCGCGGTACAGCTCGTCGGCGGCGCCGGCGGCCACGGCCTTGGCGCGCACGGGGGTGAGGCGCACGGTGCTGAGCGGGTTGCCGTCGACGGTGAGCGCGGCGGTCAGGGCACCCGCGGGGAGCACGTCGGCGCGCAACAGCACCACCACCACCGCGGTCTGTTGATTAGTGGCGGCGACGTCCTTGAGCAGGCGGATGCGGTCGCGCTGCACGATGAGCCGGTTCTGCGCCGAGTCGAGGAGGAACTCGAGCTTCTGCAGCGCGCCGGCCTCGCCGCCCATGGCGAGCCGCTTGGCGCGCTCCCCCACCTCGAGGCTCAACGTGCGCTCGGCCTGCGCCTCGAGTTCGAGACGCTGCTTGCGCATGGTCTCGATCTGGTCCTGCAGGGTGCGGAGGGCCTTGGCGGCGTCCTCCTTGCTCTGCGGCGGTTGTGCTGGTTTCTGCTGAGCGGAGAGTGGGAGGGACGACAGCAACAGCAACGGCAACAGCAATTTCACCGCGGAGGACGCAGAGGACGCAGAGGACTGCATGCTTCTTGGGCGTGTGAGGGAGAGACCGATGCGGCTCATCTAGGGTTTTTTCTGGGCGTCGCGCTGCTTCAGCAGTTCCTGCAGGCGCTTCACCGCGTCCTGCTCCTCACGCAACCGGCGCTCCAGATCGGCGCGCTGGGCGATGGCGTCGGCTTCCTGCGAGTTCTGGAGCGCCTTGAGCTGCGCTTCGAGGGTGCGCACGCGCTGCTCGCCGGCGGCGATGGCGCTCTGCAGATCCCCCGCCTCGCGGCGGTACTCGTCGGTGACCTGCTCCATGCGGTTGCCGCGCACGAGGGCGCCGACGTTGGTCTGCCAGCCGAGAGAGAGGAGCACCTTGCGGTACGAGAGGGTGCCGGGCTTCGGATCGCCCGCGTTCACCTCGTTCACGTACAGCCCGGCGCGCACCCCGCGCCACTCGAACTGCGCACCCACGTTCACGTCCCACGCGTCGTGTTCGGCGATGAGGCTCAGCGTGCTGAAGCGCGACGTGGCGAACTGCAGGTCGCCGCCGAAGAACTTGCCGAACGTCTTCGACTGCGAGTACGCCGTGCCCGCGCCATTGTCGTTGGAGAAGAGCCCGTTCCCCATCCCCGCGGTGAGCGAGAGCTGCGTCCTGGGGCGCGGCCCCTCCATGGCGCTGCCGAGCACCATCGTGCGCGTGAGCACGCCGTAGAGGGTGTTGTTCGTGTTCAGCCCCGTGTTCCCCGTGCGGCCGAAACGGTCGAGCCCCGACTCGCTCCCCACGTTGCGCACCCCCACCGCCACGCTCGGCAGCCAGTGCAGCAGTCCCGTGCGCCAGATGCCGTCGGTCTGGTCCCAGAGCAGCGCCTTGGCGAAGAGGCCGTTGGCGAGGTCGGTGGAGAAGAAGCTGATCCCCGCCTCCACGCGCCCCTTGAAGGCGACGCTCGCCGTCACGTGGTAGAAAGGCTGCTTGTAGTTGGTGGCGAACCCCTGCGGCACGCGGATGCTGTCGAGCGAGGCGCGGGCCACGTTGAGCGCGAAGTCGCCGTTGAGCGGCGGCACCCACGCCGCCGGGACGTTGATGAGCCCGCTCTCCCACATCTCGGTGGGGGAGAACTGGGGGCGCTGGGCGGCGGCCGGTGCCGCCACGAGGGCGAGCCCGAGCGCGCCGAGCGCGGCGCTCGCCGCGAACGAACGGATGGATGCGCGATGGAGCGGGTTCATGTCAGCGCTCCTCCGGCGAGGCCGGCGGCTTGCCGGATGGCTTCTGCAGCTTCTGGAGCCGCTCGGCGGCCTTCTGCATCGCCTCGCGCTCCGCGTCGAGTTGCTTCAGCAGGCGGGCCTGTTCGTCGGCCGCCGACTTGTCGGCCGACTGCTTGGCACGGGCCAGCTGATCGCGCAGTTCCTGCGACCGCACCTCGCGCTGGGCGATCTCCTGGCGGAGCCGGCGCACTTCGAGCTGCGCCTCGGCGGCCTCGGAGCGCTGCTGCGACCCGCGCACGATGTCGGGGATGCTGGCGCTGTAGCCGATCTTGATGGCCGGCTTCTGGTAGTTCGCGAGCGCGTGGTTGGCGGGCACGCCGCTCTTCTCCTCGAGCTCCGTCATGAAGATGCCGGCGGTGAGGTGGCCGAGCGTGAACTCGGCGCCCGCGCTGAAATCGAAGCCGTTGTTGTCGACGAGCAGGGAGAGCATGCTGTTGTCCCCCGTGGGCATCACGAAGCGGCCGCCGAAGAACAGCCCCTTGGCGACGGTGCCGGACTTGTTGTAGACCGTGTCCATGCCGCCGGAGTTGGCGAAGAGCCCGTTGCCGTAGCCCACGGTGATCGACGCCGAGTTGCGCTCGAAGCGGAAGTCGCGCGTCATCACGCCGTAGAAGGTCGGCGAGCCGTCGATGGCCACGCGCCCCCCGCTGCCCGGGATCGCGTCGCTGGCGCGCACGGTGCCCGTCACGAAGCGGTCGACGTAGCGCGAGGTGCCAACGTTCAGCGCGCCGATGGAGATGGAGGGGAGCCAGCGCGCCCCGAAGTCGGGCTGCCGCACGAGCAGCACCTGCGCGAAGGCGCCCATGCTCAGGTTGCTGAGGCTGTAGAGCGACAACCCGACCGACACGCGGCCACCCAGATGGGCCTCGAGCGACTCGGTGAAGTCCCACCGGGAGTTCTCGGCGCGCGGCACGTAGGAGCCGTCACCGATGGCCCGCATCGCCATGGAGACGAAGAGATCGCCGTTGGCCGGGCTGACCCAGGCGGTGGGGATCTGGACGAGTCCCGTGCCGAAGTTCAGCGTCGGGTTGTATGGCGCGACCGGGCGGGTGTCCTGCGCCGCCATCGGCACCGAACACACGACGGTGAGCAACGCGATCAGGCGTCGGGCGGTAGGCATCTTCGGGGGTATGAGGTGGAGCGACGGCTAAAGATAACGCTCTACCATAGACGCGACGAAGGGGTTGCCGGTCACCGACGGGATCCGGACAGCGCGTCGTCGATGAAGGCGCGGATGCCCGTCTGGAAGGCCGGCACGGCGAACCGTTCGGCGTTGGCGCGGCAGGCCGCGGCGGAGAAGCGGGCCTCGGAGCGCTCGAAGCGGTCGACGGTGTGGATGAGGGACGCCTCGGTCTGTTCCGGGAAGAAGAGTCCCGTGGCGGGGCTCGCCGCGCCCGGGAGCACGACAGTCTCGAGTGCCCCGCCCTTTCCGAAGGCGATGACCGGGGTGCCGCACGCCTGCGCCTCCACGGGGGCGATACCGAAGTCCTCCTCGGCGGCGAAGACGAAGGCGCGGGCGCGGCGGAGCTGCTCGCGCACCCCCTCCCGCGGGAGGCGCCCGAGGAACTCGACGTTCGGCCCCGCGGCGCGACGCACCTTGTTCCAGTCGGGGCCGTCACCGACGACGACGAGCCGGCGTTGCGGCATGGCGGCGAAGGCGCGGACGATCAGGTCGATGCGCTTGTAGGGGACGAAGCGGGAGGCGGTGACGTAGACGTCGTCGCGCGGCGCGGTGCCCGGCGTGAAGAATTCGGTGTCGACCGGCGGGTAGATGACGCGCGAGTCGACGCCGTAGGCGCGGTGCACGCGATCGGCGATGTAGCGG